>NZ_JAPNKC010000001.1:9168214-9487142 GCF_026626705.1 Pyxidicoccus sp. MSG2
CCTCATAGACGATGCGCTCCCGCTCGCGCTCCCACGCGGCGGCGTCGAAGTCACGCACCTTGCGGCCCAGGGCCTTGTGCGTCTTCGGAGAGGCGGACTTCAGGATGCTCGCCAGCACCTCCGCGTCCCCGAAGAGGCGCGCCTTGCCCGCCATCATGTACTGCTCCGCGCACATGTAGCGCACGCCCTCCACCATGAAGTCGGACCGGTGCCACTGGGAGAAAGGGGACTCCTCGCGCCAGAAGAAGGTGAACCTGCGCTGCTCGGCTCCGTTCATGTCTCGTGCCTCCCGCTTGGTGTGGAGAATACACCAACGTTCCACGCGCGCGAGCCTGACACGGGCACTACACTGCCGGCACGATGAAGCTCTCCGACGCCCAGGCCCTACTGGAACGCTGCTTCGGCGGCATGGGGGAGGGCGCGCCCCGCCTCCGCGAGCCCGACGACGCGCGCTTCGCGCTCCGCCAGAGCGCCGTCTGGCTGGAGTACCGCTGGTATGCCCATGAGCGCGGGCTCGCCGAGGTGTTCCTCAAGTGGGGCCGCGTCCCGTCAGAGCAGTTTGCCGGGGCGGAGGCGACGGTGCTGCGCACTCACCTGCTCGGCGCCTCGCCGGAGTTGTCCGTGAGGGCGCATCGGGTGCTCGAAGGGGGCACGCCTTCGCGGGATCGCATCCTGGACCTCTTCGGCGACGACGGCGTACGCCGCGAGTGTGTCTCCTTCGGCCGGACGAGCGTCACCGTGGAGCAGTGGGAATCGCCCGGGCCGAGCCCGCTGCTGGAGGACGCGCGCTTCGAGGCGCTCACCGCGACGCTGGAGGACGCGGACTCCACGAACGAGGAGCGCCACGAGGCCGTGCAGCGGCTCGCCGCCGAGCGCAGCCCTCGCGTGGTGGAGGCACTCGTCGCGTTGGTGACACGCCGGCCCTCGCTGATGGCGCTGCGCGTGCTGTCGGAGTGGGGCGAGGTCCGCGCCCGTGTCGCGCTCCAGCGCGACCTGGCCGCGGTGCGTCCCGACAATCCGGCGGACCTGTGGGCCCTCACCGCGCTGGACCGCCGGCTGGAGGCCTGGCAGTCGCTGGTGATGTGAGCCCACGGCTTCACGTCGTTCCGCGCGTCCCCACGCCCAGCCGCTTCATCATCGTGCGCACCGTGCCGCCGGGGTCCTTCGCCGTGCCGCGGCCGACCTCGCCCAGCAGGCGCGCGGCCTCCGCGGCATTGCCACCCGCGCGCCGCAGCGCGGCCTGGAGGGCCATGCGCTCCAGTCGCTCCAACTCGGCGCGCAGGTTCATCGTCCCCGAGGACACGCGGCGCTCCACCTCCTGTGCGGACACCAGCGCGGAGGCACCCACGCGCTCGCGCTGCCACAACCGGCGTGGCAGGTCCGACACGAGCAACTCATCCCCGGCGCGCTTGGCCACCAGCGCGCCGTAGATGACGTTGCGCAGCTCACGCACGTTGCCGGGCCACGGGTATGCGCGCAGCACGTCGAGCGTCTCGGGCGTCGCGCTCCGCACGCGGGGACTGTCGGGCGCCGGCTCCTCGACGGCGTAGTAGCGCTCCATCCAGTGCAGCACGAGCGGCGCCACGTCTTCCTGCCGCTCGCGCAGCGGGGGCAGGTGGATCTGCACCGTGGCGAGGCGCTCGTAGAGGTCCTCGCCGAACAGCCCGCGCTCGATGAGCTGCTTCAAGTCACGGTTGGTCGCCGCCAGGATGCGGAAGTCCACCTTGCGCCATGCGTTCTCTCCCAGGCGCGAGATGACCCGGTCCTCCAGCACCCTCAGCAGCTTCGACTGGAGCGCATGCGGCGTGTCGTCAATCTCGTCCAGCAGCACCGTGCCGCCCTCGGCCGCGGACACCAGACCGTCATATCCGTGCACGGCGCCGGAGAACGCACCCTTCGCGTAGCCGAACAGCTCGCCCTCCATCAGCTCGTTGGGGATGGCCGCGCAGTTGATGGGCACGAAGGTGCGCGAGCGCCGCTCGGACCACTCGTGGATGAGCCGCGCGGCGACCTCCTTGCCCGTCCCCGTCTCCCCCGTGAGGAGCACCGGCATCGACGTGCGAGCGGCCTGCGCGAGCTGGGCGAGCAGCGCCTTCGCCGCCGCGCTGTGCGCGATGAGCGTCCCCGGCACGCGCGGCGCAGGAGTCTCCACCAGGCTCTCCTCGAGCCGGCGCAACAGCCGCGCTTCCCAGTCGCGCGAGCCCTTCCAGAGCACGTCCACGGCGCCCTGTTCCACGGCCAGCCGGAGCGCATCGACGGGCAGCGGCTTCTCGCACAGCCATACCCAGGGCCCCGACTTCGGCGGACCCGCCAACCGTGGCTGCGCCGAGCACACCACCGTCACTCGCGGCTCGGCGCCTCCGAGCCGCCAGCCGGCGTCATTCAAGCGCTGCACCAGGGCCCGCTCCGGGGCCGGGCCCTTCCAGTGGAGAGTCGGCATCCCGCGAATCAAACACGGAAAGCGCATGATTTGAATCATGGTCGGGAATCACCGTTCCAGCAGTTCCGGACACTTGGCCCTGGCAGGGGGCATGCAGTGGATGGGGGCGTCCCGCACTCCCGCGGGCGGCAGGAGAAGGGCCTCATGGAATACATCGTGGTTCTGGCCGTGGTCGGGTTGCTGCTGGGCGTTGGCGCGGTCTACGTGCTCAGCGGCCTGCAGGTCATCGGCGAGGACGAGTCGGGGCTGGTCATCAAGAAGTACGGCGCGCCGCTGCCGCCCGGACGGCTGGTCGCGCTCCAGGGCGAAGCCGGCTACCAGGCGGAGATGCTCCCTCCGGGGTGGCACTTCGGCTACCCGTTCTGGCGCTTCAAGGTGACGCGTGTCCCGGTGGTGAGGGTGCGCCAGGGGCACATCGCGCTCGTCGTCGCCAACGGCGGCGCGCCCATTCCGCCCGGAAACATCCTCGGCTGCGAGGTGGCCTGCGACAACTTCCAGGATGCGCACGCGTTCCTCGACGGCGGCGGGCAGAAGGGCCGGCAGCTCGCGTTCCTCACCGCGGGCACGTACCGCATCAACCCCTCGCTGTTCACCGTCATCACGCCGGAGAACGCGGAGGCGTTCGACATGTCCGAGGAGGACCTCGAAATCTTCAGCGTGGGCCCCGACAAGGTGGGCATCGTGACGACGCTGGATGGCCGGCCGATTCCCGCCGGGGACCTCGCCGGCTCACCGGTGGAAGGGCATGACTCGTTCCAGAGCGCCCAGCGCTTCCTCGACGCGGGCGGCTGCCGCGGCCTCCAGGAGCAGGTGTTGCTGTCGGGCTCGTGGAACCTCAACCCGTGGTTCGTGAAGGTGGAGCAGATTCCCATGACGGAGGTGCCCATCGGCTACGTGGGCGTCGTTGTCAGCTACGTGGGCCGTGAGCACCTGGACGTGTCCGGAGACGAATTCACCCATGGCGACCTCGTGGAGCGCGGGCGCAAGGGCGTGTGGATCGAGCCGCTGCTGCCAGGCAAGCACCCGCTCAACACGCGGGTGATGAAGGTGGAGCTGGTGCCCACGACGAACATCGTCCTCAACTGGGCGCAGCGCACGGAGCAGCACAAGTACGACGAGAAGCTCAGCCCGATTACGGTGCGCTCGCGCGATGGCTTCAGCTTCACGCTCGACGTGTCGCAGATCATCCACATCAGCATGAAGCAGGCGCCGCGCGTGATTTCGCGCGTGGGCTCCATGCAGAACCTGGTCGACCACGTGTTGCAGCCCACGGTGGCCAACTACTTCCGGAACTCCGCGCAGCAGGTGTCGGTCCTGGAGTTCCTCTCCGCGCGCACCGAGCGCCAGCGCGAGGCGTACGAGGCCATCCACGGCGCGCTGGGGGCGTACGACGTGGAGTGCATCGACACGCTCATCGGCGACATCCAGCCGCCCGGCGAGCTGATGAAGACCCAGACGGACCGGAAGATCGCCGAGGAGCTCCAGGTGACGTTCGAGGTGCAGCGCGAGGCCCAGGTCCGGCGCCGCGAGCTGGAGCGCGCGACGGCGGTGGCGAACATGCAGGGTGAGGTGGTGCGCAGCGAGCAGATGGTCGCCATCAGCGAGAAGGGTGCGCTCGCGGCGGCGGAGACGGCCAAGGGCGAGGCGGCCCGCACGCGGCTGCACGCGGACGCGGAGGCGCATGGCCTCAGGCAGCGCGCGGACGCGGAGGCGCACGGCATGCGGCAGCGGGCCGAGGCGGAAGCCGAGTCGAAGCGGCTGCATGGCAGCGCCGAGGCGGATGCGACGCGGCTCGTCGGTGACGCGAAGGCGGAGGCGTACCGCACGGGTGTGGCTGCGCTCGGCGCCCAGGCCTTCACCGCGGTGCAACTGGCCACGGTGCTGGCGCAGCACGGGGTGAAGCTGGTGCCGGAAATCGCGCTCGGGCAGGACGGCGGCGGGGGAGGGCAGGGGCTGCTCGGCGCGCTGATGGCCCGGGTGCTCCAGAACGGGGCGGCGCCGCAGGTGCTGCAACGCCCCGCGAAGCCGCAGGGTGGGAATGGGGTGGAGAACGGCCGCAAGGAGGCGTGATTCTGGACGCGGGGACTCGCAGGGAATGAACGGGAAGCGTCCCCTCCGGTCGGGGGCTGACGCGGAAGGAACGTTCATTCCGGGCGCCTGCTCTCCGAAGGAGGGCGGGGGCCCTCGCGGCTGGAAGGAAGTTGCGAAGCTGAAGGCCGTGCACCTCCACGAGCGCATCCGTGCTGCTCGCGGAGGTGCGCGGCCATTCCGCGGGCCTGATTGATTCCTGGAGGTCGGGTGGTCGAGGCGGCGAGGTTGGAGCTCCTGCGATTGCTCCGGGCGCTTCCGCGTGGCGCGGGGCCCGGCGCGCTGCGCCCCCTTGCCGCGCTGTTCGAGGCGGCGGTCGGCGTGGACGATGACGTCGACCCACGCTTCCGGGACGAGCTCATCCGCGTCCTCGGCCCGGTGATGGCCGAGGACACCCCCGTGACTGTCGAGGATGCGGCGGCGTTCGCAACGGGAGTGGACTCAGCAGCGCTGGTGGCCACGCTGCCCCCGTTGCGTGCGGCAACTGCCCGCGTACGTGGGCTGAAGGCGTGCCTCACGACCGAGGCCTGCGAGGTACTGGCGGACGCCGAGGCCCTCCTTTACGAAGGTCCGACAACACATACCCGACGCGAGCTGGATGTCGCGGTGGGCGCTGTGCGTGCACGCCTCGCGGCCGAGTTGTCCCGGCTCCATGCGCCCGTCACCGTCCTGCCCGAGGATGCACTCCGCGTCGCGCGCTGGATGCTCGGAGCCGGGCCGCCGCCCAGGGGTGCCGCCGTCCTGGAACTGGCCCGCCGCCTGGACGACTTCTGTCGGCGCGCGCCGCTGTCTCCATCAGACCTGGAGGCGCTCCGTGCGCTCGCGGGCAGGGCAGACTCGGAGCGGGACACGCCGGGCTGGCCGCTGCTGCTGGAGCGGCTGCGCACCGTGCGCCCCCGGCTGTTGCCCCGCGCGCCGCTGCCGCCGCTCTACCGGTCCCTGGCCGGAATCCAGGCACGCGCACCCGCCGCACCGGCGTCTCTCGAAGCGCTCTTGCTCGAGTGAGGGCCGCGCACCGCTTCCGGCCCGGCACGCCGTCCGCCAGAGGTCCGCCTCGGCGGCCACGAGGCCGAGACAACACGGAGGGCGCTGGAGCAGCTCGTCCGCGGGGTGGCTCAGCCCTCGTCGTGAATGAACTTGTAGTGCTCGTCCTTCACCCGCTGCCGCCACACCGACTTGACGGTGGGCACGTCCACCAGTCGGTAGCCCTGCTGGAGGAGCTGGAAGGACTGGTAGATGTCCGAGGACCAGTGGGCGAACTCGCCGTCGGGGTACGGGTACTTCGCCAGCACCTCCGTCCTCCCGGCGAAGAGGCCCCCCTGGATGTGGAGGCGCGGCAGTGATTCCGGGAAGCCGAGCTTGGACGGAGGCCCGCTCGCGTAGTGGGAGCCGGTGAGGGCCACCTTGCCGCTCGCGTCGTTCACCAGCGGCTCGAGCATGTCCCACGCCCACGTCGGGTCCAGCATGCGGCCATGGTTGGCGCAGACGTAGAGCAGGAACGGATGCGACGCGGCCTTCACGGCCAGGTTGAGTGCCGGGCCGTAGTAGAGATTGCGCCCCTCGCTCCAGAGGTACTTCGCGGGGAAGACGCCATTGTCGCGCACCGCCTCGGCCAGCCGGGGCTGCGGCTTCTCGCTGTTGTCGACGACGATGAGCTCCGTGTCGAGAACGGGCCGGTACAGGAGGAGCGACGGCATGAGGTCGCGCAGCAGGCGCGTCAGGGCCAGGTCCTCGTTGTGGTACGCGACCATCACCGCCGTGACGCCGACCTTCACGTCCCGGGTCCCAGCTTCACGGCGAGGGCGTAGATGTCCCCGGGCGTGGTGGCCGTATCAATCATCGCGAAGCCGAAGGGCTTCAGCCATTGCTGGAGCTGCTCGCGGTTGACGTTCCGGTAGTACTCACCGGGCCGCAGCGCCTGCCCATCCACCGCCGAGTGCGGCGCGCGCCCGACTCCCGCGGCGGTGAGGATGAGCACCCCTCCCACCTCGAGCATGGCCAGCGCGTTGTGGCAGATGCGCTCGGCCTCCGGCGTGTGCTCCAGCGTCTCCGTGCACACGACGGTGTCGAACTGGCGGAAGGGCTCCGGGCGCCAGGTGGCGGCGTCCCCGATGAAGTCCACGTTCTCACCGGCGGCGATGTCCACGCCGACGTACTCGGAGCCGGGGAACAGGGGCCGGATGGAGCCGGAGTAGGGCCAGTTCCCCGCCACCGTCCGGCTGCCAAGCTCCAGGACCTGCTTGCGAGGCTCGAGCTGCATGACAGCGCGAGCCACGAACTTGTAGGCGCCTTCGTGCATCCCCCAGGAATATCAGAAGGGGGGACACACTGACGACCCGGGCCCCCGTGCTACGAGGCCCGCGCCGGCACCTTGGGACCCAGCACGTCACGCAGCGCGTCCGTCACCGTCAGCTTCGGCGCCCAACCCAGCGCCCGCAGCTTGTCCGGCGCGCCGACGAGGCTCGGGATGTCCGAGGGCCTCAACCGCGCGGGGTCCAGCTCGATTCGCGCATTCACGCCGGCCAGCGTCAGCATCTCCTCTAGCAGGCTGCGGATGGTGCGTCCCTCGCCGCTGCAGATGTTGTACGCCTGCCCGGGCTCGCCCTTCACGAGCAGCAGCCGGTACGCCTCCACCACGTCGCGCACGTGGGAGAAGTCGCGCACCGCTTCCAGGTTGCCCGTGCGGAGCACCGGGTCCACCGTGCCCAGGCCAATCGCGCGAATCTGCGAGGCGAAGGAAGGAACCACGAAGGTAGGGTCCTGCCCCGCGCCCAGGTGGTTGAAGGGCCGGGCCATCACGACTTCCAGCCCGTAGCTGCGGTGGAACTGCACGCCGGCCAGCTCCGCCGCGGACTTGGAGGCCGCGTAGGGGCTCAGGGGGACGGCGGGCGTGGACTCGGAGGCGCGCGTGCCCTCGGGCACCGGGCCGTACACCTCGCCCGAGCCCACCAGCACCACCCGCGTCTTCGGCGCGGTGTCGCGCAGCGCCGTGAGCAGGTGCACCACCCCCATCGTGTTCACCGCGAACACGCGCGAGGGGTTGTTGTGGCTCTTGGCCACCGAGCTGAAGCCCGCCAGGTGGATGACGCCCTCGGGCTTCGCCTCGGCGATGGCGGTCTTCATCGCGGCCTCGTTGGCCACGTCGAAGTGGAGGGCGCTGCTGCTGATGCCCTCCCCGCGCGGCCCGTGGGCCTCGACGACGTCGTCACCGGCGGCGCGCAGCAGGGCGCACAGGTGCCGGCCGACGAAGCCGTCCGCTCCAGTGACGAGGACGCGCATCTACTTCTGCCCCGCCTTCAGCCGCTCCAGGTCGGCGTCCACCATCATCTCCACCAGCTGCTTGAAGCGCACGGTGGGCTCCCAGTCCAACTTCTTCTTCGCCTTGGCGTAGTCGCCGATGAGCAGGTCCACCTCTGCGGGGCGCACGAAGGCCGGGTCGATGTGCACGTACTTCTGGTAGTCCAGGCCCACGCGGCCGAAGGCAATCTCCACCAGCTCGCGCACGGTGTGCGTCTCGTTGGTGGCCACCACGTAGTCGTCCGGCTCCGGCTGCTGGAGCATGCGCCACATGGCGTCCACGTAGTCGCCCGCGAAGC
Source organism: Pyxidicoccus sp. MSG2 (assembly GCF_026626705.1). Taxonomy (NCBI): domain Bacteria; kingdom Pseudomonadati; phylum Myxococcota; class Myxococcia; order Myxococcales; family Myxococcaceae; genus Pyxidicoccus; species Pyxidicoccus sp. MSG2. The sequence continues at coordinate 9,176,339 of NZ_JAPNKC010000001.1, forward strand.
CCCAGTCGCGCTTGGCGTCCAGGTTGCCCATGGGCAGCTTGTCCTGGAGGCCCAGCTTGATGCGCGCGACGTTGTGGGTCACCTTGCGCGTGACGAACTCGAGGCCGCGGCGCGGGGACTCGTGGTTGAAGAGGATGCCGCTCACCGCGAACAGGTTGAAGGACTCGCGGTAGTTCACCGTGATGTGGTGGCCGTACGCCTTGGCCACGCCGTACGGGCTGCGCGGGTAGAAGGGCGTCTCCTCCGTCTGCGGCACCTCCAGCACCTTGCCGAACATCTCGCTGGAGGACGCCTGGTAGAAGCGCACCTGCGGGCGGGTGTGGCGGATGGCCTCCAGCATCTTCGTCACGCCCAGCGCGGTGAACTCACCGGTGAGCACGGGCTGGTTCCAGCTGGTGGGCACGAAGGACTGCGCCGCCAGGTTGTAGACCTCGTCCGGCTTGACCAGGTTCAGGAGCGCCGCGAGCGAGAACTGGTCCAGCAGGTCGCCCTGGTGGAGCTGGATCTTCCCGTGCAGGTGCTGGATGCGCTCGAACTTCTCCTCCGAAGAGCGGCGCACCATGCCGTGAACTTCGTAGCCCTTCGAGAGCAGCAGCTCCGCGAGGTAGCTGCCGTCCTGCCCCGTGATGCCTGTAATCAGTGCGCGCTTGGTCGCCATGGTCTTTTTCTATGTTTGCTGGAGGACGGCGCGTTGTACCCGAGGCAGTCGCCCGTAGCCAACCGTTGCCTGAGTCTTCGTACTTGAAGGACACACCTCCCGTGACAAGGTAGGCGTTTCCCAGATGAGCGAGGAGCCCGTCATGACCAACCCGTTTCCCCTGGCCCTGGCGGCGCTGCTCGCGAGTGCGACCGTGTCCGCACAGCCCGTTTCCGTGGTGCCCGTCCGGGAGACCCAGCCGAACCCGGCCGTCACCGGTGGGGCGCTCCGGGACGTCGCGCTGTGGGTGAACCCGGCCGACGGCGGCGCCAGCCTGCTGCTGACCGCGTACGACAATGCCAACGCGGGTCTGGTCACCTTCGGGATGGACGGGGCGCAGCAGGAGGCGGAGCTGGACGGGCCGGTCCAGGGCGTGGCCGTGCACGACGACTTCCCCCTGGCGGGGGGCAGCCGGACGCTGGTGGTGGCGGCCAGCACCACCTTCAATGGGCTGGTTGCGTACCGGCTGGACCCGGGCGGCGCGGAACGCGTCGTGCGCATCGGCATCGCGGGTTTCCTCACCGGCACGCAGTACTCCACCGTGGCGCTCTACCGCAGCCCCACCTCTGGCCGCTTCTACGTCTTCGCGGGCACCGCGGGGGGACGGCTCGAGCAGTTCGAGCTGACGGGGGCGGATGGTGGGGTGACGGGCCTCCCGGCGCGCGTGCTCGCCACGGCGGGAGGCGGAATCGCCGGTGTGGTGGCGGATGAGGAGACGGGCCGGCTGTTCGTCACCGAGGAGGGGCAGGGCCTGTGGCGCTACTCCGCCGAGGCGGATGGTGGTCAGACGCGACTGAAGGTGGCCTCGGTGGGAGCCGCGCTCAACACCGACGTGGGCCGGGTGAGCCTGTACCGGGCGAGCAATGGCGAGGGCTACATCCTCGTCGCGGACACGGCCTCGGGCGCGTTCGCCGTGTTCGAGCGCCGCTCCGAATCCCTGGTGGGCTCGTTCCAGGTGGTGGCGTCGGACGGCGGCATCGACGCGGTGGTTGCCCCGGTGGCCCTGGCGGTGGCGTCGCGTCCGGTGGGGCCGGACTTCCCGGACGGGCTCTTCGTCGCGCACGACGGCGTCGAGACTCCCGCGGAGAACCTCAAGCTGGTGTCCTGGCCGGCGGTGGCGAACGCCTTCAACCCGCCGCTGCGCATCGACACGCGGCAGGTCACCGACGGCGGGACGGACGCGGGGACGGGCGGGACGGATGCCGGCCCCGACGTCCGGCCCCAGCCGCTGCCGGTGCCCGGCGACGGTGACGCGGACGACGACAGCGGCTGCTCGTGCGCCACGGCCTCGGTGCCCGCCTCGGCGCTGCTCGGGCTGCTTGCCCTGGCGCTGGCCGGACGGCGGCGCCGGAGCTGAAAGCGCGTTGCCAGGGGGAGCGCGCCGCGCTGAAGTGCGCGGCTCCATGCGTTCCCCGCGTCCCGTCCTCGTCGCGCTGGCGGCCGTTGCCGCCGCCTGCGCCAGCACCCCTCCCAAGTCCACGCCTGGCGGCGTCGGCTCCACCGCGAGCGCCGCGTCGGCGCAAGCCGTGCGCCTCACGCTGGTGGGGCTCAACGACCTCCATGGCCACGTGGAGCCCGGCCGCACCGTCCTGAAGGACGGGCAGGTGGTGGAGGAGGGTGGGGCGGCCACGCTCGCGGCCTACGTGGCACGGCTGCGCGCGGACAACCCGGGCGGGGTGCTGCTGGTGGACGGTGGGGACCTCTTCCAAGGCACGCTCCCCTCCAACCTCACGGAGGGCGCCATCGTCGTCGACGTGTACAACCACCTGGGTGTCACGGCGGCGGCCATCGGCAACCACGAGTTCGACTACGGCCCCGTGGGGCCGGGCACCCTGGCGAAGGGCCCGGGCGAGGACTCGCTGGGCGCCCTCAAGGCCCGCGTCGCCCAGGCACGCTTCCCCCTGCTGTCCGCCAACCTGCGCGAGGCGGCCACCGGCCAGCGCCCGGCGTGGACGGGCAATGACGGCACGGCCCTCGTCACGGTGAAGGGCGTGAAGGTGGGGTTGCTGGGGCTCACCACCGAGTCCACGCCGGAGGCCACCAACCCCGTCAACGTGGCGTCCCTGCGCTTCCTGCCGCTGGCGCCCGCCGCCCTGGAGGCGGCCCGCTCCCTGCGCGCGCGCGGCGCGGAGGTGGTCATCGTCGTCGCCCACGCGGGCGGCAAGTGCCCGGACGTGAAGAACCCGCGCGACACGTCCACCTGTGACAGGGGCGACTCGGAGATTCTCGACATGCTGGATGGGCTGCCGCCGGGCACGGTGGACGCGGTGGTGGCCGGGCACACGCACCAGCCCCTGGGCGTCTTCTACAAGGGCGTGCCCGTCATCGAGACGTCGGGCCAGGCGCGCTCGCTGGGCGTGGTGGAGCTGTACGTGGACCCGGCGGGCCGCCGCGTGCTGCCGGAGCGCACCCGCCTCCAGGCGTCGATTCCCCTCTGCGCGAAGGTGGACGCGGTCAGCGGCACGTGTGACGCGCGCCGGCTGAAGGCGCAGCCGGACGTGAAGCTGGTGCAGGCCACCTTCCTCGGCGCGCCGGTGGTGCCCGACGCCCAGGTGGAGGCGCTGCTGGCGCCGGCACTGAAGATGGCGCGCGAGACGCAGCTGCGCCCGCTCGGCATCTCCGCCGCCGCGCCCCTGACGCGCGGCTACGACGCGGAGAGCGCGCTGGGCAACCTCCTCGCGGACGCCCTGCGCGACGTGGCCCGCGCGGACGTGGCGCTGATGAACCCCGGAGGCATCCGCGCGGACCTGCCGGCGGGCCCGCTCACCTTCGGCCAGATGTACGAGGTGCTGCCCTTCGACAACACCGTCGCCGTGCTCCAGCTCAGCGGCGCGGAATTGCGGCGCCTGCTGGAGCTGGCCCATTCCACGGACCGGGGCGCCGTCTTCCCCGTCTCCGGATTGGAGCTGACGCTGGCGAACTGCCCGGGGCCCCAGCGGCTGCAGGGCGTGACGCTGGCGGGAGGCGGGGCGCTGGAGCCGGGGAAGACGTACCGGGTGGCGCTGCCGGACTTCCTCGCCCGCGGCGGAGACGGCCTAGCGCCCCTCGTCCGGACGCTGCCCCCCGAACGCGTGGACCTCACGCCGGTGCGCGGCATGGACCTGCGCGACGCCGTCATCGCCTACGGGAAGGCGCGGGGTGGAGTCCTGCCCATGCCCCCGGTGGGTCGCGTGCGCTACACCGGTGTCGCGGCCTGTCCTGGCGCGGCGCGGTGAAGGGAGCCGGGGCCGAAAATTCAGTCCCTGTGTGATCCGCTGGGACTGAACGAGGAGAGCCAACCCGGCGTAAGATCAGCGGAAACGCGCCAGGGCCCGATTTTTCGGCCTTGGATCAGTTTTCAACGGGAGGAAGAGTCCCTAGTCTAGGGCACGCGAGCGACTGAACCGAGGTGGCCCTTTGCCTGGGCCTGCGAGTGCTGGCGCGCGTGAGTGGGAGGGACTGACATGCTCTACAAAGTGACCCCGATGATGGCGCCGCCTGCGCCCGACAAGGCCAAGCAGCGTGAACCGGGGCAGGGCCAGCCGCGCAAGCGGCGCAAGTCCGCCGTCTACGACGCGGACGGCCACGAGGTGCTCATCTCGCTGATGTGCATCAAGTGCCGGACCCTGAAGCCGCTGGCCCAGTTCGGCCTGCGGAAGATGGCGGATGGCGCCATCCGCAACCAGCCCTGGTGCCGCACCTGCCGCTCGGGCGCGGGCTCCAAGAAGTCCAAGGCCGCCAAGGACGCCGACGTGAAGGCCCCCGAGGCCCCCGCGCCCGTGCTCCAGGTCGTCGCCAAGGCGGATGAAGCCGCTCCGCCCGCTGTCGCCGTGCAGGGCTGAGCTGATCCACCGCTGAGCCACGCTCCCGAGGGGCGGCCCTCCCGGCCGACCTGACGGGAGGGATCTGACCGGGATGATCGCGACCTCGCCGGTCACAACGCCCGGAAGTCGCCTCAGGACAGCCGGAGTCCGGCGGGCAGCGTGTCGCCGAGCGCCCGGGCCTCGTCCGCCGCCTCCAGCGCCACCACCTCGCGCACCATGCGCACCCAGGCCTCGTGCGCCTTGGCCGCGGCGAGCTCCCGGGCCGTACGCTCGCGCAGCGCAGGGTCCAGATCCCGAGTGCGGTCCCCGGTGAGCCGGGCCAGCTGCGCCGCCGCGAAGGGGGCGCCGTCAATCTTCTTCAGGTCCATGTCGAGGAGCAGCGTGAGCCACGCCTCCGCCGTCTCCACGTCCACCACCTTGTGGCTGCTGCCGTAGAGGGGCACCCGCGCGCCCAGCCGGCCCAGGGACCAGGCCCACGGGCCGCCGGACTTCGCCTCGGCCTTGAGCCGCGAGGCAATCCACCCGCCCACCTCGGACTTGTCCCCGGGCGACAGGTGCTCCAGCGAGGCCACGGTGCGGACCATCTCCTCCAGCCCCTCTGGCTGGATGCCCTTGAGCTTCCCCGCGGGCGGCGCGTCCGGCGGCACCTTCCGGGCGAGGTGCGGCTGGAGGTACGCGTACAGCTTCTGCTGCTGCGCCTCGGTGAGACCGCCGGCGATGCGGCGCCACATCACCCAGAACTCCGTCCACACCGCCTTGTCCGTGTGGTGCTGCACCAGCGCGTCGAAGAGGCTGAAGGTCTGCTCCGAGCGCCAGCCGTCCAGCGGGTAGCCGAAGCCCGGGCGCAGCGAGAAGCCGGTGAGGCTGTAGAAGACGCGCTCGTGGTCCTCCGTACGCCGCCGCTTGCTGGCGCCCGCGTACAGGGTGCTCCACATCTCGCGCAGCACCGGCACGCGCCACGTCTCGCGCGGGCCCAGCGCCTTCTCCAGCGTGCGCCCCAGTTGCTTCACGTCCTTGGGGCCGATGGGCAGCGGCTTGTTGCCGTAGACGCGCTCGATGTTGTCCTTCGCCTCGACGAAGCGCGCGGGCATGGACTCGGTGACGGTCAGCTCGTGCGAGCCGCCCGTGCCGCGCAGCTCGAACTCCAGCCGCCAGCGCTCGTCCGCCACGTTGGAGACGCAGTACAGCTCCAACGTGCCAATCTCCGTCAGCGCGGCCTGCAGGTGCACGGGGACTTCCGCCACCTTGCCGGTGGCGCCCTTGAGCAGCGTGTGGATGGGCGGCAGGGGCTTCAAGTCCTCCGCCAGCGGGACGAGGTCTCCCGGCTTGTCGATGCGGTCGCTCGTCGTGGAGTAGAGCTGGAACTGCACCGGCCGCCCGAGGGTGAGCGTGAAGGGGCGCTCGCCCAGGTCCACCTTCTGGCCTTCCTCGAAGCCGCGGGGGATGAGGCACAGCGCCGGCTGCTCCGCGCTGTCCGCCGGCCGCTGCAGGCCCACGTAGTACGCGCGCGCCGCGCCACCGCCGATGCGCAGGCCATGCCCGCGCCGCACCAGCCCGTAGTACGCCGCGCCGCGCGCCACCGCCAATTCGAGCGAGGTGTGGCGCAGCAGGGGGATGCGCGGCGCGCCGGGCCACCACGCGGAGAGCGCCAGCACCAGCCGCTCGGAAATCTGGGGCGAGTTGAAGACGCCGCCGTTGAGGAGGATGGCGTCGGGGCGGGGCAGGGCGCCCTCGGCGGGGGCCGCCTCGCCCAGCGCCGCGAAGCCCGCCGCCGCGTGCTGCGCGAGGAAGGCCGCCAGGTGCCGCGTCACCGCCGGGTCCTGCACGTACGGCAGGCCCAGTTCCTGGAGCGCCATGCGCGCGGCGCGGCGCGGGCGCTCGCCAGGCGCGGAGGCGGGGAAGAAGCCGTCCAGCACCAGCGCGTGCGCCTCGTCGCGCAACAGCTCCGTGGACAGCGTGCCACCCAGGAGCCGGCTGCCCCCGCCCACCAGTGAGACGCCGTACTTCTCGGGAGGCTCGTTGCCCAGCAGCGCTTCCTTCGCGGTGCGCGCGGCCTGGATGGCGTGCGTCCACTGCGTGGCGGACAGGCGTCGGCCGTCGGTGAAGAGCTTCTCCTCCACGCGGCGGGCCAGGGCGGCGTCCATGTTGTCGCCGCCCAGCATCAGGTGGTCGCCCACCGCGAGGCGCCGCAGCATGGGCCCCTCGGGCGAGACGCCCGCGTGCACCAGTGTGAAGTCCGTGGTGCCGCCGCCCACGTCCACCACCAGCACCAGCCGCACGTTGGAGAGCGTCTGCTCCAGGCCCGTCCGGTGGCGCGCGGTGTAGTCGTAGAAGGCCGCCTGCGGCTCCTCCAGGAGCGTGAACTTCTCCAGCCCCGCCTTGCGCGCGGCGCTCACCGTGAGGGCGCGCGCCGCCTCGTCGAAGGAGGCGGGGACGGTAATCACCACCTCCTGCTTGGACAGCGGCTCATCCGGGTGCGCGAAGTCCCACGCGCGCGCCATGTGCGTCAGCAAGAGGGCGCTGGCGTCCACCGGAGAGAGCTTCTGCACGTCTGCCGGAGCGCCCCACGGGAGGATGGGCGCGGAGCGGTCCACGCCCGGGTGGCACAGCCAGCTCTTGGCGCTGGAGACGAGGCGGCCCGGCACGCGCGCGCCCTGCCAGCGCGCCAGCTCGCCCACCACCCACGGGCCGCCGTCATCGCCCCAGGGCAGCTTCAGCGACTCGGCGGCCAGCTCCTGGCCGGCGGGCACATACACGGTGGAGGGCAGCAGCGCGCGGGGCGCCACCTCTCCCTGCCGGACGAGCTGGGGAATCGGGAAGTCCTCCACGGGGGCGCCCGCGCCCTTCGAGGGGTCCACGGACGCCACCGCGCAGTGGGTGGTTCCCAGGTCGATTCCAACGATTCGCATACGCCTCCGGTTGACGGACGGCTTTCTACTCCTTCATGCGGACGTTGAGCTCCAGCTTCCAGCGCCCCGGGCCATCCGTCTGCAGGCAGCGCAGTTCCAGCGTGCCCACCTCCGTCACCGCCGCCTGGAGGTTGACGGGCGTCAAGTCACCGAAGGCCGAGGGCTGGCCGGGCATGGTGGTCTCAATCGGCGCCAGCTCTTCCAGGGCACCGTCGGCCAGCGCGCCGTCCACGTCCTCCAGCATCTCGCCCACCTTGTCGTCGCGGCGGACGGACGAGGAGAAGAAGCGGAAGCTGGTGGGCTCGCCGGTGACGAGGCCGAACTCCTGCGGCGGCACGTCCGCCTGCGTGCCTTCCTCCATGCCGAAGGGGGCCACGCACAGCGCCTTCACGGGCGGCTCCATGCCGGGCACCGCGGGCATCGCCGTCTCCACGCCCACGTAGTAGGCGCGGGCGGTGCCGCCGCGGATGCGCAGGCCGTGGCCCTGGCGCACCCAGCCGTAGTACGCGGCGCCGCGCGCCACGGCGAGGTCCAGGTCCGCGCCCTCCAGCTCCTTGGCGGGCTGGCCGCCATCGGCCTCGAGCCACTCGTTGAGCACCTCCATGACGCGCGCCTTCAGCGGGCCGGCCTTGAAGACGCCGCCGTTGAAGAGCACCGCAGTGGGGTGGAGGAAGGCCTTGCCGCTGACGTCCACCGGCGCGTCCGAGCTGGCCGCGAGCGCCTGCGCCTGCCGGGTGAGGAAGGCCGCCAGGTGCCGCGACACGCCCGGGTCCTGCGCGTAGGGCAGCGCCATCTGCGCGAGGCCCGTGCGGCGCGCGGTGCGCGGCAGCTCGGTGACGGGCGTCACCGGGAAGAAGCCGTCGGTGAGGACGCGGTCCAGCTCCTCGCGCGTCAACTCCGTGCGCAGCGTGCCGCCGATGAGCGACGAGCCGCGGCCGGGGATGGAGATGGGCGCCTTCTCCATGGACGGGTCGCCGTACAGCGTCTCCTTCGCGTGCCGGCAGCCGTAGGTGAGGGCGTTGAACTGCCACGCGTCCAGCTTCTTGCCCTCGGCCGTCAGGCGCTGGTTGAGCGTGTGCGCCAGCGCCAGGTCCATGTTGTCGCCGCCGAGCAGGATGTGGTCGCCCACCGCCACGCGCAGCAGCTCCAAATCACCCTCGCTGTCCCTCACGGTGATGACGGAGAAGTCGGACGTGCCGCCGCCCACGTCCACCACGAGGATGACCTCGCCGGGCTGCACCTGCCTGCGGAAGTTCTCCCCCATGGCCTCCAGCCACGCGTAGAGCGCGGCCTGGGGCTCCTCCAGCAGGGTGATGTGCTGGAGCCCCGCGGCCTTGGCGGCCTCCAGCGTCAAATCACGCGCCGCCGCGTCGAAGGAGGCGGGGACGGTGACGATGACGTCCTGCTCGGCCAGCGCGTTGCCGCGCTCCTCCTTCGCACGGGCGAAGGTGTGGTCCCAGGCCTCCTTGAGGTGGCGGAGGTAGCGCGCGGAGGCATCCAGCGGCGACACGCGCTGCACCTCTTCCGGGGCCTGCCAGGGCAGGAGCGCCGCGCGCCGGTCCACGCCGGGGTGCGACAGCCAGCTCTTGGCGGAGGAGACCAGCCGCGTGGGCACCTTGGCCCCGTGCGTGCGGGCGAACTCGCCGACGATGGTGCCCGTCTCGGGGTTCCACGGCAGGGCGAGGCTGCCGGCGGGGAACTCCTGCGCGGAGGGCAGGTAGAGGAAGGACGGCAGCAGCGGGCGCGCCTCCACGGTACCGGGGGTGGTGAGCTGGGGGATGGGCAGCATGGACTGCGCGCGGCCCCGCGGCTTGCCCTCTTCGAGGTTGAAGTAGGACACCGCGGAGTGCGTGGTGCCGAGGTCGATGCCGATGGAATAGCGGGCCATATCGGACTGGAACTCCTTCAGGCGAGCTCGACTTCCGCGGGCGCCAGCACCCGCGGGTCCATGGCCGGGCTCACGGCGGGGAACTTCACTTCCGTCGTCACCCAGCCGTGGTGGCGCAGCGTCCCGGTGTAGGGCGGCTGGCCGGCCACGTTGCCGGTGAGGCGGGTGCGCTGTGCGTCGAAGCCGGCGGGCACCTTGACGCTGTCCCCCTCCGACTGCGGCAGTACCGGCTGGAGGGTGAGGTATTGGTTCACCACCTTGCGGCAGCCCTCATGGACGATGCGGGCCGCGGCCCCCACCTCGGCGTCCGAGAAGGCGGCCACGTTCTCCTGGAGGAAGTCCACGAAGCGGCCCTCTCGCTGGAGCATGCCCAGCAGGGACAGGGCGCTGGCGTGCTCGCGCTCGGGTGCAAGGGCGGGGGGCGGCTCGGGGGGCTTCACCACCGCCGGCTTCGGCTGCTCCTTCGCCAGGGCGGCGGGCGCGGGGCCACCGGCGGGGAGCTGTGCGAGCTGGCCGGCGTCGTAGGCCCGGCTGGCCGGCAGCACCGCCTGGGCGAACTCGCGGGACACGAGGCAGCGCCAGAAGCACAGCCAGGCGAGCCAGAAGCGTGCGAAGAACGACAGGGAGGCGGACGGGTCGGTCATCGACTCCGGATAACAAAGCCCGCCTGCTTTGCAATTCAGCAAATGGAGGGAAGTGCCCCAAATGCAAAGGGCCTCACGGTTTCCCGTGAGGCCCTTCGGTTCTTCATGGTGGAGGTGGACGGGATCGAACCGACGACCTTCGCATTGCGAACGCGACGCTCTCCCAACTGAGCTACACCCCCACAACCGGACTGCTGACTGCTCGTCTGCTGCGCCCCGGCGGCGTTGGGTCCGCCGAAGTGGAACGGGCTAGTACCGGACCCCTTTCATGCTGTCAAGCGCAAGGCGCAGCCAATAATTCCTGCGATTGACGTGCCGCGCAGCGGATGCCATAAAAACCCCTCGTTTCAGGCGTATCCTTCCCGCCCGCTTCAACGCCCCCGGTAATGTCTATCTCCCCCTCTAAGACGTTGAGCCCGGCAGAGCTCGCGAAGCTGGAGCACGCCTTCGCTTCCGATCCCTCGTCCGCCGCCTACAAACCCCTCGCCGAGGCGTACCTGAGCATGGGGCGCTTCATGGAGGCGATGGTCGTCTGCAAGAAGGGGGTGAAGGCGCATCCGAACGCCGCCGACCCGCGCCTGCTGCTCGCCCGCGTCTACGCGGAGCAGGGCAAGGACAAGAAGGCGCTGGAAGAGGCGCTCGGCGCGCTCAATGTGCAGCCCGAGGACAAGGCCGCGCTGCGGATGGCCGGCACCCTCCAGTTGAAGACGGGCGAGACGGAGCCCGGCAAGGCCAACCTGCTCAAGGCGTACGGCGCGGATCCGGGTGACCCGGAGACCGTGACGCTCCTGCAGCAGTACAAGATCGACCTGCCCCGGCCCGCGGCGCCCGCGCCCGTGGCCGCGCCCCCGGTGCTCACGCCGGCCGCGCCCCCGGCTCCGTCCGCCACCCAGCAGTCCGCCGCCGCCCTTGCGAGCGTCGCGGCGACGGGGGCCTCGCAGGCGGCGCCCTCCGCCACGGCCCGGGCCACTTCGGCCGCCGCTCCGCAGCAGCGCTCGTCGGGCGGTGCCAACGCGGCCCGCGCGGAAGCTCCGGCGCCCCGTCCCTCGCCGCAGCCGCGCCGCGCACCGGTGGTGGTGGAAGAGGTGGACGAGGACGAGGACGACGAGCCTTCGACGTCGCGCCGCCGCCCGGCCTCGGGTGGTCGCGGCGGGAAGATGGTGACGCTGGCGCTGCTGGTGGCCATCCCGCTGTTCGCCATCGGCTACGGCTGGTACTCGTCGCACGCGAAGGCGCGCGCCCGCGAGCTGAAGAAGACGCTGGACGTGGCCACCGAGCTGCTCAAGCGCGACTCGTTCGACAGCTACAAGAAGGCCTGTGAGGCGGCGGACAAGGCGCTGGAGGTGGACTCCGACTCCACCGTGGCGCACGGCTACCTGGCCTACGCGTACGCCATCCGCTGGGGTGAGCACGGCGGCGGCGACGACGCGCGCCGCAAGGCCGAGGAGCACCTGGCCGCGGGCAAGGCGGGCAAGGACGTCAGCTCGCACCTCATCGCCGCCGAGGCCCTCATCCAGACGTACGGGGGCAAGGGCAAGGAAGCGCTGGGCAAGCTCGAGGAGACGGTGAAGGGGCTGGACGCACAGGGCCGCTCCAGCTCGCTGCTCTACCTGACGCAGGGCCTCATCCAGATGAACGCCGGTGACCTGGAGCGCGGGCGGGACAGCCTGGAGCGCGCGCAGGTGCTGGCGCCGGACGACCCGCGCATCTACGCGGGGCTGGGCGCCGTGTACCGCCGCCTGGGCCAGGACAACACCGCCTGGAAGAACTACGACTTCGCCCTCCGGTACGAGAAGGACCACCCGGAGTCGCTGCTGGGCCGCGCGCTGCTGATGCTGGAGCAGGACTCGCCCAACTACGGGCTGGCCCACACCATGCTGAAGAAGCTGCTGGAGACCGACCCGCCGCCGTCGCCGCGCCAGCTGGCGGCCGCGCACCTGGCCCGCTCGCTGCTCATCAGCCGCGTGTCGGCGGAGATGGCGGCGCTGAAGCCGGATGTGCAGCAGAAGCTGTCCGAGGCCACCGGCGTGCCGCTGGACAAGGACAAGGCACGCGCGGAGATGCTCAAGAGCGAGGAGACCGGCTTCGCGCTCGACAAGCAGAACCCGGAGCTGCACCTCATCAAGGGCCGCCGGCTGCTGGCGGAGAACAACTTCGACGCGGCCGCCGAGGAGATTCGCAAGGCCATCCGCGTGGACGGCACGCGCGCCCAGTTCCACGTCGAGCTGGCCAAGGCCCTCATGGGCAAGCAGGGTGGCGAGAAGGAAGCCGCCGAGGCGCTCGTGACGGCCCTCAAGACGATGGGAGACAGCCCCAAGCTCGTCGTCATGCTGGGCAACGCCTACCGCCGCCAGGGCAAGCTGGACGAGGCCCTCACCCAGTACCAGCGCGCGGTGAAGGACCCCAAGGCGAAGAACCCCGAGGCGCGGCTGGCCATGGGCGCCATCTACCGCGAGCGCTCGGACTGGCCGAAGGCGCAGGAGCAGCTGGAGAAGGCGAGCCAGGAGTTCGTCGGCCAGGCCGACCGCGCGGCCATGGCCCTCACCGAGCTGGCGCGCGTCTACCAGGGCAAGGGTGACACGGCGAAGGCGGACGAGACGTACCAGCGCGCCCTCAACGCCGACGAGGGCTACAGCCCGGCCTACTACTTCTACGCCACCCTGCTGTCGAAGGACGCCAAGCAGGGCGCCAAGGCGAAGATGCTGGCCCAGGAGTACCTGAAGCGCGAGCCGAGCGGCGAGCATGTCAACGCCGCCCGCGCCCTGGCCGGGAGCTGAGACGACACGGGCCCTTTTCGGGCCCGCGTAGCGACAAGCGGGGCTGATGCGCGCGGGCAGCAGGACGCGTGGTCAGCCCCGTTGCCGTGGTTGAAGGCGCCCCCGGCGGGCGGTATGCCCCGGACGTTTGCTTTCCCGAACGCACCAGGAGACGGGGTCTGACGGCCTCTCGCGGCGGAGGGGCTGCCCGGCGGGCAGCCGTCCGCCGGTGGCATCTCCGGGCGCCGTGTCCTTGCCCACCCCCCGGTGGTGCCTGTATGGGAAGGCCGTTCCCGCGTCGGCAGCCCGCCTGTCGCGCCTTGCCCCGGAGTCTGTGTGAACGCGCGTGCCGAGTCCCTGTCGACGACCGCGTCCGACCTGATCTCCCTGACCAAGCCGCGGCTGTCCAGCCTGGTGCTCATCACCACGGCGGGCGGCATGTTCCTGGCGCCCGGTCCGCTGAGCACGGTGCGCGCGCTGGTGACGCTGCTGGCCACGGCCGGCACGGTGGGCGCGGCCAACGCGCTCAACTGCTACTGGGAGCGGCACAGCGACCAGTTCATGGCGCGCACCCGCAACCGGCCGCTGCCCTCGGGCCGGATGGAGCCGTCGGTGGCGCTGTGGTTCGGCATCTCCCTGGCGCTGGTGTCCCTGCCGGCGCTGGCCCTGGGCGCCAACCTGCTCACCGCGGGCCTGGGCCTCATCGCGCTGCTCAGCTACGTGCTCGCCTACACGCCGCTCAAGGCGCGCACCTCCGCCGCCATGCTGGTGGGCGCGGTGCCCGGCGCGCTGCCGCCGCTGATGGGGTGGACGGCGGTGACGAACGTGGTGGACGCGGGCGGCTTCGCCCTCTTCGCCATCCTCTTCCTGTGGCAGATGCCGCACTTCATCGCCATCGCGCTGTTCCGCAAGGAGGAGTACGCGGCCGCGGGCCTCAAGTCCGTGCCGCTGGAGCGCGGGGACGAGTCCAGCCGCGCGCAGGTGGTGCTCTACCTGGTGGCGCTGATTCCGATGACGCTGCTGCCCTTCCAGCTGAACATCGCGGGCTCGTGGTACCTGGCGGCGGCGGTGTTGCTGGGGCTGGGTTTCCTGGGCCTGGGGGCGTGGGGTTTCTTCCGCCGGCTCGGGAAGCCCTGGGCGCGCCAGACGTTCTTCTATTCGCTCATCTACCTCACCGTCCTGTTCGCCGCGATGACGCTCGACCGCGTCCCGCGCGGCTAGCGCGCAGGGGACCGGGGGAAGTCACCCATGCCTGATACCTCGGTCTCCATCCCGCCGGCGCCGCTGCTCCAGATTGAGGGCCTCACGCGGCGTTTCAAGGGCCGCACCGCCGTGGACGGCTTGAGCCTGTCCGTGCGGCAGGGCGAAATCCTGGGCCTGCTGGGCCCCAACGGCGCGGGCAAGTCCACCACGTTCCAGGTGCTGGCGGGGCTCCTGGCCCCGGACGCGGGAGAGGTGCGCTTCGCCGGGAAGGTGCTGGCGCTGAGCGACCCGTCGCTGCGGCGGCAGATGGGCATCATCTTCCAGCGCAGCAGCCTGGATGACCTGCTCACCGCGCGGGAGAACCTGATGCTCGGGGCCCGGCTGTACGGCCTGGGCGGCGAGCGGGCGCGCGAGCGGGTGGAGTCGATGCTGGTGCTCATCGGCCTCCAGGACCGGGGCGACGAGAAGGTGGGCATCTGGTCCGGCGGCATGCGCCGACGGCTGGAGCTGGCGCGGGCGCTGGTGCACCAGCCGCGCGTGGTGCTGATGGACGAGCCCACGCAGGGCCTGGACGAGGCGGCCTTCCGCACCTTCTGGGCGCACCTGAAGCGGCTGCGCGACAGCGAGGGCGTCACGGTGCTGCTCACCACACACCGCGCGGACGAGGCCGACGTCTGCGACAGGCTCGCGGTGCTGGACGCGGGAAAGCTGGTGGCCTGTGACACGCCGGCGGCGCTGGCCTCGCGCATGGGCGGGGACATCCTCACGCTGGAGGCGGCCGAGCCGGAGACGCTGGCGCGCGAGGTGCGCGAGCGGCTGGGGCTGGACGCGAAGGTGGTGGAGGGGCGGGTGCAGGTGGAAGCCACGCAGGGACATGCGCTGGTGCCCCGACTGGTGGAGGCCTTCCCGGCCGGGCGGCTGACCTCCGTGTCGCTGCGCCGGCCCACACTGGCGGACGTGTTCCTCCAGCTCACGGGGCGCGCGCTGGGGGCGGACAAGCCCGCCGCCGAGCCCGCGCCGAGGAGACGCCGATGAACGCCGAGGTTTCCGCCGCTCCTCCGCCCGTGGAGGCTCCGCAGTCGCTGGAGGCGCGGGTGCCGGCTCCCGGTGCACCGGGCTCGCTCGCGCTGCAGTGGGCCACGGTGCGTGTGCTGCTGGTGCGCGACGTGGTGCGCTTCTTCCGCCAGCCCAGCCGCGTGGTGGGCGCGCTGGCGCAGCCCATCCTCTTCTGGTTCGTCATCGGCTCCGGCTTCGCGGGCTCGTTCCGCGTGGAGGGCGCGCAGGGGCTGGGCTACCAGCAGTTCTTCTTCCCTGGCGTCGTCACCATGGTGCTGTTGTTCAGCGCCATCTTCGCGACGATTACCGTCATCGAGGACCGGCGCGAGGGCTTCCTCCAGGCGGTGCTCGCCGGGCCGGGCTCGCGGCTGGCGGTGGTGCTGGGCAAGGCGCTGGGCTCGTCGGCGATTGCGCTGATGCAGGCGTCGCTGTTCCTGCTGCTGGCCCCGCTGGCCGGGGTGAGCGCGGCCACGCTCAATCTGCCGCTGCTGCTGACGGTCATGGTGCTGTCCGCGCTGGCGCTGACCGGCATGGGCATGTCGCTGGCGTGGTGGGTGCGCTCCAGCGCGGGCTATCACGCGGTGATGAGCATCGTCCTGCTGCCCATGTGGGTGCTGTCCGGGGCGATGTTCCCGCTCAAGGGCGCTGGCTCCTGGCTTGCGTGGGTGATGCGCATCAACCCCATGCGCTTCTCCGTGGAGGGCGTGCGGCGCGCGCTGTACGGCGTGGAGGCATCCGCGGCCGTGGGCCCGGCGTCCGTGGCGGGGCTCGAGGTGCCGGTGCTGCTCGCCTTCGCCACCGTGTTCGTGGGCCTGGCCGCCTTCAGCGTCAGCCGGCGCGAGTAGCCCCAGGCGCACGTGGCTTGGACATCCGGAGCCCCGT
This sequence comes from Pyxidicoccus sp. MSG2, assembly GCF_026626705.1. Lineage (NCBI taxonomy): Bacteria > Pseudomonadati > Myxococcota > Myxococcia > Myxococcales > Myxococcaceae > Pyxidicoccus > Pyxidicoccus sp. MSG2. The sequence continues at coordinate 9,192,177 of NZ_JAPNKC010000001.1, forward strand.
TCAGTACGACGGGGTGGCTGATGAACCTGCTTCCCGAGGAGATTGCACGATGACGCTGCGCACGCTCGGTCTGACGCTGTTGGGGACCGCGGGCCTGCTGGCCCTTCCCGCCTGCCAGAAGGAGGAGGCTCCGGCCGCTCCGACTCCGGTCGCCGCCACCCCGCCGCCCGCCGCGCCCACGCCCGCGCCCGAGGCGAAGCAGCATGCGGCCACGCCCATTCAGGAGCCCGGCGCTCAGGGGGCCGCTCCCGCCGTTCCAGCCATTCCCGCAGGCAAGGGCGTGGTGCGTGGCACGGTGACGTTCACCGGCACGGCGCCCGTCGCGGCCGACATCCCGGCGAGCAACGACCCGGCCTGCGAGGGCATGTCGATGAAGGACGCCTCGGTGCTGGTGAAGGACGGCAAGCTGGCGAACGTGTTGGTGCGCGTGCGCGGCAACGTGCCGGGCGCGCCGTCCGCGCCGACGGCTCCGGTGCTGGTGGACCAGTCGAAGTGCACCTATGTGCCGCGCGTGCAGGGGGCGATGGTCGGCCAGCCGGTGGCCTTCAAGAACAGTGACGGGACGCTGCACAACGTGCGCGGGCTGGTGGGCACGAAGTCTGCCTTCAACGTCGCGCAGCCGCCGTCTGGCGCGCAGGTGCAGAAGACCCTGCCCGCGGACGCGGAGGTGCTCAAGCTCAAGTGCGACGTGCACCCGTGGATGACGGCGTTCGTGGTGACGAACCCGAACCCGTACTTCGCCACCACGGGCGCGGACGGCACGTTCAGCCTCCAGGGCCTGCCCGCCGGGACGTACACGGTGGAGGCCTGGCACGAGTCGCTCGGCACGAAGACCGCCGAGGTCACCGTGAAGGACGACGCGCCGGCCGAGGCCTCCTTCGCCTTCTCCGCGACCGACGCCGCCGCGAAGAAGTGAGCGTGTCGAAGACATGAGCACGCACGGGCTCGCGCGGGTGCGGTGGTGGTACCTGCGCGGGCTCGGGTTCGTCTTCTGTCTGGCGTTCGCCTCGCTGCTCCCGCAGTTGCCCGAGCTGCTCGGGCCACGGGGGTTGAGCCCCGCCGCGGAGTGGCTCGACCAGGTCCGTGAGTATCTGGGCGGCGCGGAGCCCATGCTGCGCGTGCCCACGCTGTTGTGGCTCACGGGGGCGGGAACCGGGGCCCTGCAAGGCGTGAGCATCGCGGGTCTCCTGTGCGGCCTGCTGCTGCTCGTGAATGTGGCGCCGCGCCAGGCCCTGGTGGGCGCGTGGGCCGCGTACCTGTCCATCACCACCGTGGGCGGCGTGTTCCTCAGCTTCCAATGGGACGTGTTGCTGCTGGAGACCGCGCTCGTCTCGCTGCCGCTCACACCGGGACACCTGTGGCCTCCGCGCGTGGCAGTCGAGCCGCGTCGTGAGGCGGTGCTCCTCGTCCGCTTCCTGCTGTTCCGGCTGATGGTGATGTCCGGCCTCGTGAAGCTCGCGAGTGGCGACCCGACGTGGCGCGACTTCACCGCGCTCGAGTACCACTACTGGACGCAGCCGCTGCCGAATGCGCTGGCGTACTTCGCGCACCAGCTCCCCGTGGGGCTCCAGCGGGCCAGCGCGGTGGCGATGTTCATCATCGAGTTGATGGTGCCGTTCTTCCTCTTCGGGCCCCGGCGCGTGCGGCTCACGGCGGCCTCGCTGCTGGCGCTGCTCCAGGTGGGCATCCTCGCCACCGGGAGCTATGGCTTCTTCAACGTGTTGACGCTCGTGCTGTGTTTCGCCGCGCTCGATGATGGCGTGCTGGGCCGGCTGCATGTCCCGAAGCTCGGGGAGGAGGGGGCTCTACCCGCGCCGCGCTCACGCGTGGGCACCGCGGCGTTCACCGTGTTCGCCGGTGTCTATGCGGTGCTCGCGCTGTCACAGGATGCGCGTCGCCTCACGCGATGGGGTCCTCCGGCGCTGGTGTCGACGGTGCTCGAAGCGGTGGGCCCCTTCAACAGCATCAACACCTACGGCCTCTTCGCGGTGATGACCACGCAGCGCGAGGAAATCGTCATCGAGGGCAGCGACGACGGGCAGACGTGGCACGAGTACCTCCTGCGCTGGCGCCCGGGCCCCGTGGATGAGCGACCCCGCGTGGCCGCGCCGCACATGCCCCGGCTGGATTGGCAGATGTGGTTCGCCGCGCTTTCCACCTGTCGCGACAACCCGTGGCTCTTGCGCCTCCAGGACGCGCTGCTCCGGGGCGAGCCCCAGGTGCGCGACTTCTTCCGTGGCGGCACGCTGCCGGAAACGCCCCCGCGCTACGTGCGCACCGTCGTCTACGACTACCGCTTCACGGACCTTGCGACGTGGCGCAGCACGGGGGCGTGGTGGACACGTCGGGCGGTCGGCCCCTACTGCCCGCCACTCACCGTGGAGAGCGGCCAGCTCCAGGTCGCGCCCCCGTGACTCGCGAGGGCTCGACCGAACGGCCCGGCCGCGGAATGAACGTTCCTTCCGCGACGCTCAGGCTGCGGTCCCCTGGGGCAGGGTGCTGACACCGGGCGGACCCGACTTCTTCACGGTGAAGCCCACCCGCGCGCCACCCCCGGCGCGGTTCTCCGCGAAGGCCTCGCCCCCGTGGGCGCGCGCAATCCGCTGCACCAGCGCCAGCCCCAGTCCCAGCGAGCCCGCCTCACGGGCCTCGCCGCCCCGGTCCTTCCGGTAGAAGGGCTGGAAGATGCGCACCTCCTCGCCCGGCAGGAGCCCCTGGCCCCGGTCGTCCACGAAGAAGGCCAGGTGCTCGCCGCGCTCCTGCACGCGCAGCGCCTCCGCGCCCGCGCCATGCCGCCGCGCGTTCTCCAGCAGGTTGGCCAGCGCCCGCCCCAGCAGCGTCGCGTCTCCCTGCAGGCCCGCCTCTGTCGCCTCTACGTCGAGCAGTTCCACCGGCAGCCCCGCGCGCTCCAGCGCCTGCGCCGCGAGCGCGCGCCCGTCCAGCACCCGCGACGTGAGCTGCCCGAAGTCCAGCCGGGAGCTGGCCAGCAGCTCTCCCACCAGCGCGTCCAGCTCCACCACCTCGCGGTCCACCTGGTCCAGCGTCCTCGGGTTGCCCCCGCCGTCGCGCAGCAGCTCCGTCAGCACGCGCATGCGCGCCAGCGGCGTGCGCAGCTCGTGGGACACCGCCGCGAGCAGCTCGCGCTGGTCCGCCACCTGCTTCTCGATGCGGCCCGCCATGTCGTTGAATGCAACCGCCAGCACCGCGAACTCGCCCGTGGTGTGCGGGAGCACCTCGGCCCGTGCGTCCAGCCTCCCCGCGCCCAGTGCCTCCGTGGCCTTCACCAGCGTATCCACCGGCCGGGCCAGTCGCCGCGCCAGCTTGCCCGCGGCCAGCCACAGCACCGCTCCCGCGAGCACCAACGGCAGCGCCACCCGGAGCGGGTTCTTCGGCCGGAAGGGGGAGTAGCACGCCCGCACCATCCCCAGCGGGACGCCGTCGCGCTCCACGGGGACGCTCAGCTCGGAGCGCCGGCACGGCTCGCCCCCGCGCACCAGCAACGCGCCCGAGGTGTCACGCAGCTCCACGCCAATCTCCAGGTCCGTGGCGATGGAGTGCACCAGCGCATCGCGCCGCGCGGGCTCGTTCCAGACCTCCTCGAAGCGGTGACCCACGAAGGTCCGCATCCGGTCGGTCTCCTGCTTCCACGTGTTGCCGCCCACCAGGTTCATCACCGTCACCACGACGAGGCCCGTGGCGAGGATGGACAGCCCGAACCAGAGGAAGAGGCGCCGATGCAGCCGCGCGCGCACGAAGTGCCCCAGCCGGCCCATGCGCCAGTACCGGTGCCGCCAGCGCGCGTGCGCTCGCATGTGCCGCCGCCAGGCCGCGGGGCCGTGCCCATGTCCCCAGGGGCCACCGCCGCCAGGTCCCCAGGGCCCGCCGCCATGCCCCCAGGGCCCGCTTCCCTGTGCCCCGTGTCCCGGGCCGTGTCCGGAGGCGTCGCCCTCGGGCCCGTGCCCGGAGTCTTCTTCGTGAAGCCCGCAGTCGGGGCCGCAGTCGGGCCCGTGGCCCCAGTCGCGTCGGCGGCCTCTCATGGCCCCTCTTTGGCGAAGACGTAGCCCACGCCGCGCACCGTCTTGATGAGGCGCGTCCCGACGTCGCCCAGCTTCTGCCGCAAATGCGAGATGTGCACGTCCACCGTGCGCTCACCCACCACCGTGTCACTGCGCCCGGCCTCGCCCAGCAGCGCGTCGCGAGGGATGACCCGCCCGGCCCGGCGCACCAGCGCCACCAGCAGGTCGAACTCCAGGCCCGTCAGGTCCACCAGCCGGTCCTCCACGCGCACCTCGCGGCCGGCCACGTCGATGGACACACCTCCCGCCTCCAGCCGGTCCGCCACCGCCGACGGCTGCGAGCGGCGCAGCACCGCCCGCAGGCGTGCCAGCAGCTCGCGCGGGCTGAAGGGCTTGGGCAGGTAGTCGTCCGCGCCCAGCTCCAGCCCCACCACCCGGTCCGTCTCGTCGCCCTTCGCCGTGAGCATGAGGACCGGGATGCGGCTCTTCGCGCGGATGCGCTTGCACACCTCCAGGCCATCCATGCCGGGCATCATCACGTCCAGCAGCACCGCGTCGTAGGCCCCGGCCTCCAGCGCCGCCAGGCCGCGCCCACCGTCGGGCGCGTGGGTGACGCTGAGGCCGTTCTGCCCGAGGTACTGCGCGAGCAGCTCGTACAGCCGGGTGTCGTCGTCGATGAGCAGGACTCGCGTGGACATGTACGGCCTCTGACTCTAGCGCGCCCCCTCGCCAGGCGCGGGGGACTCGGAGGGACTGGGAGCTGCGGCGGACGGGGCCGGGGCCCCCCTGGGCGCGCGAGACTCCCACGACTCGCGCGGGCCCCGCGAGCCCCAGCGGTTCTCCCCCCGGTCCTCCCAGCGCTCTCCCCACGCGCTGGAGTGACAGGGGTGACGGTGGTGGGCAAGGCGGGCGAAGCCGGAGGCATAGCCTCCGACGGTGCCCATGGCGAGCAGGACAATCAGCAGGCGGCGGCGCATGGTGCGTTCTCCTTTGCGTTGATGAAGACGGCTGTCATGGGGAGCGGGTCAGACCATCTGCTCGCCATGCCCCCGCCAGCCGCCGCGCCCGCCGCACCGGCCATGGCCGCCGTAGCCGCCGCGCCAGCCGTAGCCGAAGCCGTGCTCGATGAGGTCCGCCAGCTCGCGGCGCTGGCGCGGATCCAACGCCTCGTGCACCTGGGACAGCGCGCCCTGCACCGTGCGGCGCAGGTTGTCGAGCGCCACGTCATGGCGCGCGAACAGCTCGCGCAGCGCGTCCCCGTCGAAGTGCTCGCCCCGCAGCGCGCTGCCGAGGGCGGTGCGGCTCGGGCCCACCTCGTCGCGCACCTTGGCGAAGGCCTCCGTCACCTCTTCCACCGTCTTGACGATGACCTTCTCCTGGCCGGGAGACGTCTCCAGGCGCTCGAACAGCCAGCGCAGCCGGGCGCGGCCCCAGCGCCCTGTGCCGCGGTGATGATGGTGATGCCAGTGACGCCCGCCGCGCAGCGTGAAGATGAGCCCCGCGAGGCATGCGGTACCGAAGAAGAATCCGAACATGATGCTGCTCCCCAGAAGTGCCGCGCCCGGGAAGGGCCGGCGTTGTTGACGGGGAGAAAGGTAGAAGGCGGGTGTGAAGCGCGCGCCCGAGCCCCGTGAAGAAGTGTGAAGGGGCCATGCGGGCTCGGAATGGAGAGAAGCGCCCGGTCGGTTTTCCCTAACGAGCGACGCGCCTCCCTTGGAGTGTCTTCCGTCCGACGCCTGCCTGCCCGGTAGGCCGGGGGCCGGTGGACTTCCACCTCCGAGGTGGATTGTCGTCTCGGTGTTGGGGCGATGTCCGCTCCGCACGGGCAGCCCGGAAGTCCGGACCGCCGCAAAGCAGAAAGAAGAAGGTCACATGGCAATCGGTACTGTGAAGTGGTTCAACGACGCCAAGGGGTTCGGCTTCATCGCGCAGGACAACGGTGAGGACGTTTTCTGCCACCACTCGGCCATCAACATGGATGGCTTCCGCACCCTCCAGGAGGGGCAGAAGGTGGAGTTCGAGGTCACCCGTGGCCCCAAGGGGCTGCAGGCCCAGAACGTCCGCGCGGCGAGCTAGCCGCTCCGCACCGCGGCCACCCATGGGTGGTTTCGAGGCCCGGTCTCCCACAGGGAGGCTGGGCCTTCGTCTTTCCGGCCTCTGGCCTGCCGGGCAGGCGGCCTCGCGGTGTCCACCCGTCGACGCCGGCCTCCTTCCTTACCTTCACGGCAGGAGCGCGGCGCACCCGCCGCCATTCATCCGCCTCGAGGCGAAGGAGACGCAGGCATGGGCGACACCAGCGTGAAGAAGGTCGAGAGTCGGCACTCTCCCAAGGGAGAGCTGGGGCAGAAGTACCTGGCCTCCGGCGTCCGCCTGTCCATGCGCCTGTGGGAGGACGAGCCTCCTGGAGAGCCCGCGCCCGCGACCGCCCGCGACTACGAGACGGTGGGCTTCGTGCTGAAGGGACGCGCCGAACTGCACCTGGAGGGACAGGTCATCCTGCTCAATCCGGGTGACTCGTGGCTGGTGCCGCGCGGCTCCTCGCACACGTACAAAGTCCTGGAGACGTTCTCCGCCGTGGAGGCCACCAGCCCTCCGGCCGCCGTGCATGGGCGCGACGAGGGCAAGGACGTGCAGAAGAAGCCCGCCAATGCGTGAGGCCGGAACCGGGTGAAGAGGGCGGACATCTCCTCGGAATGGAGGCGATGGCCGCCCCGGCCCTCCGTGAGAAGTCTGTCGTTTGAAACCCTTCACCGTGCGGTGCGCAGGTGCCCGCATGGCGGATGGAACCAGGCCCCTGGAGCTGCTCGCGCTGGCTGCGGAGGGCACCGAGTCGCATTTCACGAGTTCCTCCAGCAGCGCCCGGAGGCCTGGACGTCCATCGGCACCGTGGGCCTGCCCGCGCTGGGAGACGTGTCTACCGTGCTCTCCCGATTGCGCACCGTGTCCAGTGGCGCGTCGGCGGCGTACTTCGAGCACGAGGCCTCCGACCTGCTCGCCCTGGTGGACCGGGCCCGCACAGGCACGTCGGTGCAGGTCATTCGCGGCCGCCCGGTGATGAACCTGACGGCGTGCCCGCCACGCTCGGGAAGAGATGGGAGCGGGTCCGGGTTGGGGCGTCACCCCGAGCACCGGAGGACCGCATGGCCGAGAAGTCGTCCCGCCCCGCCCCCCGCTGGAAGCGTCACCTGCCCGACCTCGTCGTGCTGCTCTTCCTGCTGGTGGGGCGCGCCAGCTTCGCGGACCACTACCACGTGCCCTCCGGCTCCATGGAGCCGACGCTGGCGGTGAAGGACCACATCCTCGTGGACAAGCGCGCCTATGGCCTGCGCGTGCCGCTCACCGAGACCTGGCTCACCGAGCGCGAGCCCACCCGCGGCGACGTGGTGGTGTTCGCCCACCCGCTCACGGGGACGACGATGGTGAAGCGCCTCATCGGACTGCCCGGCGACACCGTGGCCCTGGTCGACGGGCGGCTCTGGCTCAACGGCGCGCCGGTGGAGCAGACGCTCGCGCGGGGCGCGCGGCGCGAGGCGCTGCCCGGCGCGCCGCACCCGCTGTCGCCCGAGGAGGACCAGGGCCCAGACTTCGGCCCGCTGCAGGTGCCCGCGGGCGGGTACCTGATGCTGGGCGACCACCGGGGCAACTCCGCCGACAGTCGCTTCTGGGGCCTGGTCCCGCGCGCCAGGCTGCTCGGGCGCGCGGTGGCCGTGGTGTACAGCGCGCGCGACGGGCTCTCCGGCACCGAGCGCCTGTGGCTGCCGCTCACCCCGGGCAGCGAGGACTCCCGGCTGCTGGAGCCGCGGTAGGACGACGAGCCTCGGGGCAGCAATCCCCCGGCGCCTCGATTCCGCAAGCCCGCCGTCCCTGAGGTCGAGCGCCGCCCACGGTGAAGCGGGCCGGGGTCCACCTATCATGCAGGCCCGGCTGCGAGGCAGCGCGCTCGCGACCGCCTACTCCGGCTGCGGCTGACGAATTTCGATGTGGAACGCCGGGTCTCCGTCGGCAGGCCCGAGGAAGTTCGACACGGAGGGGTTCGCCCGGATGGCGGCGATGAACGCGTCGTGCTGACTCGCCGGAATCGAGCGAGGGGAGATGTCGACGACGTTGAGCTGGTCGGGGTTCGCCAGGTGCCGGGACACGTTGGAGGGCCCCAGCTCGTTGATTCTGTCCACCATGGCCTGCTCGACCTCGGGCCGCGACAGCCCCGCGCCCACCGCTTCCTCGTAGGCGTCGATGACCTGGTCCCCGAAGCGTCCGTAGAGCTCCCGTTGCCGCGCGACGCCCTGGGTCTGGAGGTTGTCGTACATGGCCCGCGCCTGGTCCGCGGGCGTCCGCGCCGTGCTGGTGATGGTCGCCGACGTCACGCCGGCGGTGGCCATGATGTCCGCCAGCACCGCCTGCGAGTGCGCGCTGACGGCCGCCGTGTTGGCGTTCGCGCCATAGGTCAGGTTGGCCGTCGTCGCCGCCTGGGTCAGGTGAGCGGGCCTCGGCTGGGGAGTCGGCACGGGCCGCTCGAAGGACGCCAGCGGCCCCATGGGCGTGGACTGGAGCATGTTGGCGCTGAAGTTGGGCGCCGTCAGCGTGGCATTCATCGCGACCGGCGTCGGGTCCAGCATCGCGTTCGTCACCTGCGGGGCCGTCAGCGACGGCATTCCGTTGGGCGCCGCCGCCGGGGTGAAGGAGCTGACGTCCAGGGCGAGCCGCTCGGAAATCGCCGCCTTCTCCGCAGCCGCGGCCGCCGCGGCCGCGTCCGCCTGCCTCTGGGTTTCGGCGGCCCTCGCCGCCTCCGCGCTCGAGGCGCTGTCATTCACAGACGAGGAGGAAGACGACGAAGAACTCCTGCTGGAGCTTGAACCGCCAACGGAATCGACACCCATGGAAGTCTCCACAGCCTGCGAATGCGTGATTTGACTGTAAGTGTGTCACACACAGGCCGTGGAGCGCGAGGCCCCTCCGCCCCCATGCACCCGCTGGAGCGGGACATGGAGGCGGCGGCGCTGGACGCTGGCGCTTGAAGCGGACCCTGGGCGCGACGTGCACGCAACAGGTGCCGTGACACCGCGATGCGAGGCGTGGGCTCAGCCGCAGGTGTTGTTGCAGTCGCTGGGCTGCGCCATCCAGCGACAGTCGTACCAGGTGGTCTCGTACGAAATGGTCCGGCCGTTGCTGTAGTAGCGGCGGGTGTACTTGTCATACTTGTACAACGGCGCGCCGTTGTCGCAGTCCGAGTTCGAGTCCCAGGGACCGAAGCTGCACGAGTTCGCGCTGAGGTAGGTGCCACAGGCGGCCGCGGCGGAGACGTCCTCCTCCTCCGGCAGCTCGCGCCGCACGGAGACCACGGGCACGTCCTCCCCGTTGCGCTGGAAGACCAGCTCCGTCTTGCTCTCTCCCGTCACGGGGATGCGCAACACGAGCGCGCCGGCCTCCGCCTCCACGATGGCCGCGGAGGGCTCGAGCACGTCGCCGCGCGATTCCAGCATCTGGTAGGTGGCCTGGAAGTTGTCGTGACGGAAGGCCTCCTGAAGCGCGGCCTCACGGCTCATCGACGGGGCTTCGGACTCCACTCCACACCCGGTGGCGACGAGCGACACGGCGGCTGCAAAGACACAACCCAGAATGTTCTTCATGGCGTTGAGCTCCTGGTGGTGATGCACGCGAAGACCCGCTGCGGGCCTTCGCGGCACGACGACTATGCGGAATCCAGGGCCCGGAGATGATGCAACACTATTGCAAATGTGGCTGATTAAACATGAATTACGTGATTTCCACTATTTGATTGGATTGGAGGCCTACGTCATCAGGACAAAAGCGAACGATGTTCAAGAGAGCAGCAGTCCGCGGGGTCCGCTGAGGCGCGCTGGTGGCTGGCTGCGGTGCCGACCCGCGGTCCGAGAACGAGGAGATCATCTCCAACCTGCTCGACCGGCGAGTTCACCAGCACAGACGTCATCGCGTTGAGATACCTCTCCTGAATCGGGCCATCCTGGCCGGGGCCCGGTTGCGGAGTGTGAGCACGAGGCCCGGAACGGGATGCCGCAGAGCGGCTGTCGCACGGGACGTACCCGGCTCCTGCTATTTCGGACCCAGCGTCATGAGTACCTCCGCAACGCCGTCCGCGTGCTGCGGGTTCTCCTGGGCCACCGTGCGGAAGCCACACTTCTCGAGGACGCGGATCGACCCAACGTTGTGGACGGCGACCCATGCATGGAGCGGACGACTCGGCTCGAGCACGAGGAACTCCGAGAGCGCCTGTGTCGCGATGCCCTTGCCCCAGTGCTCGCGACCCATCCAATAGGCGACGAGCCGCTTGCCATCCTGTTCCCAAGTGCCGATGTACCCAGCGACCCATCCGTCGACGACGATGGTGCGGTTCACGTTCTCGGGGCGGAGAACGTTCGTGCGCCAGTGGGTCAGGAAGGCATCGCGTTCCCGCGACGGGAATGCGGCCATGTGCAGCGCGACTGCGTCCCGCTGGTGCTCGAAGAAGATCGGGAGGTCATCATCCGTTACGTTGCGCAGGGTCACCAAGAGAGTCTCCGTGAGCCGAGTGACGAGCCGATTCTAGCCAGGGGATCCACGCTGGGGGCGCTGCTGCGCCTCCCGCCTCAGCGCCCCAGTGGAGATTCCCGATGCGCTGAGCGGGGTAGGGGAGTGGGCCCTCCTGGATTCGAATCAGGGACCCATCGGTCATGAGCCGGGGGTGGGGCGGGTTGGCAGGGGCTCGCAGGCCCTGGCACTGGCTCGCAACCTGCGGAAAGGACTGAGAGGCCCGTGGGCGGCTAACGGTAGCGTGTGCCCTGGAAAGGTGTGGCAGGGGAGGAGCGGATGGAGGGAGCGCCGGTGGGCGTACCGGCGGAGGCCGCCGGAGGGGGCGGTGCTGTACGAGGCGGTGAAGGACTACCTGGCCACGCTGCTGGCGGAGGCGAGCGAGGTGGGGCGCGGCCTGCCCCGGTACGTGGAGCGGGACTTCGCCCGGTACCTGGAGTGCGGAGTGCTGGCGCACGGCTTCGCGCGAGACTACGGCGTGCAGGTGTTCACCTTCGGGGACCAGTGCCACTTCGTCCCCTTCGGAGAGATGGTGCCCAGCGGCGACAACCGCGTGACGCTGAGCTCCACCGCGACTACATGGTGGGCGAGCTCAAGTCTGGACGGCTGTAGACCTCGCGCATCACGGCGGCGAGCAGATGAAACCGTCCGTGGTGGTCTCCCGCGCGGCGACCTGCCAACCTCCTCCTGCAATCAGACAGGAGGAGTCATGACCGTTCCCGTGCGAATCAAGGTCTTCGTGGACGGAGTCCTGGTCGGCAACCACCAGTACACCCTGCCAGTCATCCGGATTGGCAGGTCGCCCGGAATGGACCTGTTCCTCGACGACCGGGCAGCCACCCGCACGCACTGCATCATCGACACGCTGGGCGATGGCACCCTGCTCCTGCGGGACGCCGGTGGCGCGAATGGCACGTTCCTCAACGGAAAGTGCATCAAGGAGAGTCCCCTCTCCGTCGGAGACGAAATCCGCGTGGGCAAGACAACCCTGCGCGTGGAGGACCCTGGTGCGTGAGCACGAGCGCGACGCCCGGCGCCGGTAGAGGTGCGCGCCCGTGCGCAGCACGAAGGCCAGCACCGCGGCCACCGGCCCGAGCCAGTTCCCCCACGCGAGTGCGAGCGACGACAGCGGCGCGGTGACGGGCACGCGCATCACCCGCCCGGAGCGCTGGTTGTCATCCACCTCGGCCCGCACTGCGCCGACGAGAAGCTCGAGGCCGAGGAACTCTCGGAGCTCCTGCACCACATCGCTCAACTGCGGCCTCTGGCGCCGGACGCCTGGCGGGAGCATGTCGCATGGTTGTATGCGGATGACCACCGGTGGAACCGCCAGGATGCCGCCGAGCACCTGCCTCCGATGCTGGGGTTGCCGCCGCGCGCGGTAGAGCCCCAACCGGACGAAAGCGCGGCGACTGCGAAGGCGAGGCGGACGTGCATGGGCTCCTCCTGGAGTCGGATTTCGGACAGCATGGAGCGGAAGGGGCCCTCCTCAATGCCCTGAACGCCGTGAGGACACCGAATCACCGAACCAGGGAGCTGACATGCGATTGCAGTACCTCAATCCCAGAGCCCCCGTCTTCCAGGATGCCGCAGGCCAACGCACGGTGGTTCCGATGGAGCGCCTCGCCGCGGTTCCAACCGCCTCGGAGCTGACCCTCTCCTCGTTCAAGGCGGAGCAGTTCAACGCCTCCATCATGCTGGAGCTGGGCTTCTCGTCGATGCAGGGCCGCAGCGACAGCACCTACGACTTCTACATGTTCGCCTTCTCGTTCGCCTCGCCCATGCTGAGCATCGAGAACGTGCAGGGCATCGACCGGGCCTTCGAGTACGGAACGTCGGCCCGCATCGCCATCAGCGTGGCGCGGACCACGGCCACCGCCTCGCTCAACCTGGCCGGGCTCGCCCCCATGAGCCAGGTCCTATGACGCTGGCCACCATCGCCGCGGACTGCACCGTCAGCGGCCCGGGCTCGGCCTTCCAGGCGTCCGTCATCGGAATCGACGCCGCGGCGCTGCTGCGCGAAGTCCCAGGCCTGGCGACGGTGATGGGTCCCTTCGACATGGACAAGTACCAGGAGCTGGGCATGGTCCAGACGCAGCTCGGCGAGTACATCCAGGACAACGTCGCGGCCCTGCGGCCCCAGTTGCTGGAAGTCGAGGTGGACCTGTCGAAAGTCACCGCGCCGTACGCCAACTCACCGTCCACGCTGCTGGGCATGTCGGGCATCCAGAACGGGAAGACGGAGCAGCAGGCGTGGGCCAAGCGCCCGACGCCCGACAAGCTGCCAGCGGGCATGTCCGTCGACGAGGCGCTGGTCAAGGACATGTACGACGCGCTCGGCGTCGACGACAGCCAGCCGACCTCGTCCCAGAAGGCGGCCGCCGCGAAGTCGACGTTCCGCGGCGAGTAGTCCGTCCGTACCACGCGGCGCCATCTCCGGCGCGGAGTGGGAGGCCGGGCTTCGTGGCTTGAAGCCCGGCCGGGAGGGTGAACGCACTCCAGCCGCAGCCAAGGCGCGCCAGCCAGCGGCCTGGGAGCACGGCGTTGGCAGGGGTGTGCCTGAAGGGGGCTGCAGGGTCGCTCCACCGGAAAGGCGCATCGGCTTGGGGGCCCCCTCCAGCAGCCCTCTTGCCCCGCGGTGCCCCGGGCCGCTCCCCGCAACAGGGCCCTCATCCTTCCTATGGGCTGGCTGGCACCAGATCGTACTTTCAAGTATCTACATGGTTCCAAGTCCTGTTCGCCTGGCGTTCGGTGGCTTGAGCTGTCCCTGGCGTGGTAGTCCCTGAACAGGTCCGCGGATGAAGAACGAAGAGAGCACGCAGAGCCGCCGCCAGCCGCGGCAGGAGCGCTCGCGGCAGACGGTGGAGGCCGTCCTCGATGCCGTCCCCAGAGTGCTCAAGAGGCACGGGGCCGGAGCGGTCACCACCAACCGCATTGCGGAGGTGGCGGGGGTCAGCATCGGCTCCCTGTACCAGTACTTCCCGGACAAGCAGGCCATCTTCAATGCGCTTCATGAGCGCCATGTGGAGGATGTGAAGCACAGGATGGAACGTGCCGTGGCACAATGCGCGTCGAGTACCCTCGACGAGTTTGCGGCCTGCCTGGTGGAAGGACTGGCGGATGCCCACCTCGTAGAGCCTGAGCTCCACGAGATGATCTCCGCCGCAGTCCCGGCTTCCTCGCTCGGGTTCAAGGAAGCCCTTCAGATGGCATTCGAGCTGGTGATTCCATCGCCCGAGGTCGGCACGTCCCGCCCGCATGCGGGCGACCGGAGGTTGTTCGTCCTGCCTCACCTGGTCGAGGCGCTGGTACACGCTGTGCCCCAGGCGCGCCCTCCCTTCACGGTTGATCGCGCCAAGGGCGAAGTCATCCGGACGGTCCTCCATTACCTGGACCGGCCATGACCCCTCACTGAAAGGCTTCGGCGTTCTGATTGAGCCAGCGGTCGAAGGCGAGCGGCTTGCGGCCGAGGATCCGCTCAACGCCGTCAGAGACAGTCGTCAGTCTGCCGTCTCGGATGGCACGCCAGATGTCCACAAGAGCGTCCGCATACTGACGGCCACCCCCGTATGCGAGTGCAGCCTCGTGGGCTTCTTCGTCTGAGAGCTCCTCGTAGCGGACCTCCTTCCCAATGACCGCGCCAATCCTGGCCGCCATGGCGGCGTAGCTCAGCGCCTCGGGTCCGGTGACCACCAGTGACTCTCCTCTGTGCTCGCCCGTCGTGAGTGCGTGAGTGATGACGTCGGCGAGGTCGTCGGGATGAATGAATGCGATCCTCCCTTGCCCGGTAGAGGAACGGAGGACCCCCTCCGTGGCAATCGACTGAGCCCAACCGAGCACGTTCGACATGAAGGCGGCTGACTGGATGAACGTGTACGGCATGCCACTCTGCCGGACCGCGTCCTCGCCGCGCGCGTGCCATGGGCCGGTTCCCACCCCGGTCCGGACGTCCAGCGTCGAGAGCTTCACCAGGTGCTTGACACCCGCATCCACAGCGACCTGAACGACGACTCGGTCCCGACCGGCGAGGCGTGGCCCGCTGTTGAGGAGAAACACGCCGTCGCTGCCGGCGAGTGCCTTCTGTAGAGCGGGGCCTGGCCTGGCCAGGTCGCCGACGTGCACGTCAACCTCGTCGCCGAACAGCGCCCGTGCTCGGGCTGCATCCCGGACAAAGACGCGGGGACGATGCCCACCTCTGATGAGGCGATGGGTGACGAGAGAGCCGATATTACCTGTCGCGCCAGTCACCAAGAATGTCATTGAACGCGGCTCCAGGTTCGCAGGAGCTCAAGGACGACCTTTCGCTGACCGGCAAGCGAAAGGTGCAGGCCATCCTCCGTGAAGAGCTCAGGCGGTGGAGATGCGTCGAAGGCCGCAAAGAGGTCGACCGTGGGCTCCTCGAGGGCACGGATGGCCTCCGCGACACGGCGGACGTCCTCGTTGCGGAAGTGGACTCCGAAGCGGGACAGCCCCCAGTGCTTCGACACGCGATCCTCAAGGACCGGGGGAGGCGTAATCCACAGGCGACGTGCCTGCGTCCCCTGTGCAGCACGGGAGCGAAGCTCCTCGAGGTTGCGCGCAGTCTCACGGGCGTCAACGAGAGTCTTGCCCGCGTTCGGGCCTTGAGTCCGCGCGTCATTCACGCCGATGAAGAAGATGATCCAATCCGGCTCCTGGATGAGGGCGTTCCCTATCCGCACCAACCCATGCGTGGTCGTCTCACCGCCTACAGCGTTGATGGCCACTGAGACTTCATCATGGGGACGCTGAGCCGCCACCAGCTCCTGGAGAATGACCGCCCAGGATTGAGGATCCGCCGTGTGACTGTCGCCGAACGTGACGATGCGTGCGCTCTTGCGCAACGGTAGTCTTTCCATCATCCGGCTGAATTCGGGTTCCGCGAGCAGCCCCTGTGCGGCTTCTCTTGCGCCCTTCTTGCTCTGAGCGAGCTCGGCGCGGTACGTCTCCGGCTCGAGGCCGAGCAAGGCGGCGCACGTCTCGGCAGATACTTTGCCGCCGCCCGGAAGCGACGAGACGGTCCTCTCCGGTTGAAGGACCTTCACGAGCCAGCGCCTCTGTTCAGTTGACCATTCCATGTGCTCCATCTCCGGTGACTGGGGAGGCATAGAGGTACCGGACAGGGGCCGCACGGTCAGCTCGCGTTGCCCCGCGGCCAAACCCTTGAAATGACTCCTTCCTTACGCAGCGGCGAGTGACTTGCTCAGGTTCCACGCCCAAACGCGCAGCGGTCGTGCTCGCGGAGGCCCGTGATCGTCAGGCCATCAGCCGTCATTGGGGAATGAGACATAGGTCCTTGGCCCGGATTCTCGCCCTTGTGACGGGCCGGGGAGCCCGCCCCCGAGGCGAGAGCAAGCGAGCAGGCGCCGTCTTCCACCGCGCCGCGCACCGCCGAGGCCGAGTAACACCGCATAAGAAAGCGGCGCTGGGGTGAACTGTCCTTCAGCGGAAGTCCAACCCTCCCTGGGGCGCGGCTTGTACCACCAGGACCCGTACCCCACACTACGGCCCCGTGCTCTCCCCATAGGAAGGTGGACATGTTTCGGTATTGGACCGGCATGTCTTCGTTGCTCTCCGTCTGTGCGCTGACAGGCTTTGTCGCCTCTCACACGGCGGTAGCGGCGGAGTCCGCGACGTGTCAGCCCATCACCCTCTCAAATGTCATACCTCCGCCGATACCTTCTCGCATGTGCTTTTTTCCTGCATGACAAGTAACCTCTTCAACACCATCGCACCACATCAATATGTTATGGTTATGCTGTTTTGTGTTTGAAGTGAAATTACATTATTTCGTCATTTGCTTCTGGTGCTGTTGCATCGACCTGCTTCTATAGACAAGGCATTCTCGGCACGCTTCGCAGGCTCAAGAGGCGATTTCTCGGCGTAAACACATTGGAAGGAGAACGTCAGATGAACCTCAGATTGACCATATCGTGCATAGCACTTGTTGCAGCCGGTTTTGTACAACCAGCTCTCGCAGGCGACGGTAACGATCAGGGTAACGATCAGGGAGCAAACGGGACGTCCTACATCGCAACCATTACGGATTCGAATGGAAATTTCGCCTCTCGCGGTGTCATCACGTTACACAGCGATCACACGATGTCGGTGATAGATTCCGCACAAGGAGGCCCGCAATTCTTCTTCAGCAGCCAACTCGGCGCGTGGCGTGTGGGCCGCAACGGAGTGGTAACCGGCAGAACGATCGACTTCGACTTCCCAAACGCGGACATTGCACGCTTGGATTACACCATTCGCTTTGGAGCGAATGGTAGTGCCACGGGCACAATCACGCTCACAGTCTTCCCCATTCACGCAAACCCACTTGACGGCGGCGGAACCGTCGTAGGGACATTTACCTTCACCGCCTACTCGATTGCGCCCTAGCAGGTTAGAGCGACCGAGACATCTGCGAGACCAGGTGTTGCTAACAGGCGCAATGCTGCGTCAGAGAAGCGTCGTATAGGCGATGCACTGAGAAGTTGCCACCACCAGTCTCCAAAGCCATGAGGACATTGGGCGCTGCGCAAAGAGCGCCCAATGTCTCTCCCAATAACCATTGCCGAGCTTGGCTGGTCCAATGAGAGTCCCCCGCTTCCGTGGACACCCCGATGTGATGGAAGGGTGTTCGATGTCGGAGAGCGAGAAGAAGAGGCGGCAGCGGCGTAGCTTCAACCCGGAGTTCAAGGCCGGGCGGTGAAGCTGGTGCTGGAGGAGGGCAAGTCCGTCGCGGAGGTTGCGCGGGACCTCGACCTGACCGAGACGGCCTTCCGCAGGTGGGTGGAACAGGCGAAGACGGCTTCATGTGCCGCCAGTTGGGCGTTTCCCGCTCCGGTTATTACGCCTGGGCGAAGAGACCCGAGTCGCAGCGCGAGAAGAGCGACCGCGAGCTGACGGTAGAGGTGGCGGCCATTCATCAGGAGAGCCGCGGCACCTACGGCAGTCCTCGCGTGCACGCGGAGCTGCGCGCACGGGGCCGGCGCATCTCCGAGAAGCGCGTCGCGCGCCTCATGCGGCAGGAGGGCCTGGCGGCCCGCCGAAGGCGCCCCTTCGTGCGGACCACCGATAGCAAGCACGCCATCCGGTCGCTCCCAACGTGGTGGCTCGCGACTTCCGGCCTCCCGAGCCCAACTGCACCTGGGCGGGCGATATCACCTATGGCCACCTCGACGTCGAGGACATGCGCGCGGGCTTGGAGCAGCTCAGCTTCCGGCCCGCCGAGGAGTCCCATGCAGCGGTGCTCCCGCTGGCCGTGGGCGGCCCGCATGGTGCGCCGGTGGTGCGGAACTCGGCTGAGGCGGATTTTCGCCCCGGTGCCTCGGTAGAGATTCCCGAGTCGGTGCGCGGGGTTGAGGGGAGTGGGCCCTCCTGGATTCGAACCAGGGACCAATCGGTTATGAGCCGACAGCTCTAACCGCTGAGCTAAGGGCCCCCAAACACGCAACTGCCGGGTGAATAACCTCCGCCGCGAGCCGCTGGCAAGGGGGACCCCCGCGGGCTGTTGTCCGAAGGCCCATGGGGCACCGTCATCCGCGCCCGTCGTCCACCTTCACGCGGAACACCTCGCCACGTTGGCGCACCTCCACGCCCTCGGCACGAAGGCGCTTCGCCTGCTCGTGGGCCACCATGGGCGCCAGGGTCCCGTCCGAGCGGATGACACGCCACCAGGGCACGTCGCGCTGCCGCGCCGGCGGCAGGCCCGTCAACTCGTGCCCCACGCCGCGCGCCGCGCCCGGGCGCCCCGCATAGAGCGCCACCTGCGCGTACGAGCGGACCTGTCCGCGTGGAATCGCGCGCACCGCGCGGAACACCGTCTCGGAGAAGAGGGGACGTGGCTCCGGGCCCGATTGCGCCACCTCGGGCCGCGCCGCCCCTCCAGCCAGCTTCGGCCGCGTCCCGCGCCTGGAGCTCGCCCCGGGCTTCACCTTCGACTCGGACTTCTGCCTCTTCGCGCGTGTGGCCATGGCGCGAAGACTCTAGAAACACGAAGGCCCCCGGTCCACGAAAGGAACCGGAGGCCTCGTGCTGCTCAGCTCACTCCAGGCTCAGCTCTCCACGAAGGAGCGCAGGCGCTTGGAGCGGCTCGGGTGGCGCAGCTTGCGCAGCGCCTTGGCTTCAATCTGACGGATGCGCTCGCGCGTCACCTCGAAGTCCTGGCCCACCTCTTCCAGCGTGTGGTCGCTCTTCTCGCCGATGCCGAAGCGCATGCGGAGGACCTTCTCCTCGCGCGGCGTCAGCGTGGCCAGCACCTTGCGGGTCTGCTCCGCCAGGTTCATGTTGATGACCGCGTCCGCCGGCGACACGAGGCTCTTGTCCTCGATGAAGTCGCCCAGGTGGCTGTCCTCTTCCTCGCCAATCGGCGTCTCGAGGGAGATGGGCTCCTTCGCGATCTTCAGGACCTTGCGGACCTTGTCGAGCGGCAGCTCCATCTTCTCCGCAATCTCTTCCGGCGTCGGCTCGCGGCCAATCTCCTGCACGAGGTAGCGGCTGGTGCGGATGAGCTTGTTGATGGTCTCGATCATGTGCACCGGGATGCGAATGGTGCGGGCCTGATCGGCGATGGCGCGGGTGATGGCCTGGCGGATCCACCACGTGGCGTACGTGGAGAACTTGTAGCCGCGCTTGTACTCGAACTTGTCCACCGCCTTCATCAGGCCGATGTTGCCCTCCTGGATGAGGTCCAGGAACTGCAGGCCGCGGTTCGTGTACTTCTTCGCGATGGAGACCACGAGGCGGAGGTTGGCCTCCACCAGCTCGCTCTTGGCGCGCTCGGCGCGGCGCTCGCCCAGGCGGATGGCGTCGTAGTTGCGGCGCAGCGACTCGACGGGGAGGTTGGCCTCCTCCTCGACCTTCTTGATCTTCCGCACCGCCGTGCGCACGTCGCGGTCCAGGACCTCGAGCTGCTCGGGCGTGAGGTTGAGCTGCTTCTGCAGCTTCTTGCCGATGTTGGGGTTCTCCCGCGACTCCTTCAGCTGCGGGCGAAGCTCCTTCATGGAGATGCCGTAGCGACGCTCCAGGTCACGGAGCTCGTCCTCGGCCTTGTCCACGCGCTCGATGAGGGCCTTCAGGTTGATGACGATGCGGTCAACCTGCTTCTTGTTGAGCCGCATCTCCTCCAGGACCTCCATCATCTTGGTCCGGAGGTCCTTCATCTCCTGCTTCAGTTCCTTCTTGCGGACCTCGGTCAGCTTCTTCTTGGAGGCGAGCTCCTCCTCCAGCACCTCGCAGTCCTTGGCGAACTTGCGGAAGCGCTCGATCTGCTTGCAGATCTGCTCGATCTTGTTCAGCTCGCTCTGCGCGAGCTGCGCCGGAGCGTCGCCCTCGCCGACTTCCTCGGGAGCCTCGTCGGCGCCCTCGGCCTGGGCCTCTTCAGGCGCGTCCTTGATGACGTCGCGCACGCGCAGCTTGGCCGTCTTCAGCTTGTTGCCGATGTCGAGGATCTCCTCCACGGCCACCTTGCAGGCGAGCAGGGCGCGCAGGACTTCCTTCTCGCCCTCTTCAATCCGCTTGGCGATTTCGACTTCGCCCTCGCGCGTGAGCAGGCTGACGCTGCCCATCTTGCGCAGGTACAGGCGCACCGGGTCGTTCGACTTGCCGCCCGGCTCGTCGTCCTCGTCCTTCTCGTCCTCGTCGGCGTCTTCCTTCTCCTCCTCGACGGTGACGGTGGGCTTGATCTCGTTGTTCTGGGCGGCCTTCTGGGCGTCGACGATCTCGATGTCGTTGTCGCCGAACATGCTCATCACGTCGTCGATCTGATCGGACGACACGATGTCGGCGGGGAGCGCGTCGTTCACCTCGTCGTAGGTGAGGAAGCCCTTCTCACGGCCCGCGGCGAGCAGGTCCTTGACCTCCTTGCGCTCGGCGACCGGATCTTCTTCGACGTCGTCCTCGACGGCGTCCGGGTCCACCTGGACGGCGGCGGCAGCCTCCTCCGCGGCCTCCTCGGGGTCCACGTCGTCCGCCATGGCGGAGGTGACACCCTTCTTCTTCTTGAGCTTCTCGGTGGCCTCGGCGACGACCGCGTCCTTCGCGGCAATGGCCTCCTTCTCCTCCGTGCTCGCCTTGGTCCCCTTCGCCGAGGTCGCGGAGCTCTCCGGCGCCTTCTTCTTGCGGATCACCGGATCCACCTTCTTCTTGGTGGGCTTCACGGACGCCTTCGAGGGCTTCTGCGTCGGCATTCGGGTACTTCTCCTTAGGAAATTCAGGGGCTTGAGGCCAGGGGCGAGCCGGCCGATCTACCGCAAAGTCAGGGTTTCTTACAAACGCGAACTCAAACCGGTTGCATGGGCGCCTTTGTTCCCGAGGAGCCGGGCTTGAGCTCCTCCAGGACACGCTTCTTGAGGGCCAACAGTTCCACGCGCTCCGAAAGGAGCTGGCGCGTCTCCTCTGTCAGGTCGAACGCCCCCGCCGTCTGCTCCGTCGCCCGCCTTATATAAATGAGACGCTCGTCAATGCGCCGCACCATGATTTCCCTGCAGATGTTCGAGAAGTCATGCTCGAGCGTCATCCCCTGCTCGGGGAGCTGGCGCCAGGCTTCCTCGACGGCGCGCTTCACGACGTCAGACGCCTCGTAGAGCGCATCCTCGGTGCCATGCCCGGACGTGGCGTGAGCAAGCGCCATTCGCAGTCCCATGTGTGACAGCTCATCACACACGCGGAAGGTGTCCCGAGCGAGCAGGCGGGCGTCCCTGAGGACGGCGGCGACGTAGAGCGTCTCCAGCCTGGGGGGTGGCTTCTCCGTGGGACGGGGCGGCTGCTGCGCGGGCGTGGCGTGCTGCTGGGGGCCCACGGTGGTGGGCTTGGGGCGCAGGTTCTTGAGGGAGTCCTCGACGATGGCGGCCGTCCAGCCGAAGTGCGAGGCAAGGGCCTCGAAGAGGTCCTTGCGCACCAGCCCCGGAGGGACCTGGGCGACCATGGGCTTGATCCTGTCGAGGGCCGCCATCTTCTCCTCGAAGGGGGAGCGGGTGCCGTCCGGGAGGACGGTGGAGAACAGGTGCGAGGTGAGCGGCTGCGCGCTGTCGAGCAGTCGCTCCACTCCTTCCAACCCTTCACGGCGCGCGAAGGTGTCCGGGTCGTCTCCCTGGGGCAGCAGCGCCACTCGGGCGTCCGCTCCCGCGGCGAGCAGGGGACCGGCAAGTCGCTCGACCGCGGCAAGGCCGGCCTTGTCGCCGTCCAGCAGGAGGAACAGCCGCTTTGCCTCGGCGCGCTTGAGCACCTGGAGATGACCGGGCGTGAGGTTGGTCGAGCACAACGCCACCGAGTGGCGCACGCCCACCTGGTACAGGCCGATGCAGTCGAAGTAGCCCTCGACGAGGATGGCGGCCTTGCGCTTGTGCACCTCGTCGCGGGCCTGGTTCATCCCGAAGAGCGTCTCGCTCTTGTTGTAGATGCGGGACTCGCGCGAGTTGAGGTACTTGGGCCCGTCATCCGAGCCCACCAGCCGACCGCCGAAGGCGATGGCGCGCCCTTCCGGCGAGCGGATGGGGATGATGAGCCGGCCCCGGAAGAAGTCGATGTAGCCCTCGCCGGTGGAGCGCGGCGTCACCAGGCCGGCGTGCTGCCCCCACTCGAGCGTGCCCTGCTTCTGGAGCCGGTCCGCCAGGAGGCTCCAGGAGTTGGGCGCCCAGCCCAGCCCGAAGGCCATGGCCGTCTCGTCGGACACGCCGCGGCTGGCGATGTAGGCGCGCGCGGCGCGGCCCTCATCGTGCTGCCAGAGCAGGGTGCGGAAGTGCTCGGCCGCGAAGTCCGTGGCCTCCTTGACGCGCTGCCGCTCGCGGACGCTCGGGTCCTCCTCGGCCTCCACGTCGATGCCCAGGTCACGGGCCAGGTCCTTCACCGCGTCGACGAAGGTCTTCCCCAGGTAGCGCTGGACGAAGGACACCGCGTCGCCGCTCGCGCGGCAGCCGTGGCAGAAATAGAAGCGCTTCTCCGGCACCACGTAGAAGGACGGTGTCTTCTCCTGGTGGAAGGGGCAGCAGGCCTTCCACTCGCGCCCCGCCTTCTTCAATTCCACGTGGCGTGAGATGAGGCCTACGAGGTCGACCCGGTCGAGAATCTCCTGGATTTTGTGTTCCGGAATCACGGCTCCCACCCCCTGGCCCACGCACAGGTGGGCGCACGCCTGACATCATCGCAGCCCGGGCTGACGTCTCCCGTCCGCCAGGCGACCTGGCGGATCCTGCCCGCGGCCGTGGCCGAGGGGGAGCGGGGGACGGGCGTGGACGGATGGGGCACGGACGGGACTCCTGCGGCCCCCTGGACACGGCTTTCCGTCGGACGGGGCGGAAGCGGGTGGGGGCCGGCCCAGGCACTTAATGACGGGGGGACAGGGGGGCAAGTTTCCGCCCCCTCGGCTGCCCCCAAATGCAACGGCGCCGCCGGTTTCCCGACAGCGCCGCACGGTGCTTCACGCCCTGGAAGCGGCTCAGGACAGCTTGGCGAGCTGCGTCTTCACGGCGTCGGAGATGGCGCGGCCCTCGGCCTTGCCCTGGAGCTTGGGGTTGAGGTTCTTCATCACCGCGCCCATGTCCTTGGGGCCCTTGGCACCCACCTCGGCGATGGCGGCCTGGACCTCGGCGGTGAGCTCGTCGGCGGTGAGCTGCTTGGGGAGGTAGTTCTGGAGGACGCCGATCTCGGCCTCTTCCTTGTCCGCCAGCTCGGGGCGGCCGCCGGACTTGAACTGCTCGATGGAGTCACGGCGCTGCTTGATGAGGCCGGTGATGACGCTCTGGACGCCAGCGTCGTCGAGGGCGGAGGCGCCGGGCTCGACTTCCTTGTACTTCACCGCGCTCTTGAGCATCCGCAGGACGCTGAGGGTGAGCTCGTTCTTGGACCGCATCGCGTCCTTCAGGTCCGCGTCGATCCGCTCCTTCAGGGTGGCCATGTCGCGACTCCGCTGGGGGAAGTTGTGTTCGGGGACTGGACGGCGGGAGCCAGGGCACCTGACGGGGCCCCGGCTCCACACGCGGGCCTCGCTTAGAACGACTTGCGGGCCTTCTTCACCGCGCGCTTCTTGGCGGCGAGGGCCTTCTTCTTCCGCTTCACGGAAGGCTTCTCGTAGTGCTCGCGCTTGCGGATCTCGGAAAGGATTCCGGCCTTCTCGGTGGCCTTCTTGAAGCGCTTGAGGGCGCTTTCAATGGACTCTCCTTCCTTAACTCGGATACCGGGCATACTGTCACCTCCTTCCGCCATGCGTAGATGTGGGTGTGACTTTAAAGGGGCAGCGGGTATGTCCCAGTGCAGGGCAAAACGCAAGGGCGCTGGACGGAAACGCTAGTGCCGATGCACTAGAGTGGCCGCATCGTGAGCCCTGCCCTCCTCCTGGTGGTGCTCCTGGCGACCGGCCAGAGCGCCGGCACCGGGACCAAGGACTGCTGGATGTCCTGTCAGCGGCATGTGACGGACGCCGCGCAGCGCGCGAGGGCCTGCAGGGCGTGCCTGCCCGGCGGCCGCGTGGACGCCTGGGTGGGTGCCCTGGAGGGCATGAGACCGTCGAATCGTGAGGCCCTCGTGTCCGCCCGGAAGGACGCGGACTGGCGGGTGCGCTGGGCCGCGGTGCGCGCGGATGCCCGGCTCCGCGGCGTCACGGAGCGCCGGCTGCTGGCGGAGTGGGTGGCCTCGACGCCGGCCTCTTCGGATCTGGACGCGTGTCTCACCGCCGCCCGCGCCGCCGTCGAGGCGGGCCAGTCCTCGGCGGACTTCCTCAAGGACGCCGGCGCGCGGGGGCCGGAGGCCGCGGCCCGGGTGTGGGCGCGGCGCGAGGGCATCCGCAAGGCGCTGGAGTTGGAGCTGTACGCGGAGGACGCGACGGTGCGGGGCACGGCGCTCGCGCACCTGTCCGGCTTCCTGGGCCGGCGGCCCGCGCGGGTGGTGCTGGACGCGCTCGGCTCCCGGCCGGAGGCGGGAGATGGGATTACCGCGGGCGCGCTGAAGGTGGTGGCCGAGCGCAAGCGCACCTCGGTGGGGCGCCTGCTGCTGGATGAGGCGCGGCCGGCGGACGAGGCCCGGGTGAACCGGCTCTTCGCCGTGTACTCGCGCGAATTGGAGGCGCTGCAGGTGGACCTGGCCGGGCCGGACCCGCTCCAGCGCCGCAAGGCGGTGCAGTCGCTGCGCGTCTACGGCCCGCTGGCGCGCAGGGAATTGGAGCACGCGCTGGAGGACGTGGACCGGTGGGTGCGCGAGGCCGCCGCGCGCGTGCTGGCGGACGCGGAGGGCGTGGGGCTGCGCCTGGCCGCCGAGCGCCGCCTGGTGGTGGGGGATGCCACGGTGGCGCGGCCGTGGCTGGAGGCCATGGTGCACGAGAAGGGCTGCGCGGCCTTCCTCCTGGGCGCGGCCCGGGAAACGCAGCTGCCCGCGGCGCTGCGGGGCGACGCGCTGTCGCAATTGGCGGACTGTGACGAGGGCTCGCGCGAGCGCTTCGCCGCGCTGGCGCTCTACCTGCACGACTCGCAGGCGCTGGTGCGGGCCGGTGCCGTGCGCGCGCTGGGCGCGCTGCCGGCGCGCCGCACGGAGGTGGCGGAGGCCACCTCGCGCGCGCTGGAGGACCCGGCGCCGGAGGTGGTGGCCGCCGCGCTGGAGGCGGTGGGCAGCCAGCGCCAGTCCACGCGGGGGGACGACGCGGCGGGGCTGCTCGGCTCGGAGCACCCGGTGGTGCGCGCGGCCGCCGCGAAGGCGCTGGAGCACATCGGCCGGCCGCTCCATGTGAAGGACCTGGCCGTGTGTCTGCGGGAGGACCCGGTGTCCTCCGTGCGCGTGGCCGCGGCGCAGGCGCTGGGGCGCATCGGTGGGCCACAGGCCGCGGCCGCGCTGTCCGACGCGGCGGCGCGCGACGCGGACACCCATGTGCGGCACGTGTCGCGCGAGGGGATGAAGCAGCTGGGCTTCGGACTCTAGCGGCGCGCGTAGGGGAGAAGCCGCGAGGCTCCTCGCCCCGGTCAGATGCCGCTGACGGCCTTGGCGTCCACGCGGTTGCGGCCCGCGCGCTTGGCCCGGTACAGGTACTTGTCCGCCGCGGCGATGAGGTCCTCGGGCTGGGAGAAGTCCGAGTCCAGCAGCGTGGCCACGCCCAGGCTGATGGTGACCTTGATGGGCGTGCCGCCGAAGACGAAGTCGGCCTTGTCCACCGCGTAGCGGCAGCGCTCCGCGCACGCCAGCGCCTGGTCCTCGGCGGACTCACGCAGCATCAGCGCGAACTCCTCGCCGCCATAGCGCGCCAGCAAATCCTCGGTGCGCACCGTGTCGCTCACGCGCTGGGCGATGCGCGTCAGCACGTAGTCACCCGCAGGGTGCCCGTACGCGTCGTTGATCTTCTTGAAGTGGTCCACGTCGAACAGCACGAGCGACAGCGGCACCCGGTGGCGCAGGCAGTAGCTGAACTCCTTGCGCACCGTCTCCAGGAAGTACTTCTTGTTGTAGACGCGGGTGAGGCCGTCGCGCGTGGCGGACTCGTAGATGCTGCGCTGGTACTGCTCCTCCAGCGCGTCCTGGATGGAGAACTTGAGGACGGTGTTGG
Source organism: Pyxidicoccus sp. MSG2 (assembly GCF_026626705.1). Taxonomy (NCBI): domain Bacteria; kingdom Pseudomonadati; phylum Myxococcota; class Myxococcia; order Myxococcales; family Myxococcaceae; genus Pyxidicoccus; species Pyxidicoccus sp. MSG2. The sequence continues at coordinate 9,218,268 of NZ_JAPNKC010000001.1, forward strand.
AGCCGATCTGGATCTTGTCGCCGTCGTAGAGCGGCGCGGCGTTCACCTTCAGGCCGTTGAGGTACGTGCCGTTGGTGCTGGCCAGGTCCACCAGTTGGAAGCGCCCATCCCCCAGCGCCACCACCTTGGCGTGCTTGCGGGAGATGCCGTCGTCCTCCACCTGGAACTGGGCCTCGGAGCTGCGGCCCAGGACGACTTCAGAGCGGTCCAGCTTGAACATCCGTCCGATGCCCGCCGCGGACTTGGCGCTGATGACGATCAGATACGCGCTCTGCTGCTGGGCACTGCCCAGCAGGTCCGAAATTGAATGGACGGAAGTTTTCTCCTCGGACATCGCGTCACCCATCTTACGGGCCGCCTTTTCGTGACGGCAAGCATGCTGCCCTCTTCTCCACCACGGCCCGTCACTCCGCCCGCACCCGCCGCGCGGGGCGGCGGCGCTTTGGCGCGGGTGGGGGGACTGTCGGCCGTCCGACGGTCAGCTCGCCTGCTACAGGTGTCCGGATGAAGCGCGCGAGGGCCTCCGGGGAGTGTGGGTGGTAGGCCAGCCCCTGCATCAGCTTCACCAGCGCCGCCGAGGGCGTCATGTCCGCGCCGCCCACCGCGCCCGCCGCCAGCGCCTCCGCTCCGGACTCATAGAGGGAGAGGTCCACGCCGTTGCGGTACGCCTGGCTCACCACCACCACCGGCACGTTCCGCTCGCGGGCCTGGGTGAAGAGGGGCCTCAGCGAGCGGCCCAGCTCCGGGTCGATGGGGAAGTTGCCCGCACCGTAGGCCTCCAGCACCAGCCCGTGCACGTGCGGCAACAGCTGCATCGGCAGCGCCGGATCCAACCCGGGGAACACCTTCAGGAGGAAGACGCGCGAGTCGAGCTTCTCGAAGAGGCGGAAGGCGCCGCGCGGCTTGAGGCCCGGCTCGAAGGTGGCATCCACGCCCAGCGTGCCCAGCACGGGGCAGTTGGGGCTGTCGAAGGCGTCGTATTCGGCCACCTTCACCTTCCGCGTCCGGTTGCCCCGGTACAGGTGCGAGTCGAAGCAGATTGTCACCTCGCGCGGGCCCTGGATCGCCGACAGCACCGCGTCGATGAGGTTGAGCCGGGCGTCCGAGCGGATTTCCCCCAGCGGCCGCTGCGAGCCCGTCAGCACCACCGGGCAGGGCGGATTGCGCAGCATGAAGGACAGGGCGCTCGCCGTGTAGGCCAGCGTATCCGTTCCATGGGTCACCACGGCCCCGTCGAAGTGGGGGAGGCGGTGGTGGAGGTGGGCGGCCATGCGGCTCCACAGCTCCGGCTGCATCTCCGAGCTGTCGAGGTTGCTGAACAGCTCCAGCTCGATGTCCGCGAGCCGGAACAGCTCCGGGGCGCGGGACTTGAGCGTCTTGAAGAAGGCCGAGGGGCGCAGGGCGGATGGCCGACCACCGGCCATTCCGAGCGTGCCCCCCGTATGCAGCAGCAGGACTCTGGGCATATGGGCAAGGGGGCTTCCCTGCCAAGGCTGGCGTTCCTTTACAAGCCCCGCGCGCATGGCTAAGACCCGCCGCGTGCTCCTTTCCTGCTGGAAGCGTGTCATTCCCCTGCTGGCCGCCGCCGTCCTGACGGGGCCCGGCTGCAAGAGCCCCGAGGGCGCCACTCCGGCCGCGTCCCAGGCTCCCGCCGCCCCCGCGCCAGCCGCCACCCCCGCCGCGGCCCCGGCCGCCCAGCCCGCGCCGGCCCCCACCTCGGGCCCGACGGACCCCGCCTCCGTGCTCAGCGGCATCCCCGGCATGGACTTCTCCTCGCTGCCCCCGGCGGCGAAGCGCGAGCTGGCCACCGTCCTCAGCGACGAGTTCTGCTACTGCGGCTGCCCCCACACGCTGGGCGCCTGTCTGAAGCAGCACACCCCCTGCAAGCACGCGAAGCGGATGGCCCGGCTGGCCGCGCGCATGGTGGCCGAGGGCAACCCCGCCACCGAGGTCATCGTCTCGCTGTCGCAGTACTACGCCGCCTTCCGCGACCCGCGCCCCCAGTTCAAGGTGGACGACCGCATGTGCATCGGGAGCGCCAGCGCCCCGGTGACGCTGGTGGAGTTCTCCGACTTCGAGTGCCCGTTCTGCGGCAAGGCCCGCCCGGTGCTGGAGGCCTTCGCGAAGAAGAACGCGCAGCAGGTGCGCTTCTGCTACCTGCCCTTCCCCCTGTCCAACCACGCCAACGCCATTCCCGCGGCGCAGGCGGCGCTGTGGGCGCGAGATCAGGGCAGGTTCTGGCAGATGCACGACGCCCTCTTCGAGCACCAGGAGAACCTCAAGCCGGAGGCGCTGCCCGCGCTGGCCAAGAGCGTGGGGCTGGACGGCGACAAGCTGGCCGCGGTGCTCAAGTCGGACTCGTACAAGCAGGAGCTGGAGGGCTTCCGCAACCAGGGCCGCGCGGCCGGCCTCACCGGCACCCCGTCCGTCTACTTCAACGGGCGCTCCGTCGACCTGGGCTTCATCCAGGACGAGATGCTCTCCCACAGCCTCGAGGACGAGCTGGAGTGGCGCGCGAACAACAATGCCTGGGCGGCTGACTGACGCCGGGCATGACGTCTCGCTTCCGCATCGAGGGGTCGGGCCAGCTCGCCCCGGAAGATAGACAGGCCCCGTCGCCGCTGGCGGGGCGCTCGGGGACGTACGCGCTGGTGCCGACGGCGCCAGACCTGCTCGTCTTCTCGCGCACCCCCGCGGAGGGCGGCTCCATCCCCCTGCCGCGCGTGGTGCTGTCCGGGGATGCGGGCGGCTTCCCGCTGTCGGACCTCATCGCCTTCCTCAGCCAGTCGCGCTGGAGCGGCGTCATCCGCGTCAGCTCGCCCGGCGGTGAGCGCTCCGTCACCTTCCGCGAGGGCGAGGTGCGCGGCGCGTCCTCCGACGACCCGGCGGACCGGCTGGGCGAGGTGTTGGTGCGGCTGGGCTACGTGGAGCGCCCCCAGGTGGAGGCCGTGCTGCGCGAGCAGCCGCCGTCCAAGGTGGGCCGCGCGCTGGTGGAGAAGGGGCTGCTCCAGGCGCATGACCTCTTCAAGTGCGTCACCCATCAGGTGAGCGAAATCTTCCACGCCATCGTCCTGTGCCGCGAGGGGAGCTTCTTCCTCGTGGACCAGCCGGTGGACGAGAAGACGGGCCACATCATCCAGCTGTCCACGCAGAGCCTGCTGATGGACAGCATCCGGAAGATCGACGAGATGGCGCACTTCCGGAAGCGCATCCCGCACGGGCGCCTGTATGTGACGCGCAAGCGCCCGTCGGACGGGAAGCTGGAGGAGGACGAGGACCGGGTGCTGACCATGCTCGACGGCCGGCGCACGATTCTGGAGCTGGGCCACGCGGCGCGGCTGTCCGAGTTCGACATCACCAAGGTGGTGTTCCGGCTGCTGGAGGGTGGCTTCGCGGCGACGACGGACAAGCCGCTGATGGTGCCCGCGGCGGCCGCGTCCACCCCCACGCCCGTCCCGCAGGTGAAGCCCGCCGTGGCCGTCACGCCGCCTGCCCCTCCCGCGGCGCGCGCGGTGCCCACGGTGGACCCCCGGCCGGTGGCGCGCGTCTTCAACTTCATCTTCCGCGAGATTCGCGACGAGGTGGCCAAGCAGGGCATGGACCGCGAGTTCATCGCCGCCGCCAACGCCGCGCTCTCCGGGCAGGCCCTGTCGTCGTCGCCGGTGCTGGAGGGCCTGGCCTTCCTGGCGGATGGCAGCCTGCCGGAGCCGAAGCTGATTGAAGCCTTCGAGCGGCACCGCGCGCAGCTGGGCAGCGAGCCGCTGGCGTCCTTCAAGCAGGCGCTCAGCGACGTGATGTTCTTCCTGCTCTTCCAGGCCGGAGAGCTGCTGGAGTCGCGCGCGGACGAGGACCTCGCCCGGCGCGTGAAGGAATTGCTGGCCACGCTCGAGGCGCCGTGACGGATTCAGAGTTGCCGCGGTTGACGGCGGACGTGCCCGGGTGTGGCGGCGCGTTCAAGCTGGTGCCCGAGGACTTCGAGGTGGAGGAGGTGCCTGCGTACCTTCCTTCCGGTGAGGGCGAGCACCTCTACCTCTGGCTTGAGAAGCGCGGCCGGGACACCCGCGAGGTGGTGAAGGCCCTGGCCCTGGCCCTGGGCGTGTCCGAGGACGACGTGGGCGTGGCGGGGATGAAGGACCGGCAGGCCGTCACCCGGCAGCTCATCTCCGTGCCCGCGCGCGCGGAGCCGAAGGTGGAGGGCTTCGCGCTGGAAGGTGTGCGCGTGCTGTGGGCGAAGCGCCACGGCAACAAGCTCCGCACCGGGCACCTGCGCGGCAACCGCTTCCGGCTGCGGCTGCGCGGCGTGAAGGACGTGGGCGCCGCGCGCGAGACGTTCTCCCGGCTGGGGGAGCGGGGCCTGCCCAACTATTTCGGCGAGCAGCGCTTCGGCCGCGCGGGCGACAACGCGGACCAGGGCAAGCTGCTGCTGCTGGGCCAGCGGCTGGCGAAGCGGCCGGACCGCTTCCAGCGCAAGCTGTACCTGTCCGCCTTCCAGTCGCGCCTCTTCAACCGCGCGCTGGTCGAGCGCCTGCGCGCGGGCACGCTGGCCACCGCGCTGCGCGGGGACGTGCTGCGCAAGGAGGAGACGGGCGGCCTCTTCGTCTGCGAGGCGCCCGAGGTGGACGGCCCGCGCGTGGCCGCCTTCGAGGTGAGCCCGGCCGGGCCCCTCTTCGGCCCGAAGATGCCGGCGTCCGCCGGGGACGTCGCCGAGGCGGAGGCGCGGCTGCTCGTCGCGGAGGGCGTCACGCTGGAGGACTTCAAGCGCGGCGGCGGTGAGACGGAAGGCGGGCGCAGGCCCTACCGCGTCCGCCTGGGCTCGCCCGAGCTGGTGGCCGAGCCGTCCTCCGAGGGCGGCGAGGACCTGTGGCTCACCTTCGAGCTGCCCCGGGGCGCGTACGCCACCGAGGTGCTGCACGAGCTGCTCAAGGACGGCTGAGCGGCTGTGCCTTCCGGCGCACCCATCCCCTGAAAACAGCAGCACCTCCGTGGGCCTGGGCCCGCGGAGGCGCTTTGCTTCATCCCGCCTGACGCTCCGGCCGGCCAGGCCGGAGCGGGGCAGGGTGGCTCACTGCTCGATGATGTTGAACTCGGTGCGGCGGTTCTGCGCGCGGCCGGCCTTGGTGGTGTTGGGACCGATGGGCTTCGTCTCGCCGAAGCCGACGGCCTCGATGCGACCCGGGTCGATGCCCCGGCGCAAGAGCTGCGCCTTCACCGAGTCCGCGCGCTTCTGCGACAGCCGCAGGTTCGACAGGTCCTTGCCCAGCGAGTCCGTGTGGCCCTCCACGCGGATCTTCTTGATCCACGGCGCGTCGCGGAGCGCCGCGGCCACGTCATCGAGGATGGCGGTGCTCTGCTTGCCGACAATCTTCGCCGAGCCGGCCCCGAAGAGGATCTGCTTCTTGATTTCGATGCGGTCCTTCTTGATGACGACCGTCTTGTACTGCCTGGCGCAGCCGCGCTCCTCCTTCACGCCGGGCTGGTCCGGGCACGCGTCCAGCCGGTCCACGATGCCGTCGTTGTCCGCGTCCTTGTCGGCGCAGCCGCCGTTCTCCGCGGGGCCGGCCTCCAGCGGGCACTTGTCCTGACCGTCCGGAATCCCGTCGCTGTCGTTGTCCAGGTCCGGGCAGCCGTCGTCATCCTGGAAGCCGTCCTTGTCCTCCGGCTCGTCCGGGCACTTGTCCTGCGGGTCGTTCAGTCCGTCGCCGTCCTTGTCGAGGATGGGGCAGCCCACGTTCTGCACCGGGCCCGTCTCGTTGGGGCACTTGTCCGCGCTGTCCACGAGGCCGTCCTGGTCGTTGTCCAGCTCGGGGCAGCCGTCCTCGTCCTGGAAGCCGTCCTTGTCCTCGGCCTGGTCCGCGCACTTGTCCTGCGGGTCGAAGATGCCGTCGCCGTCGCGGTCCTTCGGCGCCTCCTGCGGGCAGCCCTGGTTCTCCAACACGCCGGGGTTGAGCGGGCACTTGTCGTTGCCGTCCAGCACGCCGTCGCTGTCGTTGTCCGGCTCGGGGCAGCCGTCCTCGTCCTGGAAGCCGTCCTTGTCCTCGGCCTGGTCGGGGCAGGGGTCGTCCTTGTCCAGGATGCCGTCCCCGTCGTTGTCCGTCTCCTCGATGCGGACCACCACCTGGGGCGGCTGCTGTTGCTGGGGCTGCTGTTGCTGGGGCTGCTGCGGCTGGGGCTGCTGCGGCTCGGGCCGCTCGCGGACGAGCACCTGGCGCGGGCCGCAGTTCTTGGACAGCTCCAGCGCGCGGTCCACCGCGGTGTCGGCGGTGCGCACGTGATTGGCGGCGCGGCCGCTGTTGCCCTGGCTCAGCTCGCCCCGGGCGAAGTCGAGGTGGGCTTCGGCCGTGGCCAGCTCCACCGGGGCACAGCGGAGGGCGCCACTGCGGCGGGCGCGCTCCACGTCGTTCGCGAGCACCTCGGTGTCAGCGCGAATCTTGCTGCCACTGACGCAGGCGACGGCGAGGAGCAGGGGGAGCAGCGCGGCGAGGGAAGGACGCGTCATCTGGGAGCGCTCGGGCGTCACGGGTTCGGATTCCGGCCACCGGTGTCGGGGGTACTGCCGGCCGTGGCCATGGACTTCTCGCGGGCCTCGTTGGCGAAGCGCGAGGCCTTCACGGCGAAGTCCACGCCGGCCTGGTAGTCGGAGTAGCCGACCTCCTCACGCGCCTTGGCGAGGTACAGGTTGGCGGCGGTCCACTCGTACGGGGCGAGCTTGTCGGCCCCGGCCGTGCGCGCGGCCTGGATCTGCACCTCGGCGTCGAGGATGTTCGCGGTGGACTTCACGGGGCCGCACGCGGCGAGCGCCCCCGCCACCGCCACCAGCACCATCAGCTTCTTCATAGGGTGGCGCCTCTAGAGAGGGGTAGGACCCGTCGGTCGTATCAATCACACCCTGGGGGGTCAAGAATCGGGCAGACCGCGCCGGCCGGGGGACCGGGCATGGAGGCGGGACTTTGACGGCCGGCGCCGTGCTTGCCATCGTTCCGCCCCCGTGCGCCCGCCCGCCCTCTCCGCCCTCCTGCTCGCGCTGCTGCTCCCGCTGCTCGCCCTGTCCGCCTCGCCGTCCTCCGCGAAGCGCGGCCAGCGACGCGCGGAGACGGAGCAGGTGATTCTGAGCGTCGTCGAGGGGGGCGCGGTGCCCCCGGCCATCTCCCGGCTGCGCTTCCTGCGCGAGGAGTCCTACGCGGCGGACGAAATCACGGAGGTGCTGCGCAAGGTGCTGGACGAGCGGCCCCGCCGCAACCTCGTCGCGGTGCTGGCCGGGCTGGAGACGCGCGCCGCCGAGCCCACCCTGGCGCGGCTCGCGGGCGACGACGACAGCGCGGTGCGCATGTACGCCGCGCAGGGCCTGGCCCGGCTGAACAGCCGGAATACCGGGGTGCTGCTGCCGCTGCTCCAGGACAAGAGCAGCGGGGTGCGCAAGGAGGCCGCCCGGGCCCTGGGCGCCTCGCGCAACGCGAAGATGGGCGCCCCGCTGTTGAAGGCGGCCAAGGCGGAGCCGGAGCTGGAGGTGCGCGCCGCCATGCTCGCCGCCGTGGGCGACACCGGGGACGCGAAGCAGGCGGCGGCCCTCAAGGCGTTCCTCACGAGCGACTCGGAGAGCACCCGCTTCGCGGCGGCGCGGGGGCTGTGCCGGCTGGGCTCGCAGGACGGCTTCGCCTTCGCGGGGAAGCTCCTCGGCTCGCAGGACCGCTTCGTGCGCCGCCAGGGGCTGGAGCTGTACGAGGGCGTCAGCGCCAGGAAGGCCACCCCCGCGCTCAAGCCGCTGCTGGAGGACAAGGACCGCGCGCTCGCCGCCGGTGCGGCGCGCATCCTCTACCAGGGCGGCGAGGCCCCCATGCTGGACTGGCTCGTGCTGGCCTCGTGGAACGCGAAGGGAGAAGAGAAGCTGGCGTACGAGAAGGAGCTGGAGACGCTCCAGCTCCAGGACGACCGGCGCAAGGCCATCCTCCGCAAGGCGGGTGTCGCGAAATGAAGGCCGTGACGTTGCTGTCCCTGGCGCTGCTGTCCGGTGCCTCCACCGCCGCGACGCCGCCTCCGGCCTCCACGCCCCCCGCCGCGGAGGCGGACACCCCCCCTGGCGCGGAGGCCATCCTCGAGTCACCCGCCGCATCCGCGCAGGCGGCGACGGCCACCCCGCACCGGCCCAACGGCTGGGAGGGGCTCACCGGGGCGCAGCGGGCCGCGCTCGTGGCCGAGGGCCCGGATGCGCCGCTGGCCGAGCGCCTGCTGCGGATGAGCGAGCGCTTCATCAACACGCCCTACGTGCTGTCGCCCCTGGGCGAGGGCCAGGGCGTGGACCCGGACCCCACCTTCCGGCTGGACGCGGTGGACTGCCTCACCTTCGTGGAGCAGTCCGTGGCGCTGGGGCTGGCGCGCAGCGAGGCGGAAGTCCCGCCGCTGCTGGAGCGCCTGCGCTACGCCAGCACGCCCTCCTACGAGGACCGCAACCACCTCATGGAGGCGCAGTGGCTGCCCAACAACATCCGCAAGGGCTTCCTCGTGGACGTGACGCGGCGCTACGCCGGTGAGGACGCGGTGGGCGTCACCAAGACGCTCACCCCGCTCACCTGGCAGTCGCGCTCGTCGGCGGCGCTGGCGCTGCCGAAGGAGCGGCGGCCGGTGGGCACGTACCCGCTCAACATGCTCCCGCTCGAGCGGGTGCTCACGCACGCGCGCTCCATCCCCTCGGGCACCATCCTCGTGGTGCTGCGCGAGGACCTGCCGCTGAAGGCCACCCGTGTGACGCACCTGGGCTTCGTGGTGCAGCGCAAGAAGCGCACGTACCTGCGCCATGCCTCGCGCGGCGGCTACAACCGCGTGGTGGACGAGGACCTGGAGACGTTCCTCGCCCGCAACGCGCGCTACGCGAAGTGGAAGGTGACGGGCGTCAGCCTGTTCGAGGTGCGCCGGCCGGACGCGCCGGCCAGCGCCATGCGCTCGCCCTGACGCCTGCTCAGGGAGCGGGCGGTGGAGCGGGAGGCGCAAGCTCGCCCTCGCGCTCCTCTTCCTCCGCCGCTTGGACGGCCTCATCGGTGGTGGCCAGCTCCTGCGCCCGCTCCTGCTCCAGCAGCGGAGTGGCGCGGGCCGCCGCGTCCTCGGGCACGAGGATTTCCCACCAGGGAAGGAGGTTGCCGGTGGTCAGCGTGTCCACCACGCCCGAGCGGCCGGCACGCACCAGCACGGGGATGTTGGCTTCCTGGAGCAGCTCCACGAAGGCCTCCGCCGTGAAGGGGTCCTCCGCGGTGGCCGCGCGCACGAAGACGCGCTTGTCCAATTCGTGAGGCAGCGGAAGCCCCCGCGCGTGCATCTCCGCCTCGCTCACGAGAAGCGGGTTGCCGGGGCAGTCCGCGCAGTCCTGCACGCTGTCCTCGTACTCCGAACCGCACCTGGCGCAGTATTTCATCGACGGTCCCTCCTGCCCGTATGGTGTCTGGAGGGTCATGGTAGGTCCGACCCTCGCGAGCCGCACCCCCGTCCAGACACTTCGTTCAGTGGCGGGCTTCCTCGGCGCCACCGCCCATCCACCGCCGGGCCTCCGCGCCCAGCCGGCCCACGGCGGCACAGAGCCGGTCCACGTCGATGGGCTTGCGCAGCACCACGTCGCAGAACTCCGCCCCCTGCACCTGCGTGTACCCGGAGACGAGGATGACGCGGGCGCGGGGCTCGCGCTCCTTCACCCGCTGTGCCAGCTCGGTGCCGAGCATCCCGGGCAGCGACTCGTCCGTCACCACCACGTCCGGGTGCTCGGCCTCGAAGGCCTTGAGCCCCGCGAGTCCATCCGGCGCGGTGCGCACGTCGAACTCGGCTTCCAGCAGCTCGGCCAGCAGCTCCCGGCTGTCCCCGTCGTCCTCTACCAGCAGGACCTTGATTCGCTCGTCACCCATGTGCCTGGGAAACCCACGTGTCGGAGTGAATCGTCCTCCGCCTCCTCGGCCGCCCCCGCTCCCTTCCGCCAGGAGGGCAGGGGAGCAGGGGAGCAGGGGAGCAGCGGGGCCCCCTCTCACCGGAAGGTGTCGGGCTGTCCATCTTTGACCCCGGAGGTGATGCCATGAAGGTGTTGCTGCGTGGAGTGCACCTGGACCTGACGGATGCCCTCAAGGCGTATGTGGATGAGCACCTGGTGAGCCGCATCGAGCGGTTCGCGGACGACGAGGCGGCGGAAATCGACATCTCGCTCGTGGATACCAATGGTCCCAAGGGCGGCGTGGACAAGGAGTGCCGCGTGACGGTGCGGCTGCCCGGGCTGTCCGCGGTGCACGTGACGGAGACGGCGGACTCGCTGTTCCCCGCTATCGACGCATCGCGTGATCGGCTGGAGAAGGCCCTCAAGCGCACGCTGGAGCGGCGGCGCGACGTGCAGACCCTCGGCCTGCCGCAGGACTCGACGGTCGACGTGCCCACCTACTAGGCGGATGGGAGGCGGTACGGGCCCGGTCTCCCAGGTCGCTGACCTGGCGACCGGGCCTGTCGTGTCCATTGCCCGAATCTTGCTGGTCCCGAATGGTGAACGCTATAAGCGGAACCCTTCACCCTCGGGCTAAAGGATGGCGATGGTCCGCCTCAAGTTCCTCGTCTTCGCATTCCTGGTCATCGGACTGGGCGTTGCTCACCTGCCGATGCTGTCGGGACCGCTGCGCGAGCGCGCCGTGGCGGGAGCCTCGTCTCAGGCCGCCAGTGGCGCCGCCGAGGTGGCGCGTCGCGTGGACGCCCGCCGCGCCGAAGTGCAGTCGCTGGCCCTGAAGCTGGCCGCCACGCCGGACGTGCTCTCCGCGGTGGCCGCGCTGCAGCCGGCTTCTCGCGCGCCCGCGCCGCGCACCCCCCGCGACCGCGGTGGCGATGACGACAGTCCGGCCGGTCCGCAGCCCCTGACGGCCGAGCGCTTCGCCGCGGTGCGCACCGCCGCCCAGGCCGTGCTGCCCAAGGAGCTGAAGAACGCGGTGGTGGCGGTGGTGGCGCAGGACGCGCAGTTCCACGCCGTCGCGGCCGGCGAGCCGTCCTCGGACACCGCGAAGCTGGACGTGGCGGCGGTGGCGAAGGCCGGCACGACGGTGCTGGAGGCCTTCGGCGCCCCGCACGTGTTCGCGTCCGTGCCGCTCATGTGGAATGGAGACTCGCGCACCGGGCCGCTGGCCACGCTGGTGGTGGGCGCGCCGCTGGTGGACGAGGGCACGCTGCAGGCCGCCGTGGACGCGTCCGGCGTCGCGGCGCTCGCGCTGGTGAAGGGTGACGCGGTGGTGGGCGCCGCTGGCGCGGAGAAGGCGCTGGCGGAGGGTTCGCTGGCGCAGGTCGCGGCCGGAGCGAGCGGTGTGGTGCTGCGCAGCGGTCAGCTCCAGGACTTCGGGCCGGTGAAGCTGCCCGCCTTCACGAATGGCGACTTCATGGGCGGCCAGGCGCCGCTGATGGTGGGCTCTCGCCGCGCGCTCGAGGGCACCCCGGTGGAGGTGCTCGCGGTGGCCGACACCCGCGCGGTGATGGGCGCGCTGGCGGGCTACCAGCAGAGCGCGCTGATGGGCCTGGCGGGGCTGCTGGTCCTCTCGCTGGTGTGGACGGTGCTGATGGGCTCGGGCCGCTCGGGTGACGACGTCCAGGGCAACTCCGACACGCTGAGCCTGTCGGCCGCCATGGCCGCCGCCGCGCCGCCGATGCAGGCCGCGCCGCAGCCGATGCAGGCCGCGCCGCAGCAGATGCAGGCCGCGGATGCGTTCGCCATGCCTCCTCCGGCGCCGACGCCGGCGCCCCTGGCGGACCCGTTCTCCATGCCCGCGCCCGCGCCGGCTCCCTCGGCGGACCCGTTCGCCATGGCGCCTCCGGTCCCCGCGCCCATGGGGGACCCGTTCTCCATGTCCCCTCCGCACCAGGCGCCCATGGGGGACCCGTTCTCGCTGCCGCCTCCGGCCGCCGCTCCGGTGTCCCCCGCGGCGGACCGGTTCTCCGCTGCGGACCCGTTCGGCGCGCCCGACGCATTCCCGTTCCCCGCGCCGCCTCCCGCTTCGGCGGCCACGCCGTTCGCCGCGGCGTCGTCCATGCCCTTCGAGCCGGACCCCGCGGCCTTCCCGCCCGTGGAGCCCCTGACCCCGGCGTCCCCGCGCCGTGGCGCGTTCGCCTTCGAGGACCAGCCCACGGCGGCGTACTCGCTGCAGCAGGCGGCGGACCCGTTCGCCCTGGCGTCCGCGCAGACGCCGGACAACCCGGAGACGACGCGCGTGGCGGCGATTCCGCGCGAGCTGCTCCAGGCCAGCGTCCGTCCGCCGACGTCGGAAGCCATCCCCATGCCCGCGCCGCGCTCGTCGGTGGCGCCGCCCCCGGCCGCGATTCCGCTGCCCGGCATGGGCAACTCCGCGGTGGCGCTCTCCGAGGAGCAGCACTTCCAGGAGGTCTTCCGCGAGTTCCTCACCACCCGCGAGCGGTGCGGTGAGCCGGCCGACGGACTGACCTACGACAAGTTCGTGCAGAAGCTCCGCAAGAACAAGGAGCAGCTCGTCCAGAAGTACGCATGCAAGACGGTGCGCTTCCAGGTCTACGTGAAGGAGGGCAAGGCCGCCCTCAAGGCCACGCCCGTCAAGGACTGACGCGCCGCCACGCTCGTGGCAGACGAAGGCCCGTGAGCTCTCTCGAGTTCACGGGCCTTTCTGTTCCTGGAGTGCCGCGCGGGGCGGTTCCCTACGTCATGCCAGGCCCCCGTCGGAACGCACCTGCTCCGCGCGGGCCTGGAGGATGGGGCGCACCACGCCGCGGAAGTGCTCCCAGGCGCTCGGGCTGGAGGGCGCTTCCACCATCGCGAGGATGCCCGAGAGGGGCACGTCCTGCGGGAGCCACGTCGCGCGCGACACGATGATGACGGGCACCTTCGGAAACGCCGGGTTGAGCAGCAGCTCGCCGTAGATGCCCCAGCCGCTGATGTCCGGCAGGTCCAGGTCCAGCATGAGCAGATGCGGTGGCGGGCCTGACTTCAGGGTTCCGAGCGCGTGCAGCGCGTGATTCACGATCTGCACGTCCCAGCCCTCGGCCTCGAGGAACGCGCCCAGGTTTCGGGCGAAGAAGACGTTGTCGTCCACGATGAGGGCGCGAGGGCGCGGCGACTGCATGGCGGGGCAGTGTAGCCAGATTGCGCCTGCCATCGGAATCACGATGGCAGCACCCCGTGCGCGCGTCGGTGTCGCCATCACCCCGAGTGCAGGCGGCGCGTCTGCGTCTGGGGTGGAACCTACCCGCCCCGGCTACTCGGCCCGCAGCCGCGCGGGGCCCAGTCCTTCCGCGCGGGGGAGCACGACGATGAAGCGCGCGCCCTGGCCGGGCTCGCCTGTCACGTCGAGCTTGCCGCCGTGCTCCTGGAGGATGCGAGCGGCGATGGCCAGCCCCAGGCCGGTGCCGCCCTCCTTGGTGGTGAAGTAGGGCTCGAAGATGCGGGCGCGGTGCTCGGGGGGAATGCCGGGGCCGCTGTCCTCCACCTCGACGATGGCGTCCGCCTCGGTGCCCTTCACGCGCACGCGCAGCGCGCCGCCCTTCTCCTTCATCGCCTCCTCGGCGTTCTTCACCAGGTTGACCAGCACCTGCGTGAGCTGGTCCCTGTCCACCTTCGCCACCACGCCCGTCTGGAGCGACGGGAGGATCTGGATGCCCTCGGGCGGAGCGGCGTACAGCGAGAGCACGCTCTGCACCAATTCGCCCAGGTCCACCGGCGCGAGCTGCGGCTTGGGCATGCGCGCGAAGCGGCTGAACTCGTCCACGATTCGCCGCAGCCGGTCCACCTCCTCCAGCACCACGCCCGCGCTCTCCTTGAACATGTCCGGGAAGCGCGGGTGCCGGGCCTCCTGCGCGGCGAGCAGCGTCTCCAGCGACATGCGGATGGGCGTCAGCGGGTTCTTGATTTCGTGAGCCAGCCGCCGAGCCACCTCCTGCCACGCGGCGACGCGCTCGCTGGCCACCAGTCGCTCGGTGGTGGCCTTCAGCTCGCCCGTCATCCGGTTGAACGTCCGCACCAGCTCACCCACCTCGCCGCTGGCCTCCACGGCCACCTGCGCGTCCAGGGCGCCTTCCGCCACGCGCCGCGCGCCCTCGGTGAGGGCCTCCACCGGCCGTGTCATCCACCGTGACACCAACAGGCCCAGCAGCACCGCGAAGGTGCCGCCCAGTCCCGCCAGCAGGAGGAAGGCGCGCATGACGCCCTGCTCGGCCTCGTTCGCGGCGGCACGGCTGAAGACGAAGCGCACCGTGGCCGTCTCTCCCAGGGGCAGCGTGCGCGCCATCGTGGGCGGCTCGGCGTCACCGGCGCGGGCCAGCTCGGTGTCACCGGACATCAGCGTCACCTGGGCCTGGGTGAGCCGCGCCAGGTGCTGCGCCAGGCCCTCGTCCAGCAGCACGCCGCCCACGGCCCACAGGCGCAAATCTCCATAGTCCACCGGGCGCGCGGTGACGAGCGCGGGAAGCTGGCGAAGGCCGGACGGCGTGCGCACCTCCACGCGGACCGGCACGGGCTTCGGTGACTTCTCCTGCGTGACGGCGAAGAGGGCGGGGTCCGGGTCTCCGCGTCGGGCGGGCAGGTGGCCGGAGGACAGCACCGTGCCGCCCCGGTCGAAGAGGGCGAGCACCGTCAGGCCGCGGCTGCGCATCAGCCCCTCGGCGGTGCCGGCCTGGATGGCGCGGGTGGGGCTCTCTCTCGCCTCGCGGGCCAGGTCCTCCATGGCGGGGCTGTCCACCAGCTCCTCCACCGCGCGGCGGGCGTTGGCGCCGGAGCGCTCCAGCGACTCCTGCGCGGAGGTGATGGCCGCCGCCATGCGCGCGTCCAGCTCGCGCGACAGCGTGTCGCGCAGCCGGGTGCGGGTGGGGGGCACCACCACCGCGAGCGGCACCACCGCGAGCAGGGTGAAGGCGAGCGCCAGTCGCGTCCTCAGGCGCATGGCGGTCTCCTCACGGACGGCCTCCGGTGGCCGTGCCCTCCTGGGGCGCCAGGTGCAGCCCGTCCACCCACGGCAGGCCCTGCGCGTCGAAGCGCAGCCCGCCCACTTCCGGCGCGAGGCGCACGCCCAGGCCCTGTGCGTACAGCGGCACCAGCGGCACGGATGGGGCCAGCGCCAGGGCCCGCTCGCGCACTCGGGTGTCCCGCGCGCCCGCGTCCGCCAGCGCGCCGATGGCCGGCAGCTCCACGCCGAGCAGGTCCCTGCGCCCGGCCGCGTCCAGCACCACCGCCAGCGCGGGGCCGGGCACGGGCGGCAGCAGCAGGGCGTGCAGCATCAGCTCGAAGTCGCCCTTCGCCCAGCGCGCGCGCAGCGCCGAGCGCGGCATCGGCTCCAGCGCCACGGTGTAGCCGCGCTCGTGCAGCTTCACCTGGATGCGCTCCGCCACCGCGCGTTGGTCGTCCAGCGAGGCGTCGTAGAGGAGCGTCACCGTGCGCGGCGTGCTCGGGGCGGGAGGCGCGGGGCGCGGCCGGGGGCCCTGCGGCATCAGCGCGGGCGGCAGCAGGTGCGGCATGGGCTGCGCCGGGGCATGGACGAAGAGGCGGGTGAGGTCCTCGCGGTCGATGGCGCTCTCCACCGCCTGCCGGAAGTCCGCGGGCAGCTTGCGGGGAGCGAAGGCCAGGAAGGTGGCGTAGTAGGGCGTGCCCGCCGTGGTGTCCGTCTCCGAGGAGACGCCCAGCTCCAACTGCACCTGCCGGGAGGACCACAGCCGCGCCAGGCCCCGCTCATCCGTGCCGGTGAGCAGCAGCCGGTCCAGGTACGGCCGGCCCTGGGGCCAGGCGAGCTGCGCCTCCAGCGTGCCCCGCCCCACGGCGCTGAAGGGGCCCTGGCCGGGGGACGACGCGGGCGCGGCGAGCGCCGGGTGGCACAGCGCGCGCTCCAGGTCCGGCCAGGGGAAGGACAGCGTCAGCTCCACCGTGGCGCCCTGGGTACTCACCTGCCGTGCCTCGCCGCGCACCGGGTAGAGCAGGGCGCGGTAGGGCGAGGCGTTTTCGGCGCTGGCCAGCCGCATCCACGCGCGGGCCAGTGCGCCGGCGGTGGCGGCGTTGGCCAGCGTGAGGCGCACGGACTGGGGCGTGGGGCGCGACAGCTCGCGGGCGAGCGCGGGGAGGATGGTGCCATCCGGCATGGCGCGACACACCGGGCGCGAGAGCAGCCCCAGCAGCGTGGCCTCCAGGGGCGTGTCGGCGAGCGCGGGCTCCCCCACCTCGGGAGGACCGTCGTGGGCGACGCGCAGCTCGCCGCCGTAGCGCGGACGTCCGGCCGCCAGCGCGGACGCGGAGGAGAGGAACAACACGCATGCGAGAGCGGAGCGGACCGTCATGGCGCACCGTGGCGCAGGAGGAAGAGCTCGCCGGTGCCGTCCGGCTTCGACAGGCCCACCACCACCTCGCGGCGCTTGTCGCCGTCCAGGTCGGCCGTCACCACGTACAGCGCGCGGCCCGGAGGCAGCGCGCCCTGCCACAGCGGTTCGTGCGCGGTGGGGTCGTCCCCATTGGAGGCGAACACGCGCAACACATCCGGCGACGGCTGGAGCTGCGGCGAGGTGGTGAGCAACTCCGGCGGCCCGTCACCGTCCACGTCGCCCAGCGCACTGCCCGCGCCCAGGCCCGTCAGCCGTGAGGGCGCCGCGCCTGCGCGCGCGTAGAGGGACGCGGAGCCGTCCGGGTGGACGAAGAGCAGCCGCGACGCGGAGAAGCTCGCGGTGGTGAAGGGCGCGGTCACCGTCAGGGTGCGCCCGTCCGCCAGCCGCACCTCCGGAGCGAAGGCCGTCTGTCCGGGGACGAAGCTCCCGCGCTCGCCCGGGCCCAGCGGCGCCGCGTCCTGCGTGCCCACGGGCTTCAGCATGCCGCGCGCCACGTCCAGTGTGAGCACCTCCCCGTGCGCGTGCCGGGTGCTCCACGCGGCCAGGCGCGGCGGACCCGTCAGCACGGCGAGCGCACCGAAGGGCTCGCGGGTGGTGGCATTGCCGGGAGGCAGCGCATCCAGCTCGCGCCGTGCCAGCAGCCGCCCGTCCGCGGCGAAGACGGACACGTCGGACTCGGTGAGGGCGGCGACCTCGTCCCTGCCGTCCCCATCCAGGTCTCCCGTGGCCAGCGCCGCGAGCGGATGCTCCAGCCGCGCCAGCACCGCGCCGAGCAGTCGCACGCCCCGGGGGGCGGTGCCATTCGTCGGAGGAACCGCCGGTCCCCCCACGGACGCCAGCGCCAGCACGGCCGCGTCCGCCTCCACCGCCTGCGCCAGCGCGCCCGCGGGCTTCGGCGGGCGGGTGGCCGCGCGGCCGGACCAGAAGTTCACCCACGTGCCCAGCGCGTCGCCGCGCGCGCGCAACTCACCGGCCTCCACGTCCAGCGTGAGGCGCACCAGCGTGCGCGCCCCCTGCGCACGGGCAGCGGCCTCCGCGGCCTCGGCCGAGGGCGCGTCCACCACCACCGGCGCCAGATTCAAGGCGGACAGTCGCGCGGCGAGCACGCTGCCCACGGCGCGCCGCAGCTCGGCGGTGCCTCCGGAGAGGTGCAGGGCCACGGGCGCCTCCGCGGGGAGCGCGCGCACCGCCTCCGCCAGCGACTTCGCGAGGCTGTCGACGGCGGAGGCGTCCTGCGGGGTGGAAGCGGCGGGAGCGGGCCGCGGGGCGGCGACGAGCGCGGCCAGCAGCGGGGCGAGGAGCAGGGCTCGGCTTCGGCTCACAATCCCTTCCTGTTGCCTTCCTCGAGGAAGAACTGGTCGGTGGACACCTGCCCCGGCGGTGGTGCCTCGGCGGTGGGCTGCGTGCCCTCCAGGAACGGCTCCAGCCGGCCCGGGACGGAGTTGCCGGCCAGCAGGCCGCTGACGGGGTCGATGCGCACCTGTACCACGCCCGGCGGCACTTCGAACTCGCGAGAGGGCAGACCCTCGTGGGCCACCCGCATGAACTTGAGCCAGATGGGCAGCGCCGCGCGGCCACCCGTCTCGCTGCCGCCCAGCGGGGAGTTGTCGTCGAAGCCCACCCACGCACTGGCCACCCAGTCCGCAGTGTAGCCGGAGAACCAGGTGTCCTTGGACTCCTGCGTGGTGCCCGTCTTGCCGGCGGCGGGGCGGTTCAGTTCCGTCACCGCCCGGGCCGTGCCCTCCTCCACCACGCTGCGCATCAGCGACGTGGCGAGGTACGCCACCGCGGGGGGCAGCGTCTCCTCGAAGGCGGGCTGGTGCTCCTCCAGCGTCTTGCCCTTCCCGTCGCGCACGCGCAGCAGGAGCAGCGGCTCCGCGTAGCGGCCGTTGGCCTGGAGCGTCGCGTACGCGTTGACGGCCTCCAGCATCGTGACTTCACCCGTGCCCAGCGCGAGCGTCAGGTTCTCCGGCAGCGTCGAGTGGATGCCCGCGCGGCGCGCGAAGTCGATGGCGGTGGCGGGCGTGAGCGCTTCGATGAGGCGCACCGACACCGTGTTCTTCGACTTGGTGAGCGCGGTGCGCAGCGTCATCGGCCCCTCGAACTGGCGGTCGTAGTTCTGCGGCTTCCACGTCTTGCCCGTGTACGGGTCGCGGATGGCCTCGGGCGCGTCGTTCACCTTGGACAGCGGCGTGTAGCGCCCGCTGCCCATGGCGGCCGCGTACAGGAAGGGCTTGAAGGACGAGCCCGGCTGCCGCTTCGCCTGCGTGGCGCGGTTGAAGGACGAGCGCTCCGCGTCATAGCCGCCCACCAGCGCCACCACGTTGCGGTTCGCCGGGTTGATGACCACGAGGCCGCCCTGCACGACGGGCACCTGGTCCAGCGCGGCCTCGACGAAGGCCGGGGCGGGCGGCGCCTTCAGCACGCGCACGTAGACGAGCTGTCCCTTGGTGAACACGTCGGCGATGCCCTTGGGCGCGCCCTTGCCCTTCTGGCGCGCCCACGTCGCGGTGGAGAAGGCCACCTCGGCGGTGCGGCCCACCAGGTCCACCTTCGCCACGTTGCGCTTCTCGTCCAGCTCGGTGACGTAGCCGGTGAGGCGCAGTCCCTCCTCCAGCGGCTTGAGGCGCACGGTGCGCGCCAGCAGTTCCTCCTCGGTGCGCGCGGCCTCCTCCTCGGGCGTCAGGTCCGGGAGCTGCTCCTCGGCGCCGTCCTCCTCCAACTCCGCCGTGCTGCCGACGGCCGCCTGTGGCGCCTTCGGCTCCTCCTTCTCCGCCTTGGCCAGCGGCGACAGGTCCGCCACGTAGCCCTGGTCCTTCTGCCGGCGCCCGGCCTCTTCGATGCGCGTGGCGACGAGCGCCCGGTAGCGCTCCCACTGCGCGTCCGTCAGCGTGCCTCGGGGACCCCGGTAGCCCTGGCGCCGGTCCACCGCCTCCAGGCCCTCGCGCACCGCCTGCTCGGCGGCGGTCTGCAGCTTCGGCACCATGGCGATGTCCACGCGCAGGCCGCCCTCCATGACGGCCTTGTCGCCATATCGCTCGACGAGGGTGCGGCGAATCTCCTCCGAGTAGTACAGGCCCACCGGCTTCTGCTGCCGCGGCGCCAGGACGATGGGCTTCGCGATTTCCGCCTGCGCCACTTCCTTCGACGCCCAGCCGTTCTTCTCCATCTGCTGGAGCACGTACGTCTGGCGGCTCTTCGCCCGCGTCATGTTCGTCACCGGGTTGATGCGGTGGGGAATCTGCACGGTGCCCGCGAGCACGGCCGCCTCTCCGACGGCCAGGTCCTTCGCGTGCTTGCCGAAGTAGAAGAGCGCGGCCTCCTCCACGCCGTAGCGGCGCTGCCCGTAGTACGACTGGTTGATGTAGAGCCCGAGAATCTGGTCCTTGGTGAGTGCCTCCTCCACGCGCGGGGTGAGAATCCACTCGCGGGCCTTGCGCGTGAAGCTGCGCTCGGGCGTGAGCAGCAGGTTCTTCACCACCTGCTGCGTAATCGTGGACGCGCCGGACTTGCGGCTGCCGGGGATGAGGTTCTTGATGGCGGCGCGGGCGATGCCGAACGGGTCCAGGCCCTGGTGCTTGTAGAAGTCCGCGTCCTCGGCGGCGAGGAAGGCGTAGCGCACGTGCGGCGGCAGGTCCTCCACGCGTACCAGCGTGCGGCGCTCGTGGGCGAACTCCGCGCAGAGGCTTCCATCACCGCACGTCACCTTGGTCACCTGCGGCGGCTGGTAGTTGCGCAGCGCATCCACCGAGGGCAGGTCCTGGCTGTAATAGAAATAGCCGCCCACGCCCGCGAGCAGACCGAGCAGCAGCCCCACCACGCCAAGGACGAGCAACCGCTTCGTCCACCGCCAGAGCCGGGCCCCGAACCCGGGACGCGCGGGAGTCGGAGGCGGCACGGCAGGGGGCGTGGAGGATTCGGACGAAGTGGGCATCTCGGGAGCCGGAGTCATGGCGCTTTCAGAAGGGGCCTGCACGTTAGACCGGGGGGAGAGGAACGGGAACCGGCCCGGAAGGTCGCCTGGAGACCGCCCCGGTAGCGGCCTCCAGGCGGGGAGGCGCTACGGCATGCCCGGCTCCGGCACCCCCTCGGGCCGGGGCGCGGGGGTCTCCCATTCTCCGGGCCGGGTGCCGTCCACGCGGGCCAGCCGATTCACGCGCTCCGCGTTGACGCGGGCCTGGACGTAGCGCGGGGACAGCCGGGTGGCGTTGGCGTAGGCCGCGCGGGCCTCTTCCACATGGCCCAGTCGCTCCTGGGCCACGCCGAGGTTGTTGTGGACGTAGGCCACGTGGGGGAGCAGGGAGGCGGCCTGGGCGAGCACGTTCGCCGCCTTCGCGTCCTCACCCGCGCGCAGGTAGGCGAAGCCCAGGTTGTTCAGCGCGTAGCCGTGCTCGGGCTCCAGGTGGACGGCCTGCTGGAAGCGGAGGATGGCGGCGGACAACTGCCCCGCGCCCAGGTGCGCCCGGCCGAGCACCTGGTACACCTCCGCGTCCTCCGGGCTGCGCAGCACGGCCTCCTCGCCCACCAGCACGGCCTCCGCGTGGCGGCCCAGCGACACCAGCAGTCGCGCCTGCTGCACCAGCGCGCCGGAGTCCTCGGGGAGCAGCCGGCCGAGCTGCTCGTAGGCCCGCACCGCCACCTCCGTCTGCCCGGTGAGGCGGGCGAGCCGCGCGGCCTGCGTCAGCGCGTCCGTGTCCGCCGGGTCGTCATGGAGGGCGCGCCGGCACTCGGTGAGGGCACCGGAGAGGTCTCCCAGTTCGCGCAGCGTGCGCGCCCGGGCCAGGTGGTCCACGCGCCGCCCGTGCGTGTGGGGCAGCGGCAGCAGCGCGTCCTCCGCGGGCGTGCGAGCCACCACCGGCTTCGTGTCCTCGGGTGCGGCCACGTCCGGCGTCATGTCCCCGGAAGGCGGTGCCACCACGGGAGCGGCGCTGTTCCCCACGGGAGCCTCGTGCGGCCGCGCCTGCTGGACGACGGCCATCCACGGGCGCAGGGACGGAGGCAGGGGGATGTCGTCCCAGGCGGCGAGTCCGAGCGCGGCGAGGCAGGCGGGCAGCAGCGTCTTCTTCAGCGCGGCGGGCAGGGTGAAGGGGATGGGGGCTGCGGCCTTGCGCGTCCTGGCACTCGTGGGGCTCATGGCGACGACACCTCGACTTCCGGCGGTGCGCCCGGGAAGGGCGCGTGCGGGAGCCGTGTGACGGGCTCCCACCCGGAGGGCATTGCGACGCCCGTGCCAGGGCCCGTGCCCGGGGGGACGGCAAGGGGTGTGTCCCCCCGGCCACAGGGACGGGGAAAAGCGTGGCGGGGGCGCGGGTGTCATGCGACGGTCCGCGCGATGAAGATCGCCACCTGGAACGTGAACTCGGTGCGGGCCCGGCAGGAGCGCCTGCTCGAGTGGCTGAGGACCCGACAGCCGGACATCCTGTGCCTTCAGGAGCTGAAGTGCACGGAGGCCGACTTCCCCCTGGAGGCCGTGCGCGCGGTCGGCTACCACGCCGCCCTCCACGGGCAGAAGACCTACAACGGCGTCGCCATCCTCTCGAAGGAGGAGCCCCGCGACGTGGTGAAGGGGCTGTCCGACGGCGTGGATGACACGCACGCGCGCCTCATCGCCGCGACGGTGGGCGGCATCCGCGTGGTGAGCGCCTACGCGCCCAACGGGCAGTCGGTGGACTCGGAGCAGTACCACTACAAGCTCCAGTGGTACGAGCGGCTGCGCCGCTACCTGGATGCGCGCCACCAGCCGGGCGAGCCCCTGGTTCTGGGCGGCGACTGGAACGTGGCGCCCCGGGACATCGACACCTACGACCCGAAGGAGTGGGAAGGGCAGACGCTCTTCACGCAGAAGGAGAAGGACGCGCTCGCTCGGGTGTGTGACTTCGGGTTGAAGGACGCCTACCGCGAGCTCTACCCGGACGTGCAGAAGTTCTCGTGGTGGGACTACCGCATGCTGGCCTTCCCGAAGAACCGGGGCCTGCGCATCGACCACCTCTACGTGACGGCGCCGCTCATCCCGCGCCTGGCGCAGGTGGACGTGGACCGCGAGGAGCGCAAGGGGAAGCAGCCCTCCGACCACGCCCCGGTATGGCTGGAGCTGCGCGGATGACCCGCGGCGCGCGGCCCTGTTCAAGCCCTGTGGAGGGCGCGTCCAGGTCGTGTGCAGGTGATGCTGGCACGCTCCGCGAGCAGGCGGGCGCCTGACTTTTCCAGAGGCTCCGGAGGCGGTGAAGCACGGCATGGATTCGAGCGGCCCGGACACTTCGCTGGAGCCCACGGCGGCCGCGTTCGCGGCCATGCTGGACGGCGTGGGGCATGGCGTCGTCGCGGTGGACCGCCAGTGGCGCCTGTCCTTCGTCAACGCCTGGATGGAGCGCATCCTCGGCCGCTCGCGCCAGCAGCTGCTGGGCCGCGAGCTGTGGACGGAGTTCCCGAGCCTGCGGACCAGCTCCTTCGGTGACGTCTACCAGCGCGCCATGCGCGACGGTGTCGAGGTGGTGCACGAGGACTTCGTCGACACCTCCAATGCCTGGTTCGAGGCGCGCGCGTCGCCCTCGGCCACGGGGCTCATCCTCTTCATCCGGGACGTGACGGAGCGGCGCCGCGCCGCGCAGGACCTGAAGGACCGCGAGGACCGGCTGCGCGAGAGCGAAGCGCGCTTCCGCAACATGGCGGACAACGCGCCGGTCATGCTGTGGATGACCGATGAGACGGGCGCCTGCATCTGGCTCAACCGCCAGTGGTACGACTTCACCGGCCAGACGGAGGAGCAGGCCCGGGGACTCGGGTGGCTGGAGGCCGTCCACCCCGAGGACCGCGTGCGGGCGGGCGACATCTTCCTCGCGTCGAACGCGGGCCGGACCGCGTTCCGCCTGGAGTATCGGATTCGCTCGCGCCACGGCGAGTACCGCTGGGCCATCGACTCCGCGAGCCCCCGGCTGGACAGCTCCGGCGAGTTCCTCGGCTACATCGGCTCCGTCATCGACATCCACGAGCTCAAGCGCGGCGAGGAGCGCCTCGCCTTCGTGTCCGAGGCGAGCCGCGTGCTGTCCGAGTCGCTCGACTACGAGGCCACGCTGTCGCGCACCACGGAGCTCGCCGTGCCCGCCCTCGGCGACTGGTGCATGGTCGACATCCTCCAGGAGGGTGGTGGCATCAAGCGGGTGAAGGTCGTCTGTGCGGACCCCGCGCTGGAGCCGCAGGTCCGCGAGACGGTGAACTTTCCGCCCGTCGTCTCGGGCGGGGCCTCGCACCTGCCCAGCCAGGCCCTGCGTGAAGGCCGGGCCCTGCTCGTCGAGGACGCGGGCGACGCGTACAAGCAGCAGGCGGCCTACAGCCCGGAGCACCTGGCGCACATGCGGGCCATCGGCTTCCAGTCGGTGATGTCCGTGCCGCTGGTGGCGCGGGGCCGGAGGCTGGGTGTCATCACCTTCCTGGCCATCCATCCCGGCCGGCGCTTCACGCAGTCGGATTTGGAGACGGCCGAGGAACTGGCCCGCCGCGCCGCCCTCGCGGTGGACAACGGCCGGCTGTACCACGAGGCGCAGCAGGCCGTGCGCGTGCGCGAGGAGTTCCTCCAGGTGGCCAGCCACGAGCTGAAGACGCCCCTCACGCCGCTGTCCCTCAAGCTCCAGATGCTGGCCCGCTCCGCGGACTCCCTCCCCCGAGAGCGCTTCCCCCGGCTGTCCAGCGACCTGGAGATGATGCGGCAGCAGGTGCACCGCCTGTCGTCGCTGATGGACGAGTTGCTGGACATCTCGCGCATCAACTCCGGGCGATTCTCGCTGACGCTGGAGGTGGTGGACCTCTGCGCGTTGGTGCGCGACTCGGCGTCCCGCTTCGAGCCGGAGGTGCACCGCCTGGGCGGCCGGCTGGTGGTGGACGTCCCGGAGCCGCTGGTGGGCGTGTGGGACCGGCAGCGGCTGGAGCAGGTGATGACGAACCTGTTGTCCAACGCGCTCAAGTACGGCGGAGGGCGGCCCGTCCGGGTGCGCGTGTGGGGCGAGGGCAACACGGCCTGCCTGGAGGTCCGGGACGAGGGCATCGGCATCGCTCCAGAGGCGCTGCCGCGCATCTTCGAGAAGTTCGAGCGCGCGGTGAGCGACAGGCACTACGGCGGCCTGGGCCTGGGGCTCTACATCACCCGGCAGATTGTCGAAGCGCTGGGCGGCACCATCCGTGCGGAGAGCGAGCTGGCCCGGGGCTCGGCCTTCACCGTGAAGCTGCCGCTGATGCCGCCCGCCTCGGCCTCCTGAAGGCCCGGCTACTGGGATGCGTCAGCGGCACACCCCCGGCGCTCGGCGCGTGGCGGCACGGCGCGGGACGTTGGCGTAGATTCCGCGGCCTCATGGCCCTGACCCGACTCGACTGTACGAAGTGCGACCGGACGTACGCGCCGGGCGCCGTGCTGAACCTGTGCACCGCGTGCAACGCGCCGCTGTTCGCGCGCTACGACCTTGAGCGCGCGGCGAAGACGCTGCGGCCGGAGGCACTGGCCACGCGTGAGCGCTCCATGTGGCGCTACCACGAGGTGATGCCGGTGGAGGACCCGGCGCAGCGGCTGAGCCTGGGCGAGGGCTGGACGCCGCTGCTGCAGGCGCCCCGGCTGGGCGCGAAGCTGGGGATGAAGCGCGTCTGGGTGAAGGACGAGGGCGGCAACCCGACGGGCTCGTTCAAGGCGCGCGGGCTGTCGGCGGCCGTCACCATGGCGAAGGTGCTGGGGGCCAAGGCGGTGTGCCTGCCGTCGGCGGGCAACGCGGGCAGCGCCCTGGCGGCCTATGCGGCGCGCGGCGGGCTGGAGGCGCACGTCTTCGTGCCGAAGGACATCGCCAGCCTGTTCCTCATGGAGACGCGCGCGTACGGCGCACACGTGGAGACGGTGGAGGGGCTGATTACCGACGCGGGCCGCATCTGCGCGGGGCTGGCGAAGGAGCACGGCTGGTACGAGTGCGCCACGCTGAAGGAGCCCTACCGCGTGGAGGGCAAGAAGACGATGGGCTACGAAATCGCGGAGCAGCTCGGGTGGACGCTGCCGGACGTCATCCTCTACCCGACGGGCGGCGGCACCGGCCTCATCGGCATGTGGAAGGCCTTTGAAGAGATGGAGGCCATGGGCCTCATCGGCTCGAAGCGGCCGCGCATGGTGGCGGTGCAGGCGGAGGGCTGCGCGCCGATTGTGAAAGCGCATGTCGAGGGCAAGCCGGACGCGCCGATGTGGCAGGGCGCGACGACGCACGCGCACGGCCTGCGGGTGCCCAAGGCGCTGGGCGACTTCCTCATCCTCCGTGCGGTGAAGGAGAGTGGCGGCACGGCGGTGGCGGTGACGGAGGCGGAAATCATCCAGGGCGTGAAGGACATCTCCGCCGCGGAAGGACTCTTCGTCGCGCCCGAGGGCGGCGCCTGCGTGGCGGCGCTGCGCAAGCTCCAGGCCGCGGGACAGGTGACGCCCGACGAGTCCGTGGTGGTGTTCAACACGGGCACGGGCTTCAAGTACGTGGAGAACATGGCCCCGCTCTGGTGACGCGGGGCCGTGCCGCCGGAGCGTGCTACTGGGTGAGGTAGAAGATGCCGAGGCACATCTCGTCGTCGGTGCCCTCACCCCACTCGCGGTCGGTGGCGCCGGGGGCGCTGTTGTCCCAGTGGCACTCCACGTTCAGCTTGTCTCCGTTCCACAGCTGCACGGGCTTCTGGAGGGCGTAGGTGCCCTGCCAGTGGAAGTCCCAGTGGGGGATTTCCAGGAGGCACTCGCGGGCGCCGGACTGGCGCTGGATTTCCGCGCGGGCGTGGGTGCCCCGGGTGTGCATGTGGAGTGCGGCCGAGTGGATGGTGACGGGGACGTTGTTCTGGAGGACGCCCCCGGTGGTGAAGCCCAGGAAGGGCGTGAGCTCCATGGACCACAGGTGCTTCGTGTCGGCGTTGCCTGCGGGGATGCGCATGGGCGTGGTGCCATTCACCCAGGAGGGGTTGGACCAGGGCTGGACGTAGGCGACCTTGTTCACGGTGTCGTCGACCTTGAAGGCGACGGCGGAGCGGTCGGCGGCGGCGGGCTGGCCGTGGTCGTTGTAGTGGACCTGGAGGACGACCTTGGAGCCGGGTTCGATTCGCAGGCCGGTGCCGGCGGGGAAGTCCTGGCCGAGGCTGCCGGGGGCCCAGCCGCCGAGCCACGTGGCGCGGGTGGCGTCCGGCCCGCCGGGGCCACCGAAGCAGGTGTAGCCGGGGCCCGGGGAGGCGGCGTCGCGCGCCTCATAGCCCTTCACCTCGGAAGGCGTCGCGAGGTAGGCGATGACGTGGTGGACGGTGGCGCGGTTGCCCGGGTCGGCGCGGAAGCCGGTGATGTAGCGCGTGCGCGTCTCCGGCCAGTCGATGAGGAAGCAGCGGTAGTCATCCGGGGACTGGGTGGGGAGGTAGGGCTCCGGCATCTTCAGGACGACGTCCGCGCGGGACAGGCCGCCGGTGGGGGGCGTGATGGCGGTGGCGTTGGCGGGGTCGCCTTCGGCGGCGCCCTCGTCGACCCAGCGCGTGAGCAGGGCCTGCTGCGCTTCGTCGAGCGAGCGCTCATGCGCGTACGTGTTGCACTCGGACGACGGGGGCCAGGGCGGCATGGTGCCGGCCTGGACGGCGGCCTTGAGGACGTCGCGGTGGGCGAAGACGTCGGCGTATGTCTGCAGGGGGAAGGGGCCGATGCCGCCCTCGGTGTGGCAGTTGGCGCACTTCGCCTGCACCAGGGGCGCGACGTCCTTGTGCCAGGTGGCCGGGGGCACGGGCTCGGTGGGCGTGGGGGTCGGGTCGTCGCCGCTGCACGCGGTGAGGACGGCGAGGAGCGCGCCCGGGAGCAGGCGGAGGAGGGAAGGGCGGGGCATGGAGACCTCGAGGACGCGGAGCCCGGGACACAGGCCCCCGCATCATGCCTCAACACGGCTCCCCGGTTCAGGTTGCGGGCCTTATCCCGCGTCCGCTCATCTTGGGTACAACTTGGGTACGAAGGTGGGGACGGCAGGGGTCAGGGGCCATTGACTGCACCGGGGCCGGTTACGTCCGTGAACTTCGCGCCGGTGATGCTCGCGCGCTCCAGGACCTCCTTGATCTCTTCGGACACGGTCAAGGCCACGGTCCAGCCCCAGGTGCGGAACACCTTGGCGCCTCCCACCTTCGCCGGGTCGATGCGCATCCCGGACACCGAGGAGTACGTACCCACCTTCTCGGGCATCCCGTCCTCCGGGGTCCAGTAACGCACCTCTTCGCACGCAGCGTCGTCGATGCACTTCACGAGCCGGGTGGCGTTGAGGATGAAGTGCTGAGCGGGCTGGGAGTCGATCTCCACCGGGATGAACTGCACGTCGTCGGGTGCCACCTCGGTGAAGAGGGACGCCACCCTCGCGTGGACGACGGGGATGCTGAATGCCGCGTGGGAATAGTCGAGCGGCTTGCCGGAGATCTTGACGGGAATCCTGATGCGCTCGTCCCAGTGAGACTGTTGCCCGATCCTGAACTGCCACGGGTCATCGAGCTTCCGGCCCTCCTGATCGAGAGGATGCCCCAGCTCCCATCGGCCGGAGAGGTACACATCATCGGTCAATTTGAAGAACCGCTTCGGCATGAGGTCATCCTTCCGTCATTCGGTTCGGGTCACCAGCCGATTGAGCCTGGTCCCCTGCTTCGAGATCTCGCGCGCCAACACACCGAGGATCTTCGTCAGTGCCTCCCGGCAATGCTCGACGCTCTTGCAGCTCGATGTTGCTTCGTCCAGCCGCTCGTAGACCTCCTCATGGTACTCCCTCGGGTGTGGCCCCTTGTGGCCTGGGACGCGGACTTGGTTCGCCGCATCGTCGAGCGACATGCCCGCCCGGTCGAAGATCTCCTGGTACCTTGGGGTCCATGGCCCTCCGTTGTTGGTGGACGTACTGAACTTGTCGGAGGCGATGTGGTGCCAGGGGCCTTCCGCGTCCACCGGGGCCGTGCTACCGGCGCTCGTCCCTTGTGCTGCCATGGCCAGCGCACCAGGAGCGAGCGTGATGGTGACGGCTCCCTCGGCGGGGACAGCCACCGAGCCCACTTCCGCGATCGCCGTGAACCGGAAGCCCCCTTGGACCTCGCCCAGCCGCACCGCCTGTACCGAACCCGGAAGCCCCGGTGCCTTGGTCGCCAGCCCCGCGGTGCTCCCGATGGCGGCGGTCGCGAGCATGACGAAGACACGCGCCGCGTTCTCGCCCATGACCTTGCCGTACTTTTCGCCAGCCGTGCGTAGCTCATCGAAGGTCGTGGCGACCGCTACCTCCTCGGCAAGTTGCCGCCACCCTGCGATCAGGTTCCAAACGGTGTCCACCCCCAAGTAGGCGATGAGGCACACCGTCAGGGTGGCGGCCACGCCCTTGCTCACCGGCTCGGGCAGCAACCAGAGGCCGAGGTACACGGCCATGGCCGTGATGAGGGTGTTCCGCACCGCTACCGGATCCACCATCTTTCCCAGCGCATCCTGGGTCTCGTTCATGACCGAGCCCATGGCGAACTGGAGGGCCAGGGTGCGCCTGGCCTCGTCGCCAAGAGAGGGGCCGTCCTCCAGCAGATGCAGGCAGTCTCGGGTGCGTTGCGTCCGCTCGCACCAGCGGCCGTAGGCGTGCGTGAGTTCTGAATCCGCCTCCGGCCTCCATGCCTCGGCGAGTGGGAGATGGTTGTTGTACGAGTCCTGCCCCGAGCCAACAGACACGAGGCCGAGGCTCCCTCGTGCGCCTGCGTAGGCATCATTCGCAGGGGACCAGAACAGCCGACGAGCGTCGGACCGAGGCTGCGCGGACCGGGGCACATCTCGGCCCAACTTCGTCACGGCCTCTTCGAAGTCGTCTTCGTCCAACTCCACCGGTTCAGCGTCATCGGAGCGTGGGGTGAAGGTGATGAGCTTGCCCCGGCCTGTGTCCAGACGCACCGCCCTTGTTGCGCTACTGCATCCGGCCAGCATCACGAGCAATAGGAGAATCGACCATCGTGGCGGCATGCGGAGCCCTCCTGGCGCTGGCCCCTTCGTTCGGGAGCCCATCGGCAATGCAAGGTCGGGCTATACCAGTACGAAGGACCCATCGAGAGCATCCTCGAGGATGACCTGGGGCTGCTGGATGCACCGGCTCTGCTCTATGGGTGGGTCTGGACGAGTGGCCCGCAGGCCGTCAGAGGAACGGCCAGGAGCCGAACTCATCCCATGCAGCCTGAATCACCTCACGTGTCGACTGTCACCTCCGCCCAGTCCGCGGTCACGCGCATCTCCAGCACGCCGCGTTCGAACCGGAACGACAGCGCGCCCCTCACCCCGCTCACATAGGGCAGCCCGTACACGCGAAGCGTCTCCTCCGCGCGGGCCAGCGGCAGCTTCCCCTCCACCCGCCGCGTCAGCTTGAACGCACCTTCCCCCAGCCGCCCCTCCACCACCGTGAGCCGCGACTCCTCGTACCCGTCCCCCACGTCTTCATAGAGCCGGCCGTACACCTCCGGCGCCGCGTGCAGGTGCCACTCCAGCTCCTCCCAGTTGGCCGTGGTGGTGTGCTTCGCAGGCCGCGTCAGCGTCACCGCGCCGCCCGCGCGCAGCCACACCGGCACCGTGTCCAGCGGCCCCTCCGCGATGATGTGCCGGCCGCCCTCGTGAATCGCCCCCGGCCGCTCCAGTCCCGGCCACTCCAGCCACGAACCCTGTGGCAGGTACGCCAGCCGCTTCGAGTGCCCGGGCCGCACCACCGGCGCCACCAGCAAATCCTCTCCGAAGAGGAACTGGTCGAATGCAGCCACCGCCTCCGTGTCCCCGGGCACGTGCATCACCAGCGGACGCAGCACGGGCAGGCCCGTCACGGACGCTTCGTGCATCAGCGTGTAGAGCGTGGGCAGCAGCCGGTAGCGCCGCTTCAGCGCGTCACGGGCCAGGGACAGGTACGGCTCACCGAAGCGCCACGGCTCCTGTGGCTGCGTGCCCTTGCCCGCATGGTTGCGCATCAGCGGGTAGAAGGTGCCCGTCTGCATCCACCGCACGAGCAACTCGCCGCCAGGCATCCCGATGAAGCCGGGGATGTCCACGCCGGTGAAGGGCACGCCCGACATGCCGAGCCCCACCAGCATGGGAATGGATGTCTCCAACTGCGTCCAGTGACTGGAGTTGTCCCCCGTCCACACCGCCGCATAGCGCTGGATGCCCGCCGAGCCCGCGCGCGTCAGCAGGAAGGGCCGCGCTTCCGGCCGCATTTCCCGCACCGCCTCCCAGGCCCCCTTCGCCATGCCGATGGCGTAGACGTTGTGCACCTCCAGGTGCCGCCGGTCTCCGTGCCGCGCGTCGTACGGGAGCGTCTTGCCCTCCACCGTGCCCACGCCCTCGGCGCGCTCGTTGGAGATGGTGAAGAGGCCCACGTCCGGCTGCACCGCGAAGCAGGACGGCTCGTTCATGTCGTTCCAGAAGCCGGCCACGCCCAGCGCCACGAAGTCGCGGTGCAGGCCGCCCCACCAGCGCTGCACCTCGTCGCGCGTCAGGTCCGGGAAGACGGCGGGGCGCGGCCACACCTCGCCTACCAGCACGTCGCCCCGGTCGTAGCGCACCAGGTAGTCGCGCGTCCGGGCCTCCTCGTACACGGACCACCCCGGCTCCTGCTTCAGCGCCGGGTCGATGATGGTGACCACGCGCACGCCCTCGGCCGCGGCCTCACGCACGAGCGCCGCCGGGTCCGGGAAGCGCGTCCGGTCCCACGTCCAGACCTTGTACGTGTCCATGTAGTCGATATCGAGGTACACGCAGTCGAGCGGGAGATCCCGCGCGCGGTAGCCCTGGATGACGCCCTGCACGTCTCGCGCATTCTCATAGCCCCAGCGGCTCTGCTGCGCGCCCAGGCTCCACAGCGGCGGCAGTGGCATGCGGCCGGTGAGCGCCGTGTAGCTTCGCACCACGTCCATCGGCCCGGGGCCCGCGAAGAGGTAGCAGTCCAGCTCCGGCCCCCAGCACTCCCAGGCCAGCGTCTCGCCGTCCGCCAGCGCCACGTCCACCTCGGTGCGCCATGTCTCGTCCAGGAACAGGCCCCAGGCCACGCCGCCGCGCAGGCCCACGAAGAAGGGGATGGACTGATAGAGCGGGTCCGTGTCCGGGTGATGCGGCATCACATCCGTGTTCCAGAACGTGAAGTGCATGCCGCGCTTGTTCAGCGGGCCCACCTTCTCGCCGAAGCCCAGGTAGGTCTCCCCCGGGGGCGCGTGCAGTGTCAGCCACGAGCGGTGCGTGCTCATCGGGTAGCCGGCCTTCGTCTCGCCCGCCACGCGCGTGCTGCGCGCCAGTTCACGCCCCTCCGCGTCCTGGAAGCTCCACGTGCCACGGTCCGTCGCCACGTCCAGCGCCATGCCCTCCGCGCGCACGCGCACCCGGCCCTCCCTGCGCGTCACCTCCAGCGGCTGGAGCCCGCCCTGGGACACCACGGCCCACGAGCGCTTGTTCGGGAGTTCCGGATGCAGGAAGCCGGTGGTGGAAGCGGTCGGCGCGTGACGGAGTCGCAGCACGCCCGGGAGGGGACACGTGACTTCCAGGGCGGCTCGAGGTCCCCACAGCCGCAGGCGGGCGGGCTCGACGACCAGGTCTTCGATGCGCATGGACCGGATACTACGGAGGGCACTCGTGCAGGCGTCACCCGAAGAAGGTCGGACTTCTGGGAGATGTTCTTCGCGGACACCCGGGTGCCCTCGCGCGCGATGCGGCTTCCGTTCAATGGCTGCCAGGTGATTCCGCCCGAGGTGGAGGGCGGACGTGTCGAGTCGTGAGATGCTTCAGGAGCAAACCCCATGACGACGCCCCCGCCCCAGCCACTGCCCTTCCCGGACAGCCTCTGCCACCGCTGCGCCGCGCCGCCGCGCTACGTCCAGTCGAGGACCAGCACGTTCATCATGTGCCCGCTGCTGCCTCAGAAGTACCCGCCGCAGCCCGTGCGTGCCTGCGCGCTGTTCCGCCCCGCGGAGACCCGGTAGCGCTCCACCGCCTCAGTGCAGTTGCGGAAGCGTGGGCCCGTGCTCGGACCGTTGCAGGGGATTCTGCGCGCGGGCCGCCGCCTCGCGCACCGTCTCCAGGTCCGCGGGCAGGAGGCTCGCGTGCTCACAGCCCTGAAGCGTCAGCGCGAGCTGCCGCTCCAGCTCCGTCCGCGCCTCGGGGCGGTCCAGGCCCTCCACCGCCTCCCAGAGCATCCGCAGGGTGCGCACGAGCGCCACCGCCACCTGCGGGTGGGGTGCCGCATAGAGGCGGAACTGGTCGAACGCGTGGCGCACGTACTCCGCATGGTCCAGATCCCAGGGCCGCAGCAGCGTGGAGCCGTTCTCCACCACGAGCACCTGCGGAGGCAGCTCGGCGAGCAGCAGCGGACGGAGGATGGACGCCAGGCGCAGCACCACCTCGATGGCGGTGGTGGGGTCGTTCACCGCCGGGGACAGCGAGCGCAGCGCGATGTCCGTGAGCTGCCGCAGTCCGAAGTCCACGTCCTGGTACGTCGTCCGGCGGTCGCCCACCACCACCGCTGCCTGGAGCGCGCGCGCCACCGTCTCCTCCCTCTCGGGATGGGGCCAGAGGGTGGCCAGCGGGATTCCGCGCGCGAGGAAGGCGCCAACGCGAGTCTCCAGCCGCAGCACGCTGCCCGGAGGCACCGCCGCGAGCACCCCCGGGATGCTCACCTGCTGCACCCACCCGTTGTCCCGCGCGCTCACCACCAGCGGCGGCCCGAGCCCGGACACGTCCGGAGGCTCCTTCTCGCGGCGCGCGCGCCCCGCTCGGGACAACGCGTCCACGCGCCGGAGCGTCTCCTCGGTGATGGAGGCGATGATGCCGCCCACGTACTGCCGCAGGGAGATGCGGTGCAGGTACATCACCAGCGCCAGGACGCTCACCAGGGTGAGCAGCACCGCGACGTCGACGGTGAGGTGCGGCACCGTCGACTCCTTCGAGCCGAGGTCCTCCGGCAGCGCCCTGAGCGCGAGCACGCAGTACGTGAAGACGGCGGTGAGCAGGCCCACCACCACCTTGCCCATGCGCTCGCGGAAGAAGGTGTGCAGCACGCGCGGGGAGAACTGTCCGCTGGCCAGCTGCATGGACACGACGATGAGCGAGAACACCACGCCCACCGTGGTGATGGTGGCACCCGCGATGGTGCTCAGCAGTTGGATGCTCGCCTCGGGAGACAGCCGCAGGATGCGGGGCAGCGTGTCCGGCTCCAGCGAGCGGTCCACCCGCGCGAGGGCGACCTCCAGGAGGATGGCCCCCAGCACCATGATGCCGGGGATGGGGAGCAGGCTCTCTCCGAGCCGGTTTGCGACGGCCCGGCCACGCATGACCAGCAACGAGAGATGAGGGTGCCAGGACACGCCATGAAGGTAGGGCCGCCCGCTCGCACTGGCAGGAGGAGCCCGCTCCGCGCCCGTTCCTTGGGCGACCAGGCAGGCGGCGTCATGCCCTGACTTCCTCGCGCGGACGGAGGTGTCCCGGCCCCAGCTCCCGACACGCCACGGACAGGCGAAAACCCGGAAGTCCCGCTCCGGAGATTGCCGGGCGCGCTGGAGCAGGTGCGGATACACTCCGGCCGCTTTGTCCGAGGAGAAAGACCCCACCGCGCCGCCAGACGGCATCGATGCAACAGTGCTCGCTCCGAAGCGGCCCGACTTGGCGGAGGCGACTGGAGACGCGGAGCTGTTCGCCGGGCGCTACACGATGCTGGGTCTCGTGGGCCGGGGCGGCATGGGCGCCGTGTACCGTGTGCGGGACACGCTGGTGGGCGACGTGGTGGCGCTGAAGGTGCTGGAGCTGGGCCCCACCCCGGCGCCGGAGTGGCTGGAGCGCTTCCGCCGCGAGGTCCGCCTCGCCCGTCGCATCTCGCACACCCACGTGGCGCGGACCTTCGACCTGGGCGAGCACACCGGGCGCCTCTTCCTGACGATGGAGTACGTGGAGGGTGAGAATCTCCAGGCGCTGCTGGAGCGCGAGCGCGCCCTCGCGCCAGCGCGGGCCGCGCGCATCGTGCTGGCGCTCTGCGAAGGCCTGGCCGCGGCGCACGCCGCGGGCGTCGTGCACCGGGACCTCAAGCCGGCCAACGTGTTGGTGGAGGCCGGAGGCCGGGTGGTGCTCACCGACTTCGGCATCGCCCGGGCGGTGGCGGGCGAAGCGGCCTCGCACACGCAGGGCCTGGTGGGCACGCCCCTCTACATGTCGCCGGAGCAGCTCGAGAGCGGCGAGGTGGATGCGCGCGCGGACCTGTACGCCGTGGGGCTGGTGCTCTACCAGTTGCTCACCGGCGAGCCGCCCTTCACCGGGGAGTCGGCCATGGCCGTGGCCTTCGCCCGGCTGCGACAGCCCCCTCCGGACCCGCGCCTGCGCGCCCCGGTGCCGGACGCGCTCGCGGCGCTCGTCCTCGCCTGTCTCGCCCGTGAGCCCTCGGAGCGGCCCGGTGGGGCGCTCGTGGTGGCGGCGGCGCTGCGGGACTGGCTCACCTCCGTGGGTGAGCCCGTGGAGGTGACGGCCACGCCCCTTCCCGGCGCCGCCACGTCCACGGGAAGGGCGCTGCCGCCCGTGACGCCACCGACGCGCCATACGCCGCGCACCCTGCTGCGAGCGGTGGAGCAGGCGCTGGCGGTGCTGCCGCTGCGCTTCGTGGGGCCCCGCGAGCTGGAGTCGCTGGGGGACGGCGTGACGGACTCGCTCATCGACCTGCTGTCGCGCACGCGCGGGCTGCGGGTGCAGAGCAGCGGCGCGACGGCTCGCTTCCGCCAGGAGCGAGACCCGCGGGTGGCGGGGCGCGAGCTGGGCGTGGGGCTGCTGGTGGACGGAACGCTGCAGGGCATGGGCCGGACGGTGCGCGCCACGCTGCGGCTGGTGGAGGGCGCGTCCGGCACCCAGCTCTGGAGCGGCCGGCTCGACGAGACGGGCGACGACGTCTTCGCCCTCCAGGACCGGCTGGCGCAGCGGATGGCGGAGGCGCTGCGCAACGAGCTGCTCCTGCTGCCCTATCGCGACACCGTCCCCGAGGAGGCGCTGGCGCTCTACCGGCAGGTGCTGTCCCGGCAGAGCCACGTGCCCCGGGGGCCGAGCGATGACCTCATCGGCCCGCTGGAGCAGGTCCTCTCCCTGGCGCCGGACTTCCCGCCCGCGGTGGCGCTGCACGCCGTGTCTTCCTTGAGGGCCTGGTTCCTCCGCGTGTCGGACAAGGAGCGCGACTGGGAGGCCGTGGCTCGGGCCAGCCTGGAGCGCGCCCTCCGCGTGGCGCCCGAGCTGGTGGAGACGCAGCTGGCGCGCGCCATCCTGGCCACGCACGAGGGCCGGTGGCGTGATTCCGTGGTGGCGCTGCGCGGCGCGCTGGACCAGGCACCCACCTTCGCACCGGCGCTGGCGAGCCTCGGCAACCTCCAGTGCGAGGCGGGCCGGGCCGGCGAGGGGATGGAGCGGCTGAAGCTCGCGTATGCCCTGGACCCCGCGCTCGTCGTCGCCCTGCTGGAAGTGGCCCGCTGCAGCGCGCTGCGTGGGGACCCGGAGGGGTACCGCGCATCCCTGGCGCGGCTGCAGACGCAGCCTCTGCTGGGGCTGGCCACGCTCACCCTGCGCATGCGCGTGGCCGCGTGGAGTGGAGACCTCGACGAGGTCCGGCGGTGCAGGACGCTGCTGGCGGACGAGCTGGACCCGGTGGCGCACCATGCGGCCAACTACTGCTCCGTCGTGCTGGGGGACGTGGAGCCCGGCGCCATGATGGTCCAGATGGACGCGCTCCTGTCGCGCCGGGTGAGCCCGCGCTTCGCGTCGATGCTCTGCCAGCTCGCCACCGAGCAGCTCTGCCTGCGGGGCGAGGCCGAGCCCGCGCTGCGCTACCTCCAGCGAGCGGCGGACATGGCGCTCATCGACCTGGAGTGGCTGGACCGCTGCCCGGCGCTCACTCCGCTGCGGGCCTTGCCCGGCTTCACCGAGGCCCGCCGCAAGGTGCGCACCCGCATCGAGGCCATCTGGTCCGCGTGAGCTGAGCCGCCGTCCCGAAGCCGATGCCCGAGCTCGTGCCCGTCATGGCGCCCCCGCGCCGCGGGCTTCGTGCCCAGCGTCCGCGGTCGCGACGGCAGGCTGGGTGCCCAACCCGGCGCATCCTTGAAAAGCGGCTTTAGCTGATAAATACAGTTAATCAGCCAAAATCCTGTTTGGCCGCCCGGGAGCGGAAGCCCCGGGTGCTCGACAGCGTCGCTCGAACAAGGAGTCCCGGATGACCCGACGTCTCGCCCTCGCCCTCACCGTGCTCGCGGCTGGTTGCGTGCCGGAGGAGGACCCTCCTGGAGGTCCACCCGCCCCGCCCCTCGCGGAGGCGCGTCAGGCCGTCGAACCGCTCGACACGCCCTCCGAGGAGAACGCCATCCGCTTCCTGGAGCAGGCCACCTTCGGCCCGCGCCTGGCGCTCGGCGCGACCACTCCGCCCATCGACTCCGTGGAGCACGTGGTCGACGTCGGAATCTCCGAGGCCCTCACCGAGCAGTTCAACGCCCCGCGCTCGCTGCTCGACGGCACGAGCGCGAGCACGGACCTGGGCTCGCAGTTCTTCGTCAACGCCGTCACGGGACAGGACCAGCTCCGGCAGCGGGTGGCCTTCGCGCTGAGCCAGGTGCTGGTGGCCTCGCAGACGGGCATCCCCGAGGTCATGTCCACTCCCGAGTCGGAGCCGAAGCTGGCGATGGCGGGCTACCTCAACCTGCTCTCCGCGCGCTCCTTCGGCACCTTCCGCCAGTTGCTCGACGCCGTCACGAAGGACCCCGCCATGGGGACGTTCCTCGACATGGCGAACAACAAGGCCTTCAAGACGAACGGCCAGCCCATTGAACCGAACGAGAACTACGCGCGGGAGATGCTCCAGCTCTTCTCGCTCGGCCTGCACAAGCTGAACGAGGACGGCACGGTGGTGTTGGACAACGTCACGGGTGCGCCGAAGCCCGCGTACACCGAGGCCCAGGTCCAGGCCTTCGCCCACGCGCTCTCCGGCTGGACGTACGGCGGCGCCGCGTGCCCCACCGTCGGCAAGTCCAACCCGGCCAGCTATGCGCAGCCCATGATTGGCTGCGACGTGAACCATGACTCCACGTCGAAGGTGCTCCTGCGCAACTTCGCGACGACCGACGGGGGCAGTGCCACGAAGCACCTCAAGGAGGCGCTCGACAACGTCGTCGACGACCCCAACGTCCCGCCCTTCATCTCCAAGCAGCTCATCCAGCACCTCGTCACCAGCAACCCCAGCCCGGCGTACGTGCAGCGGGTGGTGAACGTCTTCAAGAACAATGGCAGCGGCGAGCGCGGAGATCTGCGCGCGGTGGTGCGCGCCATCCTGGAGGACGACGAGGCGCGCGGCCCGCAGCCGCCACTGGCGCAGTACGCGACTTTCGGACACCTCCGCCCGCCCGCGCTGTTCATCACCACCGCGGTCCGGTGGCTGAACGGGCAGCTCGACACGACGGCCGGCAAGGACCCGGGCGCGAAGCTCAACGGCTGGAGCCGCTCGATGAACCAGTACGTGCCCCGTCCGCCGTCGGTCTTCAGCTACTACCCGCCGAACACGCCCGCGCCCGGCGGCAACGGACTGCTCGGCCCCGAGTTCGCCATCCTCGACACGGCCACCGTCACGGCGCGCGCCAACTTCGTGCACGAGCTGCTCTACGCGACGGCGACGGCCACCGCGGGCGTCCTCATCGACCTGAGCGCGCTGCCCACGGACCCGAATGACCAGGTGCTCTGGCTGGACCGCTACCTGCTGCACGACACGATGTCGTCGGACCTCCAGCTCGCCGTCTACAACGCCGTCACCGACCCGCGCGCGGGCGACCTGACGCGCAGGAAGAAGCTGGCCCTCTTTCTCACGTCCCTCTCCCCCGAGTTCCAGATCCAGCGGTGAGCCCCATGACCTTCTCACGACGAAAGTTCCTCCAAGGCGCCTCCAGCACCCTGGGCGCCCTCGCCGCGGCGGCCACGCTCCCCAAGTGGCTGGGCAGCGCCGAGGCCGCCACGCTGAGCGGCTACGCGGGCTACCGCGCGACGGTGTGTGTCTTCCTTCTAGGCGGCAATGACGGCAACAACGTCATCGTCCCGCTGACGGCGGGCCCCAATGCGCAGTACCTCGCGGCGCGGCCGAACCTGGGCATCGACCCGGGCTTGCTGCGGCCCATCAACCCGGTGGGGCAGGCCGCCGGCTCGTACGGGCTGCACCCCGCGCTGGAGAAGCTCCAGGCGCTCTTCGAGCAGGAGCGCGCCGCCGTGCTTTGCAATGTGGGGCCGCTCGTGTTGCCGATGCGCAAGTCGGACTACACCTCGGAGACGGTGGCCCGGCCGGACAACCTCTTCTCCCACGCCGACCAGCAGGATGCCTGGGCGAGCGCCATCGCGAACCCGTCCACCATCTCCCTGCCGCTGTCGCTCGTGGGCAAGGCCACGGGGTGGGGCGGCCGCACGGCGGACAAGCTCGCCGGCCTCAACCCGGGCGAGTACCCCGAAGTCACTTCGTTCGGAGGCAAGGCGCTCTTCTCCGCGGGCGCGGTGCGCCAGCCGATGATGGTGTCCCCCAGCGGCACGCTCGCGTTCCGGCAGTTGGGCGACGCCAACTTCAACGCGCTCCAGAACGACGCGCTCGCCCAGGTGGTGGGCTTCGACAACGGCGTCACCCTGGAGGCGTCCTACGGCGGCGTCTTCATCACGGCGCAGACCTTCGCCGCCGCGCGCACCGCCGCGCGGGACGCGGCCTGGGCCACGCTCCCGCAGGCGACGCGCGACGCGATTGATGCGCTGTTCGTCCCGCCAGCGGGCAGCGCGAGCTGGTCGCTGCACACGCAGCTCTACCAGGCGCTGAGGGACCTCATCGCCGGGGCCATGCCCACGGTGGGCGGAGGGCTCGGCGTGCGGCGGCAGGAGTTCTCGGTGGGGCTCGGCGGCTTCGACACCCACGTGGGCCAGGGGCCGACGCAGGAGGACCTGCTCACGCAGCTGGACTTCTCGCTGAACGCCTTCCATCAGGCCATGACGCTGCTCAAGACGGAGAGCGCCTTCGGGGCCAGCCCGCCGCAGGCCACGCTCTTCACCATGAGCGACTTCGGCCGGACGCTGCTGGAGAACTCCGACAAGGGGAGTGACCACGGGTGGGGCAATCACGCCTTCGTGATTGGAGACCGCGTCCAGGGGCGCCGGCTCTACGGCACCTTCCCGAACCTGGACCTGTCGGGCGGCGCGGTGAACAACCTGGACACCGTCGACTCGAAGGGGCGCTGGATTCCCTCACTGACGGTGGACCAGTACGGGTACAGCCTCGCCTCGTGGCTGGGGCTCTCCACGGCCGCGGAGCGCGACTACGCCTTCCCCAACATCGCGGGCTACGTCGCCGACGCCATCGCCAGGGGCTTCCCCGCGTCCGCGCGCGCCTACAAGGTCGGCTTCCTGCTGCCGGACGCGTAGGCAGGCAGGCGAGTGCGTCAACTTGACGCACTCGCCCCGTGACGGCCCGGGGGGTATGAAGGTTGGCGTGTCCAGCGCGCCCACCGACGCCCGGGCCGCCCTGCACGGCGCCCCGGTGCTGACGCAGGAGCCGCCGCGCCGTGCCTTCCGTCGCACGGCGCGGGACATGGTGGCGCGGCTGTCGTCCAGCGCCATCGCGCTGGAGTGGCTGGTGCGGCTGCGCTGGCATGCTGCGGCCGGGCAGGCGCTGACGGTGGCCGTCGCCACGCGAGGCTTCGGGCTGGAGTTGCCGGTGGTGCCGCTGCTCGCGCTGGTGGCGACGACGGCGGTGTCCAACCTCGTCCTCGCGTTGTGGCTGCGCCGCACCCCCACGGTGCGCCCGGCGCTGCTGGGTGGGGTGCTCGCGTTCGACCTGCTGCTGCTGACGGGGCTGCTGGCCCTCTCGGGTGGGCCGGCCAACCCGTTCAGCATGCTGTACCTCGTCCATGTGACGCTGGCCGCGCTCGTGCTGGGCCCGCGCTGGACGGTGCTCATCGCTGGGGTGGCGGTGCTGGGCCAGGCGAGCCTCTTCGCCTTCCACGTCCCGCTGCCGCAGGTCACGGGCGGAGGGGACTGGGGCTCGCTCCACCAGCTCGGCATGTGGGTGGCGTTCGTCCTCACGGCGCTGGTCATCGTCTTCGTGGTGGCGCGGGTGGCGGCGGCGCTGAAGGACCGGCAGGAGGCGGTGGTCCGGGCCCAGCAGTTCGCGGCCCGCGCGGAGAAGCTCGCGTCCCTGAGC
Source organism: Pyxidicoccus sp. MSG2 (assembly GCF_026626705.1). Lineage (NCBI taxonomy): Bacteria > Pseudomonadati > Myxococcota > Myxococcia > Myxococcales > Myxococcaceae > Pyxidicoccus > Pyxidicoccus sp. MSG2. The sequence goes on from NZ_JAPNKC010000001.1 coordinate 9,258,794, forward strand.
ACCCTGGCCGCGGGCGCGGCGCACGAACTGGGCACGCCGCTGGGCACCATCGCCATCGCCGCCAACGAATTGGAGTCCCTCATCCTGGAGGAGCCGAACGAGGCGCTGGAGGATGCGCGCCTCATCCGCGACGAGGTGGAGCGGTGCCGGGACATCCTGGAGCGCATGAGCGCGCGGGCCGGCCGCTCGCTCGGTGAGCTGCCCGAGCGCACCACGACGGGCGCGGTGCTCGCACGGCTGCGCGAGCAACTGGGGGCGGCGGAATTGGCGCGCCTCCACTTCGACGCGGGGCCGGACCTGCCGCTCTGGTGCCCCGTGCGCGGGCTGGTGCAGGTGCTGGCGAACCTCGTGCGCAACGGGCTCCAGGCGAGTGACGCGACCCAGGCCACCGTCACTGTGTCGGCGCGCGGGGATGCGGAGCGCCTGCGCTTCACGGTGGAGGACCAGGGCGTCGGCGTTCCGCGTGCGCTGCTGCCGCGCCTGGGCGAGCCCTTCTTCACGACGAAGCCGCCTGGGCAGGGTATGGGGCTGGGTCTGTTCCTGAGCCAGACGTATGCGGAGCTGTGCGGAGGCCGGCTGGAGCTGACCTCCGAAGAGGGACGGGGGACGCGGGTGATGCTGGAGCTGCCCTGCCGGACGGAGGTCGTCCATGGGGCAGGGTGAGGTGACGCCCACGGTGCTCGTCGTCGACGATGACGAGCCCTACCGCGAGCGGCTGGTGCGCGCCTTCGGCCGGCATGGCTTCGCGGCGCACGGAGCGGCCAGCACGAGTGAGGCGCTCGAACGGGCGCGCGAGCTGCGCCCCGGGTACGCGGTCATCGACCTGCGCCTTCCGGATGGCTCCGGGCTGGAGCTGGTGCGCGAAATGAGGGCGATGGACGCGCGTGCCACGCTCGTGGTGCTTACGGGCTACGGGAGCATCGCCACGGCGGTGGAGGCCGTGCGGCGAGGGGCCACGCACTACCTCACCAAGCCGGCGGACGTGGACGACATCCTGCTGGCCTTCGCCGGAGCCACGCTGCCCGAGGGCGAGGCGGCGGCCCGGGAGCACCAGGTGCCCTCACTGGCGCGCGCGGAGTGGGAGCACATCCAGCGCGTGCTCGCGGACTGCGGAGGCAACATCTCCCAGGCCGCGCGGCTGCTGCGCATCCAACGCCGCAGCCTGCAGCGCAAGCTGGCGAAGCACCCCGTTCCGAAGTGAGTCCGCGCACGGGTGCGTCATCAAGACGCACGAGCCCTTCCGAGCCCGCCGTTAGGGTGGCGCATGTCGGGAGGCTGGATGTCCACTCCGCGCACGGGCGCGCTCGTTCTCATGCTCATGGTGTTCTCCGGCTGGGGCTGCAACCGGAAGCCCGCCCAGGATGCGCCGGGCTGGACGGAGACTGACGGCGGCATCCGGTGCGAAGGCCTCCAGCACCTGGCCTGCACGGGGCTGTACGGCGAGGGCGGCATGGGCTGGGCAACGAAGACGGTGCCCGCCGACGTGCGTCCCTTCGAGCCCGGCCTCCCGCTCTGGAGCGACGGCCTGGAGAAGTCACGCTTCATCTTCCTGCCGCCGGGCACGCGCGTGGACAGCACGCGCATGGACGAGTGGCGCTTCCCGCCGGGCACGAAGCTCTGGAAGGAGTTCTCGTGGAAGGGCCGCCGCATCGAGACGCGCTTCTTGTGGAAGCGGCCCGACAACACGTGGTTGCGCACCACGTACCGCTGGAGCGACGACGAGCGCACCGCGCTGGAGTTCACGGACGGCGAGCAACACGTCCCAGGGACGAATGACTACGAGATTCCCAGCCAGGCCGACTGTCAGGCGTGTCATGGCGGGCGAGGGGACGGAGTGCTCGGCTTCGAGGCGGTGGCGCTCGCGCACTCAGGAGCGCGGGGCCTGACGCTGGAGCGGCTCGTCCAGAAGGGGCTCCTCACTCACGCCCCCGGCACCCCACCGCGCATCCCCGGCACGCCCGTGGACGCGGAAGCGCTGGGCTACCTGCACATGAACTGCGGCGTGTCCTGCCACAACGCCAACCCCACGGCGCTGGGTAGCACGTCCGGGCTGCACCTGCGCCTGGAGGTGGCGGAGCTCGGCTCCGTCGCGGAGACGGACACGTGGCGGACGGCGGTGGGCGTGAAGTCCCTCTTCCGCACCTCGGGCCTGTTCGGGGGTGACTTCTTCCGCGTGGCGCCGGGCGACGTGAAGCACAGCACGCTGCTGCACCGGGTGGCGCAGCGCGGGTCCGCCGCGCAGATGCCCCCGCTGGCCACGCATGTCGTCGACGAGCGGGGCCACGCGCTCCTCCAGCGGTGGATTGAAGCCATGCCGCCCATGCGGGCCGACAGGTGAACGACATGCTCTATGCGGTGGTGCTCTTCCTGCATTCGTGGCTGCGCTGGGGCGTGGTCGTGCTCGGCGTGCTGACGCTCGGCAGGTCCCTGCTCGGCTGGCTGCGCGCCCGCGCGTGGACACCCGCAGACCGACGTCTTCAGTTGTTCTTCGTCTCCGCCTTCGACCTCCAGTTGCTGCTCGGGATGACGCTCTACTTCGCGCTCAGCCCGCTCACGCCGAGGTCCATGGAGGCACTGCGGACGAACCTGTCCGTGTCCTTCCTCCGGTTCTTCAGCCTGGAGCACCCGGTGATGATGCTGCTGGCACTCATCGCCGCGCACGTGGCGTCCGCGCTGAGCCGCCGTGCGGGGGAAGCCCAGCGGAAGCACCGCGTGTGGGCGGTGGGCCTCCTCGTGGCGATGCTGCTCATCGCGCTCGGGATTCCGTGGCCCTGGCTGTCCCATGGCCGTCCGCTGTTCCGGGGCTTCTGACCCCACCTACCCGTCGCCAGGTCCGTCCATGCTCGACATTCTGTGGATGCTGATGATGCTGCCCGAGATGCCCACTCCCCCGAGGAGCCCATCCCGCGCGCAGTTGCCGGAACCGCAGCCTCCAGCCCCCGCGCGGCGCAATAGGTCGAGGCCGGCGAGGAGGCGACCTCAAGCGGCCGGAGTCGCATCCCGCCGCTCGCGCCCGGCGCGACAGGCCCGCGGATGAACTGCGCGTCACAACCGGTCCACGGACTCTCCACCCACTCGTGACAGTCCGTCCGGATGGGAGTGGGGGACCGTCCGCCCCTCGCGCCCATGGGCGCCAAGGGAGTGGACATGTCTGGACTGAAGTTCCCCATCGTCGCAGTGCTGGCGGCAGGCCTCCTGCTCGCTTCAGGGTGTGGACCGAAGGAGCCCGAGGGCTCTGACGAGGAGGCCGGGCTCGCCCGCTCCACGACGGAGCTCGTGGGGGCACAGAGCGCCTCGTTCCAGGACGGGGTGGCTCCGACGTCGAGCTACGCGGGCACCCGCGACGCGATGATCGAGGAGGAGTCCCCGGACGCCAACCACGGCGGTGACACCAGCCTCTCCGCGAGCGGTGACACCCCGGCGGGCAGCGGCAACGAGAACTTCATCCTGCTGAAGTGGGACGTGTCGGCCATTCCGGCGAATGCCCTCATCCGCTCCGCCACGCTCACCGTCACCGTGTCCGACAAAGCGGACCAGACCTACGACTTCTACGAGTTGACGCGCGCGTGGACGGAGAGCCAGGTCACGTGGAAGCGGGCAGACAGCAGCACGGACTGGGCGTCGAACGGCGCGGACGGCAGTGGTGACCGGAACACGGCCTCCGTCGGCTCCCTCCGTGCCGCCGCGACGGGCACGTACACCGTGACGCTGAACGCGGCGGGCCTGAGCGCCGTCCAGAGGTGGGTGACGACGCCCGCCAGCAACCAGGGGCTCATCCTCGCCAACAAGGACAACGACAACCGACTGGAACTGCGCTCGAGCGAATACTCGACGAAGAGCGCCCGCCCCAAGCTGACGGTGACGTGGGACCTGGCGTCGTCGGACGGAGGCACCTCGTCGGACGGAGGCACCGGTCTCGACCCGAACCCGGGCACGTACAAGGGAACCTGCGACGGCTCGGGTGGCGTGTGGATTGATTCGACCCGCTTCCTGAACTTCAACGACGAGTCGCAGACGGCGCGCATCTTCCCGCAGGGCCAGAGCGCCACGGCGGTCCAGAGCAAGGACCTGGGCAGCGCGCTGGGCCTGTCCTCCTCGGACGAGGCGGACTTCGAGGATGCCGCGCGCGTGGGGAACCGCGTCTACGTCACCACGTCGCAGGCGCGGAACAAGGACGGGGAGCTGCAGTCCTCTCGCTACCGGTTCTTCGCCATCGACCTCGCGGGCACCGTGCCCGCCATGTCGCTCCAGGTCGCGGGGAGCACCTCCAATCTGTTGAAGGACATGCTGGATGCGGCCAACTGGCTCCAGCCCGACGCCACGGTCATCTCGCTGCTGAACGCTCGCTCCCGGCTGTCGGAGCCCACGGTGCCGGACCTGGCGCCGAAGCTGAATGGGACGAACGTGGAGGGTCTGGCCGCGCTGCCGGGGGGAGGACTCGTCCTCGGCTTCCGCAATCCGCAGGTGGGCACGAGCGCGCTGCTCGTCACCCTGACCAACCCCGACGCGGTGCTGACGGGCACCCGGGCGAAGTTCGGTCAGGCCCTCCGCATGGACCTGGGAGGCAACGGCATCCGGGGTCTTGCGTGGTCCGAGGCCCACCAGGCGGTGCTCATCCTCAGCGGGCCGCGCGACGAGAGCGCGGGGCCCTACGCGCTGTGGAAGTGGAGCGGAGACGCGAGCAGCGCGCCGGTGAAGGTGAGGGACTTGACGGCGCCCACCAACTCCGCGCCGGAGACGGTGATTCCGTACCCCGGTACGAAGGACGTTCAGGTCCTGTTCGACATGGGCTCGCGCCTGGTGGGCGGCACGGAGTGCAAGGACCTGTCGACCTCCAGCCAGTCCTTCACGGACGTCGTCTTCCGCGTGGACTGAGAAGGGCCCGGCGGGCCTCCGCGAAGTGCACGGAGGCCCGCGAGGCTGCAGGCGACTACTGCGCCGTGCCCTTGGCCAGCTCGGCCACGTAGGCGGCGGTGATCTTGGAGTACTTCAGCGCGTGGGTCGCGGTGTTGCCCGAGCGCGACAGCGTGTCGCTCGCCGTGTGGATGTAGGGGTTGTCCGAGCCCAGCGGCGCCTCGAAGGGGATGGAGGCGGCGTAGCCCTGGTTGTACCAGGAGGCGTGGTCCGAGCAGCCGTAGCCGCACGACGAGTTGCCCTGCGGAATCTTCACGTACGTGGTGATGAGGTTGCGCAGGAACGTGTTCTGCGCGGAGCTGGAGTAGTCGGTGATGACGACGACATCCACGGAGCTCGAGCCCTTGTAGTTCGTCATGTCGAGCTGGAGCACGCCCACCACGTTGAGGCCGTTGTTCTTGTGGTAGGCGGCGATCTCCTTGGAGCCGCGCAGGCCCACTTCCTCGGCGGCGTAGGCCATGAACTTCACCGTGCGCTGCGGCCGGTAGTTGCGGGTCATGGCCACGCGGATGACCTCCGTGAAGGTCGCCACGCCCGAGGCGTCATCGTCCGCGCCCGGCGCGTTGCCGCCGGAGGAGTTGATGGAGTCCAGGTGCCCGCCCACCACCACGATTTCGTTGGGCAGGGTGGTGCCGCGGATGGTGAGGATGACGGACGGCTGGGCCCAGCTCGCGTGCCGGAACAGCTCCACCGTGACGTCGGTGCGCGAGGCCGGCACGTAGCTCTTCCACTTCGACAAGAGCCAGTTGGCCGCGTCCACGCCGGTCTGCGACGTGTAGTAGCGCGTCGAGTAGCTCGACAGCGAGGTGATGGTGCTGCGCACGTTGGTCTCCAGCACGGAGCCCATCAGCGCGTTGACCGTGGTGGCGTTGTCGAGCGTGTAGGTGACCAGGTTCTGCGGCGCCACCGCCGGGGCGGGCTGCAGCGACGCCACGGCCTCCTCCTGCGTCTCGTGGGTGATGAAGCCCGCGCAGCGGTTGAAGCGCTCGTGCATCAGCGTCGCGAGCCGCGACAACTGCGACTCCTTCACGCGGAACACGGAGACCTGGTCCTTCGCCAGGACGGCGGTGGGCTCCTCCCAGCCCGCGCTCTTGAAGGACTCGCGCATGGGCGCGACGGCCTCCGCGCCCAGGGTGATCCACAGCTCGCGATCCTTGGGGGCTGCCTTGTGCTGCTCGGCGAAGGCCTGGGACGTGCTCAGCAGCAACAGGGAAACGGAAATGAACCTCTTCATGCGACAGCTCCTCTTGCGGGGGGACAGGGTCCGCGCGACGCGGCCCTCACGGCGGGGCGGCATCCTGCTTTTCGAGAAATACCTAAATTAACTGAAATATCAGCAGTGTTGTAAAGTGAACAGAGCCCCCAGGCCCGGGGGTAGGGGACGCAGGGCGCAGGGGCGCGTCTCCTGGGCGGCCGCCCGGGGGCATGTCACGCGCGCTGCTTGCCGCTGCTTCCCGCGTCTCCCACGTTCAAGGCATGGGCCCGGGACACCTCTCTTCCCGCCTGACGGCGGATGCGGGCGGAGCCGGCCGGGGATGGGGGGCCGGCGGGAAGCGTGGAGGAGTGCCATGTTGCGCTCGTCACGCTGGCTGCTGATCGCGGTGACGCTCGGACTGGGGCTCGCCATCACGGCCGGGTTGATGGCCTTCGACAGGTTCGCCCGCGCCAGCCTGGAGCGCGAGGCCCTGCTCGAGCAGCAGGACCGTGCCGAACAGCTCGCCGGCCAGCTCCAGAGCCGCCTGGAGACGGCGGGGCAGGTGACGCGCACCGTGGCGACCCTGGCTGCTCCGCTGCGCGAGCGCTCCGCCGTGGAGACGCTCATCCAGGGCACGCTGGCGTCCACTTCTCCCGAGTCCATCTACGGCATCGGCGTGTGGTTCAGCCCGTACGCGCTGGAGCCGGGCCTCCGCAGGGTGGGGGTCTATGCCCACCGGAAGCTCGACGACCCGCGGCACATCGTCCTCACCTACGAGTGGTCCACGCCGGCCTACGACTATCACCACCGGCCCTGGTACCAGCAGGGCCTCCAGGCGAAGGGCACCCCCCTGCTCACCGAGCCCTACTTCGACGTGGACCTCGTCTACTCCACCCTCTCCATGGCCTTCGGGGGCGTGGAAGGCGCGCCGCGAGGCGTCGTCACGGTGGACGTCGTCCTCCCTCAACTGGTGGCGCTGGTGGCCCGGGCGAACACCGCGCCGCATGAGACCTTCTACGTCGTGACGCGCTCCGGACGGCTCCTCGCCCATCCCCGAGAAGCGGAGCTCGTGACGTGGACGCGAGCGCGCAATGGAGCGGGTACCCCCGCCGTCCAGGAGCTGTCGGTCGCGGACCTGCGCGCCTACGAGCAGGCACACCGGCTGGGAGAGAAGCTGCACACGCAGAAGGCGCAGGTGGATGGCGCCGGGTGGACGGTCCACGTCTCCACGGACCGGGACTGGCTCTTCGCCGACTCCCGCCGGCTGCACGTCACGCTCCAGGCGGTGGGCGCCACCCTCTGGGTGGCCCTCCTCGCGGGCCTGGTGGCCGGCATGCGCACCCTGCGCGTCCGGGCGCTGTCCCGGACGCTCGCCGAGCACGAGCGGGAGCGGGAGGCGCTGGAGCGCAGCGAGCGCATGCTGCGCGAGGTGCTGGAGACGTCCCTGGATGGCGTGGCCGCGGTGGATGCCGAGGGACGGCTGGTGACGTGGAACACCCGGGCGGAGCACATGTTCGGCTGGCGCCGCGAGGACATCCTCGGCCGCCCGGCGGTGGACCTCCTCTGCAGGCCCGAGGACCGCGTGGAGCGCAACCACCAGCTCCAGCACATCATCACCCGGGGCTGTCCCCTCATCCCCGCCTGCCGCCTGGAGGCGCTCGCGGTGCGGCGGGACGGCACGGTATTCCCAGTGGAGGCGAGTCTCTCCGCGGTGACCACCGACGGCGCGCATCGCGTCTACGCCTTCGTCTCGGACATCACCGGGCGCCGCCGGGCGGAGGAGGAGCGCCAGCGGCTGCTGGCCCAGTTGCGGCGCCGCTCCGCCGAGCTGCGGGCCATCATCGACCACATGGTGGAGGGCGTCTTCGTGGCCGACCCGAACGGCCGGCTCTCCTTCGTGAATCAGGCGGGCCAGAGGATGTGCGAGGCGAACCTTCCCGCGGCAGCGGCCGTGGAAGGGGGCACCGGGCATGACGGCTCCTTGCGCACCATGGACGACGTCCCCCTGGAGCGCGACGCGCTGCCGCTGTTCCGGGCCCTGCGGGGCGAGGTGGTCCTGGACTGCGATGTCCGGGCCGTCAATCCCGGGGGTGAGCGGGTGCTGCGCATGAACGCGGCCCCCATTCGCGACGAGGAGGGCCGGGTGGCGGCCGCCGTGGTCGTCCTCCACGACATCAGCGAGACGGTGGAGTTCGACCGGCTCAAGGACGAGTTCGTGCGGATGGCGGCCCACGAGCTGAAGACGCCGGTGACGGTGATGAAGTCCTTCGCGCAGCTGGCGCTCAAGACGGACGCGGGCCGCGACACCGCGCTGGGCCGGCTGCTGGAGGGTATTGACCGGGGCGCCAACCGCATCGACCTCGTGGTGCGCACGCTGCTGGACGTGTCCCAGCTCCACCTGCGGCGCATGCAGCTGGAGAAGGCGTCCCTGGAGCTGAAGTCCCTGGTGGAGGACACGGCGCGGCGGATGGCCGAGCTGCACCCGCGCCACCCCATCCACGTGCGCGCGGACGAAGAGATTGCCGTGTGGGGAGACGCGGCCCGCCTGGAGCAGGTGCTCGTGGCGCTGCTCGACAACGCCGCGCGCTACTCCCCGGCGGCGGCGCCCGTGGAGGTGACGGTGGCCACCGAAGGGGACTCGGCGCGGGTGTCCATCCGGGACGAGGGCATTGGCATCGCCGCGGACAAGCAGGCCCGGCTGTTCAACCGCTTCTACCGGCCCCACGCGGGGACGGTGCATGACCGGGGCGGCCTGGGGGTGGGGCTCTACATCGCGCGGGAAATCGTCCAGCAGCACGGCGGTCAGCTCACGCTGGAGAGCCAGGAAGGGGAGGGCACCACCGTCATCATCCGCCTGCCGCTGCACCCGGCGAGGGACGGGACGGACGTGGCTCCCGTCACCTTGGAACAGGACGGTGCCTCCGCGTGAGTCGGGCGCTCGCGCTCCTGCTCGCTTCGCTGGCGGGGCGGGCTTGACCCGTGATGGGTGCGCTTCGTCCCGCCTCCGTGGCCGCGCGGAGAACGATAGAGTTCACGCGTGGGTACGGGGGACCGTCGAATGGGAATGGCACGAGCGCACGGGAATGTGTTGGAGGAGTACAACGCCCTCCACGCGAAGCAGAAGTCACAGCCGCTGAGCTCCGAGCAGGAGCAACGCCTGGAGTTGCTGAGGGACGTCCTGCTGGAGCTGGGGGCGCTGCCGCCCGAGGGGAGCGCGATGCCCGCGCGTCCGGTGCGTGCGGACGCGGTGCTCGAGCTGTCGTTCGCGACGCATGCCGACGTCGTGCGCGCGTACACCAAGAATGTCGGGGCCGGCGGTCTGGCCATCAAGACGTCTCGCGTGTTGCCGGTGGGTAGCACCCTGGAGCTGCGCATCCGCCTGCCTGACACACCCCAGCCGGTGCTCGCGCAGGGCCAGGTGGCCTGGGCCCGCGAGGACGAGATGGGCGTGGCCTTCACCCACCTTCCGGCGGACGCGGAGCGCCGGCTGAAGGAATTGCTCGCGGCGGATGCGTCGCTGCTCAAGCGCGTGCGCAGCGTCCTCAAGTCGGACGTCATCGAGCTGCTCAAGACGGACGTGCGCGAGCTGGGCAAGGGCCCCGCGCCCCAGGCCGCGAGGGCCCAGGAGGTGGACACGCGGCCCGTCGTCCTGGTGCGGCTGTTGGATGCGAAGCTGATGACGCTCGTCACGGAGTTGTTCACCGAGCAGTCCCTGCGCGTCATCTCGGAGCCGGAGCCGCCGGACAGGCCGGCGCCCATCATCGTCGTCGACACGGGCACGGCGCTCGACGTGCTCCGGGCCGCCGGCCGCCCCGGGGCGCGCATCGTCATGGTCAACGTGAGTGGCCCGGACTCGCTGGTGGGCCGGCTGACGAACCTCAATCCCGCGGCGTACGTGAAGCACCCGGCCACCGCGGCCTCGGTGCTCCAGGCGGTCACCCGGCTGCTGGGCAACACCTAGCCGCGAGCAGGCGAGCGCTCGCGCTTCCGTGCCCCGGACAGGCCCCGGCTCTGGCATAGAGTGGGCCCTTTCGGGGGCCGGCCCGGGGTGACGCGCCTGGCGGCCCCCGTTATGGGACTGGGAGGCGGACGGCCATGGACTGCGACTGGCTCATCATCGGCTCGGGATTCGGCGGAAGCGTCAGCGCGCTGCGGCTGACCGAGAAGGGCTACCGCGTGGTGATGCTGGAGAAGGGCCAGCGGCTGCGCGGACCGGACTTCCCCAAGACGAACTGGGACTTGAAACGCTGGCTCTGGATGCCCCAGTTGGGCTGGCGCGGCCTGTTCAAGATGACGTTCTTCCGCCACGTCACGGTGCTGTCCGGCGTGGGCGTGGGGGGCGGCTCGCTCGTCTATGCCAACACGCTGCCCATCCCGAAGGACGACTTCTTCCAGTCACCCTCGTGGGGCCACCTCGCAGGGTGGAAGGAGGAATTGGCGCCGCACTACGCCACCGCGCGGCGGATGCTGGGCGCCACCGTCAACCCGCTGACCACCCTCCCGGACAAGGTGCTCAAGGAGGTGGGCGAGGACCTGGGCCGCACCGACTTCCAGCCCACCACGGTGGCCGTCTACTTCGGCGAGCCCGGCGTCACCGTGAAGGACCCGTACTTCAACGGCGAGGGCCCCGCGCGCACCGGCTGCATCTCGTGCGGCGGCTGCATGCTCGGCTGCCGGCACGACTCCAAGAACACGCTCGACAAGAACTACCTGTACCTGGCGGAGAAGCGCGGCCTCACGCTGCACGCGGACACGGAAGTCACGTGGGTGCGCCCGCTGCCGGAGGGCGGCTATGAGGTGGAGGCGTTGCGCGGCACCCGGCGCTTCTTCCGGGAGAAGGTGCGCTTCACCGCGCGCAACGTCATCTTCGCCGGCGGCGTGCTGGGGACGATGGACCTGTTGCTGAAGCTGAAGGAGCACGCGGACGGGCTGCCGCGCCTGTCGGACCGGCTGGGCGACGGCGTGCGCACCAACTCCGAGGCGCTCATCGGAATCGTCAGCGGGCGCAAGGAGCAGGACCTGTCCAAGGGCATCGCCATCGGCTCCATCCTGCACACCGACGAGCGCTCGCACCTGGAGCCGGTGCGCTACTCGGAGGGCTCGGGCTTCTTCCGGCTGCTGATGGCGCCGCAGGTGCCCGGGGCCACGATGTTCACACGGCTGGCGCGCCTGTTCGGAATCCTCGCGCGCCACCCGGTGCGCTTCCTCAAGGCGTGGTTCGTCCCGGACTTCGCGCGGCGGACGATGATTCTCCTCTACATGCGCACACTGGAAGGGCACCTGCGCATGCGGCGCGGGCGCGGGCTGACGACGGCGCTGCGCCGGGGCGTGAGGACGGGGCTTCAGGAAGGGCCCGCCCCCACCTCCAACATGCCGGAGGCCTTCGACCTGGCGAAGCGCGTGTCCGACAAGCTGGACGGCTACCCGATGACGATGGTGAGCGAGACGCTGCTGGGCATCCCCACCACCGCGCACATCCTCGGCGGGTGCTGCATGGGGGACTCGGCCGGGACGGGCGTCATCGACCACCGCCACCGCGTCTTCGGCTACGACGGGCTCTACGTGGTGGACGGCTCGGCCATCTCCGCCAACCCGGGCGTGAATCCGTCGCTCACCATCACCGCGCTGGCCGAGCGGGCGATGACGTTCGTCCCCGCGTCGAAGGAGCTGCCGCGCGGGGAGACGGACGCGGTGGTGGAGCCCGCGGCGAGGACCGCGGGCTCCGTGGGCTCCGTAGCCGCGGGAGCGCGCTGAGGACTACAGGCGGACCTGCAGCTCGTAGCGACGGTTCTTCGCCTTCTTGGCCGCCGTGTCGTCCGGCTTGACCAGGGGCTTCTCGGAGCCGAAGCCCACGGCGATGATTTCGTTGCGGGCCACGCCGCGCGACACCAGCTCCTTGACGATGGTGTTCGCGCGCTCCTCGCTGAGCTTCTTGTTCTTCGCGGCGTCACCGGACGAGTCCGTGTGGCCGGAGACCTCGAACTTGTAGCTCTTCGCCCCGGCACCATCGAGCTGCTTCTTGGCGTCGATGAGCGCGGAGGCCAGCTTCTTCAGCTTGGCGTCGCAGCCGGGCTCCAGGGTGGCGGTGCCCGTCTTGAAGCTGCACTGGTTCTTCCGGCCCTCGTCCATCAGCTTCGTGTTGACGCGCTTCTCGACGGCACCCTTGCCGGCGTCGCCCGCGGTCTTCTTGATGGCATCCAGCGGGCTCTGCGCGAAGGCCACTCCCGGGAGGGCCAGCAGCGACACGGAGAGGCATAGGGCCTTGAGCTTCATGGAAGGACTCCTCGGTTCGAAAGGTGAAGGGTGGAACGGCGCGCAAGGCTGCCCACGCGCACCCGCCACGTCCAGCGCGGAGATGTTCCCGGGGCAGGGAGCGCGGGGCCCGCTCGCCGGCCTGGTGGGCGACAGGTGTCCGGTGTGTGCCCGGGAAAACTTGCCTCGCGCCGGGGCCAGAGCAGCATGGGACGTCAGGTCCCTTCGGATAGCGAGGCAGCCGTGGGCAGCAGCAGTCGAACGGAGAGATGGCGGCAGCTCCTCTCGCCGCACCGGGTGGGCTCGGGCGCGAAGGCTCCGGTGGAGGCCGTCCAGGAGCGTCCCCTCGTGGGCGACGATGCCCTCCTCCAGGACGAGCGCACCGACTTCGACCGGGACTACGACCGCATCGTCTTTTCCAGCGAGTTCCGCTGTCTGCACGACAAGACGCAGGTGTTTCCGCTCTCCACGAGTGACTACACGCGCACGCGGCTGACCCACAGCATCGAGGCGTCGTGCGTGGGGCGTTCCCTGGGGCAGCTCGCGGGCCGGGGACTGCGCTCGCGGGACGTCAAGGTGGAGCCCTCGCATCTGGGGACCATCGTGGCGGCGGCGTGCCTGGCGCATGACATTGGCAACCCTCCCTTCGGGCATTCGGGAGAGGCGGCCATCCAGCACTGGGTGGCGCAACGTCTCGCGGAGCCGGGCTCCCCCCAGGGCGGTCGCCCGTGTCCCTTCGAATCCCCGTCGCAGTGGAAGGACCTGGAGAGCTTCGAGGGCAACGCCCAGGGCTTCCGCATCCTCAACCGGCTCCAGTCTCGCGAGCGTCGGGGTGGGCTTCGCTATACGGCGGCTACGCTCGGCGCCATGAGCAAATACCCGCGTCCCTCGGTGCTTCCCAATGGACGGGCGCCGGTGAAGGGGTGCGTGTCAGAGAAGAAGTTTGGCTATTTCCAGGACGACCACGAACTGGCGCTGGACGCGTACCAGGCGGTGGGGCTGGTGGAGCGTGAGCCGGGGGTGTTCTCCCGGCACCCGTTGGCCTTCCTCGTCGAGGCGGCGGACGACATCTGCTACGCGGTCATCGACCTGGAGGACTCGGCGAAGCTGGGGCTCATCCCCACGAAGTTGGCGTGTGAGCTGCTGGACGCGGTGTTGCCGCCAGCGAAGGCAGACATCCGGGGGCCTCCGGCCCACCTGGAGACGCGGATGGCACAAGCCCGGGCGCGAGCCATCGGCGTGCTCATCCAGTCGTCTGTCAAGGTGTTCCTGGACAACGTCGAGGCCATGGAGGAGGGGCGCTGGGAGCAATCCCTCGTCTCGGTCCGCGATGAGGTCCGCAAGCCGCTGAAGGACATCAAGGACCTCACCCGTCGCTACGGATACGAGAGCGAGCGGGTGCTGCAGATAGAGAGCGCGGGCTTCAAGACCCTGGGCGGCCTGCTGGACATGTTCGCGTCCGCGGTGGTGACGGACACGCCCGACCGCGAGCAGAAGAAGCTGCGGCAACTGCTTCCCCTGGAGCTGTTCCAGCGGCCGGAGCACGTGCAGGTCGAGGGAAAGGAGCCCGACTCGCGGGACGAGGCCATCCGCGAAGCCCTTGCGCGGCTGTCGATGTACCAGCGCCTGCTTTGCGTGACGGACTACATCTCCGGGATGACGGACGGCTTCGCGGTGGAGCTGTTCCAACGCCTGTCCGGCATCAAGCTGCCGACGTAGTGACGGGGGCCTCGCGCGCTCCGCCTCCTGTGCCGAGGCCCCCTCACCCGTCTGCGGTCAGTCGCTTCCGGACTCCAGTGCACGCATGAGCCCGTTGAGCGTCTCCGCCAGGGTGGCGACGTTGGGCGGCTGCATCAGGGTGACGTGGTCACCCGGCACCTGGCTCACCTTGAGTCCACCCGAGACCCAGGCCGACCAGCCCCCCGCCGCGGCAGGGGAGGACGCAGGGGTCACCGAAGCCAGGAGGAGCTCGGCCGGGCCCCTGTAGATGTCTCCGGGCACGTAGCCGTCATGCGCCGCGGTGAGCCGTTCGTGGACGGCGAAGAGGCGGCCGGCCTGGGTCAGGTCCAGGGTCCCGGCGGCGGGCAGTTCCCGCATCACCCGCGCCATCAGCTCCACGCCTTCCAGGCCATCCAGCTGCTCCTGCTCCATCGGCGGGAGGTCCTGCATCGGCAGTCCCACCATCCGGGCGAAGTCGACCACCCGCACCAGCGGTGGCTGCACCGGGCGGGCCTGTCCGGAGGGCGCGACGCAGTCGATGAGGGCCAGCAGTCCCACCTGCTCGCCCAGGGCCTCGAGCTGCCGCGCCATCTCGTACGCCACCACTCCGCCCAGGGACCAGCCCGCCAGCTGGTAGGGGCCCTGGGGCTGCACCTCGCGCACCTGCTCCACGTAGATGCGGGCCAGGGCCTCCATGGAGGCGGGAGGCAGCTCTCCGCCGTTCAGGCCGGAGGCGAAGATGCCGTGGATGGGCCGCTCGTCCCCGAGGTGACGGGCGAGCTCGGCATGGCTGATCAGGGCCCCTCCGCCGCCATGGAGGAGGAACAGGGGCCGGCGCTGGGAGGTGCCTGCGTCGAGCCGCATCAGGTTGGGCGTGCGCTGGTGTGCGTCCGGGGGCGGCTTGGCCACGGTGGCGAGCCGCTCGACGGTGGAGCCCTGAAAGAGCGCTGTCAGGGGCAGCGCCAGGCCGGTGCGCTCACGGATGAGAGCGATGAGGCGCACGGCGAGCAGGGAGTGGCCACCGAGGGCGAAGAAGTCGTCCTCGACGCCCACGCGCTCCAGGTTCAGCACCTCGGCGAACACCTGCGCGAGCTGCTCCTCCAGCGGGGTGCGCGGGGCGATGTACCTCGCGCGAGCCGCCGAGACATCCGGAGCGGGCAGGGCCTTGCGGTCCACCTTGCCGTGGGACGTCAGGGGCAGCGCGGGCAACCTGGCGATGGCCGAGGGCACCATGTACTCCGGCAGCTGCTGCTTGAGGGCGCCACGCAGCGCGGCGGCGTCCAGCGCGCCGTCCTCCTCGGGGACCACGTACGCCACCAGCCGCTTGTCGCCGGGTGAGTCCTCGCGCACCACCGCCACGGCCTCGCGCACCGAGGGCTGCCGCATCAGGGCCGCTTCGACTTCACCCAACTCAATCCGGAAGCCGCGCAGCTTTACCTGGGCGTCGCGGCGGCCCAGGTACTCCAGCGAGCCGTCCGCCAGCCAGCGGGCCCGGTCTCCGGTGCGGTAGAGGCGTGCACCGGCTTCGGCGCTGAAGGCGTCGGGCACGAAGCGCTCGGCGGTGAGGCCCGGCAGGCCGACGTAGCCGCGGGCCAGGCCCACGCCGCCGACGCACAGCTCTCCGGGCACGCCCACCGGCACGGGCCGCAGCGAGTCGTCCAGCACGTACGCGCGCACGTTGGCCCAGGGCCGGCCAATGGTGAGCCGCTGGCCGGGCACGAGGGGCTCGGAGATGGTGGCGCACACGGTGACTTCCGTGGGGCCGTAGGCGTTGAGCAGCCGCACGCGGCCGCCCCAGCGCTCCACCAGCTCGGGGGTGCAGGCCTCACCGGCGGAGATGAGGGTCTCCAGCGCGGGGAAGTCCTCCGGCTCCATCTGCGCGAGCACGGAGGGCGTCAGGGTGACGGCGGAGATGGACTCCTCGCGCAGCAGTGCGCGCAGCGGGGCGCCGGGCATCAGCCGCTCGCGGGGCGCCAGTACCAGCGTGGCTCCGGCCAGCAGCGCGCCGAAGATTTCGGCCACCGAGGCGTCGAAGCCGAAGGCCGCGTACTGGAGCACGTGGCTGCCGGGCCGGTAGCCATGGACGCGCCCGGCCTGCAGCGCGGTGTTGCACAGGCCGCGGTGCCGCAGCAGGGTGCCCTTGGGGCGGCCCGTGCTGCCCGAGGTGTAGATGATGTAGGCCAGGTGTTCGGCCGTCACGCCCGTGTCCGGCGCGGTGGTGGGCTGCTCGCCGATGAGCGCCGCCTGCGCGTCCAGCAGGACGCTCCGCTCGCATTCGAGGGGGAGGCTGGCGGCGAGCGGCGCGGTGGTGACGAGCACCGGAGCGGCGCAGTCGCGCAGCGTGTACGTCAGGCGCTCCACGGGGTAGCTGGAGTCCAGGGGGACGTAGGCGCCACCGGCCTTGAGGATGGCGAGGAGCGCGATGACCGTCTCCAGCGAGCGCTCCACGCACAGGGCCACGGGCACCTCGGCGCGAACGCCCAGCGAGCGCAGGTGGTGCGCGAGCTGGTTGGCGCGGGCGTCGAGCTGGGCGTACGTGAGCTGCTGGCCCTCGAAGCGCAGGGCGGTGGCGTGCGGGGTGCGTTCGGCCCAGGCCTCGAAGAGGTGGTGGGCGCAGGCGTCGTGGGGGAAGGCGGAGCCGGTCTGGTTCCACCGCACCAGCACCTCGTGGCGCTCCTCGTCGGACAGCAGGGACGCGGAGGCCAGGGGCGCCTCGGGGCTGGCCACGAGGGCCTGCACCAGCGTGCGGAAGTGCTCCGCCATGCGCGTGACGGTGCCGGCCTCGAACAGGGCCTTGTTGTAGCCCAGCGCTCCGTGGAAGCCGTCAGGCGACTCGGCCAGGCTCAGCTCCAGCTCGAACTTGATGGTGCTGATGTCCACCTCCACCGGGCGTATCGCCAGGCCGGGTTGCTGCGGGGCGGAGGTGACGGCGGAAGCATTCTGCAGGGCGAAGAGGACCTGGAAGAGCGGGCCGCGGCTCAGGTCGCGCTCGGGCCGCAGCTCCTCCACGAGCCGCTCGAAGGGAATCTCCTGGTGGGCGTAGGCACCCAGGGCTGTCTCCTTCACCTGCTGGAGCAACTGGCGGAAGGAGCCGGTGCCGTCCACGTGGGAGCGCAGCACCAGGGTGTTGACGAAGAAGCCGATGAGGCCTTCCGTCTCCCCGCGCTGGCGGCCGGCAATGGGCGAGCCGACGGAGATGTCCTGCTGGCCGCAGTAGCGCGACAGCAGGACCTGCCACGCGGCCAGCAGCACCATGAAGGGCGTGACGGCTTCACGCTGGCACAAGGCCTTGAGTGCCTGGGCCACGGCCCGCGTCAGGTGGACCGGGACGGACGCGCCTCGGATGGTCTGCACCGGCGGGCGCGGCTTGTCGATGGGCAGCTGCAGCGGGACGTTGCCCGCGAGCTTCTGGCGCCACCAGGCCAGTTGTTCCTCGAGCACGGCGCCTTGCAGCCACTGGCGCTGCCAGGCCGCGTAGTCGGCGTACTGGAGGGGCAGCTCGGGCAGGGGCGAGGGCTGGCCCTGGCTGAAGGCGGTGTAGAGCGCGGCGACCTCGCGCACCAGCACTCCCATGGACCAGCCGTCCGAGATGATGTGGTGCATGTTGAGCCCCAGCACGTGCTCGGTCGGGGCGAGCCTCAGCAGCACGGCGCGCAGCAGCGGGCCGGCAGCGAGGTCGAAGTGATGCGCGCCCTCGAGGCCGAACAGGCGGCGGGCCTCCTGGGGCGCGGACTCGCCCTGGCCGCTCAGGTCCACGACGTCCAGCGGCAGCCCGGCCGCGGGCGCGATGCGCTGGACGGGCTGGCCCTGCTGCTCGTGGAAGGTGGTGCGCAGCGACTCGTGCCGGCGCACCAGCTCGGTGAGGCTGTGTCGGAGGGCTTCGACATCCAGCGCCCCCTCCAGCCGCACGGCGATGGGCATGTTGTAGATGGGGCTGCCGGGGTCCATCTGGTCGAGGAACCACAGCCGCTGCTGCGCGAAGGACAGCGGCAGCGGCCCCGTGCGCGGCACCGGCACCAGCGGGGGCGGCTCGGGCCGCTCCACCAGCCCGCGCTTGAACAGCGCCCGGTGGACCTCGTGGGCTCGCTGGTGCAGCTCGCGCCAGGTGAGCGTCTGGCCGTCATGCTCCGCGGCCACTGCGTCGGGCGTCAGGCGCGCCTGCGCCTGGACGAGCCGGTGCAGGCTGGCGTCCGCGGCCGTGCCTGCGTCCGGCGCCTTCCAGTCGTGGAACAGCAGGTGCCGCTCGTCTTCGGTGAGGAAGGACACGCGGGAGAGCGGCTGGTCCGGATTCGCCAGCGCCGACTCCAGTAGCGCTCGCAGGTGC
Source organism: Pyxidicoccus sp. MSG2 (assembly GCF_026626705.1). Taxonomy (NCBI): domain Bacteria; kingdom Pseudomonadati; phylum Myxococcota; class Myxococcia; order Myxococcales; family Myxococcaceae; genus Pyxidicoccus; species Pyxidicoccus sp. MSG2. The sequence continues at coordinate 9,277,198 of NZ_JAPNKC010000001.1, forward strand.
CCCACCATCCGCGCCGCCGTCGCGGTATTGAACAGGTCGGTGCTGTACTCGAGCTGCCCCCTGAGTCCATCGCCCCGGTCGGTGAGGGCCAGGGTGAGGTCGAACTTCGCGGTGCGGTGCTCGGACATGAGGGGACTCAGCTTCAGCCCCGCGCCCATCACCTCCGGCATGGGTGCGTTCTGGAACGCGAGCATCACCTGGAAGAGCGGGGTGCGTCCGGCCTCGCGCTCGGGGCGCAGCGCTTCGACGAGCTTCTCGAAGGGCACGTCCTGGTGGGCATAGGCGCCGAGCGTCATGTCCCGCACGCGGCCGAGCAGCACGCGGAAGCTGGGGTCTCCATCCAGCTTCGTGCGCAGCACCAGCGTGTTGACGAAGAAGCCGATGAGGCCCTCGAGCTCCGCGTGCGTGCGGCCGGCGATGGGCATGCCGACGGTGACGTCGTCCTGGCCGGAGTAGCGGGCCAGCAGCGCCTGGAAGGTGGCGAGCACCACCATCGACGGCGTGGCCCCCTCCTGGCGGCACAGTGCTCCGAGCGCCTCCGACAGCTCGCGCGGGAAGTGGAACGGGTGCCCGGCGCCGCGCGTCGACTGCGTCGCGGGACGCGGCTTGTCGGTGGGCAGGGCGAGGGCGCGGGGCGCGCCTTGGAGTTGCTGCCTCCACCAGCCGAGCTGCGCCTCCAGAGCTTCATCGCGCAGCCAGTCGCGCTGCCACATGGCGAAGTCGGCGTACTGCACCGGCAGCGGCTCCAGGCGCGCGGGCCGGCCCTCGGAGTGGGCCGTGTAGAGCGTGGCCAGCTCCTGGACGAACACACCCATGGACCAGCCGTCCGCGATGACGTGGTGCAGGGTGAGAAGCAGCACGTGCTGCTCCGCGGACAGGCGCACCAGGAGCATGCGCCACAGCGGGCCCGTCTCCAGGTTGAAGGGCTGTCCGGCTTCGTATTCGAGGGCGCGCTGGAGCGAGGTTTCGCGCTCGTTCTCGGGCAAGGCCCCCAGGTCCACCCAACCCGCGGGCAACACGGCCCCATCGTCGATGACCTGCACGGGCTGGTGCTCGTGCTCGTGGAAGGTGGTGCGCAGGGACTCGTGGCGCTGGAGCAACTCACGCAGGCTGGTGGCGAGCGCGGGCACGTCGAGCGCACCCTCCAGGCGCACGGCGAAGGGGAGGTTGTAGGCGGCGCTCTCGGGGTCGAGCTTCGCGAAGAACCACAGGCGCTGCTGCGCGAAGGAGAGCGGCAGGGGGCCACCGTCCTTGCGAGGACGGAGCAGGGGCTGGGAGGTGGAGGTCCGCGTGCCCGCCTGCGCCTCGATGCGTTCCGCCAGGGCCGCGATGGTGGGGGCGGCGAAGAAGTCGCGGAACGAGAGCTCCACGCCGAAGTGCTGGCGGATGCGTGAGAGCACCTGAGTGGCCGTCAGTGAGTGGCCACCCAGCTCGAAGAAGTCATCCTCCGCGCCGACCGTGTCGAGATGGAGAACGCGGGCCCAGAGCGCCGCCAATTCGCGCTCGCAGTCAGTGCGAGGCGCGCGGGTGGGGACGCGGTCCTGGAACGCCGAAGGGGCGGGGAGCGCCTTGCGGTCCACCTTGCCGTTGGTGGTGAGGGGCAGCGCGTCCAGGCGTCCCAGGGCGGAGGGCACCATGTACTCGGGGAGCCGCTCCTTGAGGGCCGCGCGCAGACCGCCCATGTCCAGCGACGGGGGCGCGACGACGTAGCCGACGAGGCGCTTGTCGCCGGGGGAGTCCTCGCGCACTACCACGACGGCCTCGCGCACGTCGGGGAAGGCGAGCAGGGCCGCTTCCACTTCGGCCAACTCGATGCGGTAGCCGCGCACCTTCACCTGGGCGTCGGCGCGGCCGAGGAACTCCAGCACGCCGTCCTGCCGCCAACGGGCCAAATCTCCGGTGCGGTAGAGGCGTGAGCCGGGGACGGAGGAGAAGGGGTTGGGGACGAAGCGCTCGGCGGTGAGGGAGGGCTGGCCCACGTAGCCGCGGGCGAGGCCGTCGCCGCCGATGAACAGCTCCCCAATGGCGCCCGGGGCCACGGGGTGGCCGGAGGCGTCGAGCACGTACACCTGGGTGTTGCCGATGGGCCGGCCGATGGGGACGGAGGAGCCCACGTGGGCGACGTCCGTCATGCGGTGGCAGGAGGTGAAGAGGGTGCCCTCGGTGGGGCCGTAGCAGGCCGTCACCGGAATGAACATTCCTTCCAGCACCCGGCGGACGTGGGGGGCACTCACCACGTCGCCACCGGTGAGCAACTGCTTCACGTTGCGCAGGGCGGAGAGGTTGCTGTCCACCACCTGGGTGAAGAGTCCTGCGGTGAGGTGCAGGGTGGTGACGGCGTGCTTCGTCAGCACCTGCTCCAACTCGAAGACGTCCGAGGGGGAGTGGGGCGGGAAGACGGCCAGCCGTGCGCCGTGCAGGAGCGGGCCCCAGAGCTCCAGGGTGGAGGCGTCGAAGGAGATGGGGGCGAGCAGGAGGAAGGTCTCGTCCGGCCCGAGGTGCGCGTAGTCGTTGCCGAAGACGGTGCGCAGCACGGCGGACTGGAGTGTGCCGACGCCCTTGGGCCTGCCGGTGGAGCCGGAGGTGAAGTCGATGTACGCGAGGCTGTCGGGCAGGGCGGTGGAAGGCGGCGCGTGCGTGGGGAGGCCGGACAGCGCCACGTCCTCCAGCACCACCGTTGCGAGGCCCTGGGCGGGCAGCTTCGGGAGCAGCGCGCGGGTGGTGACGAGCACGCTCGGGGCCGAGTCCTCCAGCATGGCCGCGAGACGCTCGCGTGGGTACGACGAGTCCAGCGGCACGTAGGCGCCGCCAGCCTTGAGGATGGCGACCAGCGCCACCACCAGCTCCAGCGAGCGGTCCACGGCGAGGGCCACGCGCGAGTCGGTGGAAACGCCCAGGCCGCGAAGGTGCCAGGCGAGCTGGTTGGCGCGCGCGTCGAGCTGGCGGTACGTGAGACGAGAGTCTCCGAACTCGACGGCGACCTTGTCGGGGAAGCGGGCCACCACCTGCGCGAAGACCTCGGGCAGGGTGGTTCCACGGGGGTACTCGGTGGCGGTGTCGTTCCACTCCACCAGCACCCGCTGGCGCTCCTCGGCGGAGAGCACGGCCTGCGTTTCGGGAAGGGGGCGCGCCTTCTCCCGTGCGGCGACTTCCTCCAGGGGGAGGATGGGCAGTGACAGCGCGAGGGCCTCACGCTGCCGGGATGCCGCGGGCGTGCTGCCTCCCGCGACGGCGACGTCAATCCGGCGCGCCACGCCTTCGAGGGTGGGGGCCACGAACAGCTCGCGCAGGGGCAGCTCCACGCCGAAGGCGGCGCGGATGCGACTGATGGCCTGGGTGGCCAGCAGCGAGTGGCCGCCCAGGTCGAAGAAGTTGTCGCTGGCGCCCACGCGCTCGACGTTGAGCAGCTGGCTCCACAGCTCCGCGACGCGCTCCTCGGTGGGCGTGCGGGGTGCGACGTGGTCCCTCGCGTCGCTCGTGAAATCCGGGGCCGGCAGCGCCTTGCGGTCCACCTTGCCGTTGGGCGTGAGGGGCATCGCGGGTAGCAGCATCACCACCGCGGGGACCATGTACTCGGGCAGGGTCTCCTTCAGGGCGGCGCGCAGCGCGGCGCTGTCCGTCTGGATGTCCTCGTGCGCCACGACGTACCCCACGAGGCGCTTGCCGCCCGGGCCGTCCTCGCGCGCCAGCACCACCACCTCGCGCACCGAGGGCAGCTTCGCCAGTGCGGACTCCACCTCGCCCAGCTCGATGCGGAAGCCGCGTACCTTCACCTGCGCGTCCGCGCGGCCCAGGTAGTCCAGCGTGCCGTCCTCGCGCCAGCGCACCACGTCGCCCGTGCGGTACAGGCGCGCGCCGGGCACTCCGGAGAACGGGTCCGGAACGAAACGCTCCGCGGTGAGGGCCGGCCGGCCCGCGTAGCCGCGCGCGATGCCCACGCCTCCCACGTACAGCTCGCCCTTCACGCCCACGGGCACCGGCTCTGCACGCGCGTCCAGCACGTACGTGAGCATGTTGCCCATGGGGCGGCCGATGGAGGGCGCGCTCCCGTCCGGCTTGCAGATGGCCAGCGTGGCCACCACCGTCGTCTCCGTGGGGCCGTAGCCGTTGTGGAACGTGCGGCCCGGCGCCCAGCGGCCCACCACCTCGGCGGAGACGGCCTCACCGCCGGAGATGACGGTGCGCAGGGCGGGGTAGTCATCGGCGGGCGTGGCCGCCAGCGTGGCCGGGGTGACGCTGATGACGGTGAGGGCCTCGTCGCGCATCAGCTTCTGCAGCGGCGCGCCCGGCATCAGCTTCTCCATGGGCGCCAGCACCAGCGCGCCTCCAGCGCACAGCGTGGTGAAGATTTCCTCCACCGACAGGTCGAAGGAGAGGCTGGCGAACTGCAACACGCGGCTGCCTGGGCCAATCTTGTAGACGCCCTTCTCCTGGGTGACGAGGTTGGTGACGCCGCGATGCTCGATGGCGGTGCCCTTGGGCGTGCCGGTGCTGCCGGAGGTGTAGAGCAGGTAGGCCAGATGGTCCGGGGCGACACCCGTCACCGGGGCTTCGGTGCTCTCGCGCGACAGCGCCTCGCGCCCGGTGTCCAGGCAGAGAGCGCGTGTGTGGAAGGACTCGGGGAAGCGCTCCACCAGCGGCGCCTGTGTCACCAGCATCACCGCGCCGCTGTCCTCCAGCATGAAGGCCAGGCGCTCTCGGGGCAGCAGCGGATCCAACGGCACCCACGCGCCGCCTGCCTTGAGGATGCCGAACAGGCCCACGACGATGTCCAGCGAGCGCTCGAGGCTGAGCGCCACGCGCACCTCGGGCCCGACGCCCTGGCGGCGCAGGGCGTGAGCGAGCTGGTTGGCCTTCGCGTCGAGCTGCGCGTAGGTGAGCTGTTGCCCCTCGAAGGACGCGGCGAGCGCGTCGGGCGCGCGGCGCACCTGGTCCTCGAAGAGCGAGTGCACGCACACGTCCGGGAAGGGCGCGGGGTTGGCGCTCCAGTCCCCGAGGATGCGCTGGCGCTCGTCTCCGGTCAGCAGCGAGAGCGCTGACAGGCGGCGCTCGGGGTCCGCCACCAGGGCCTCCACCAGCACGAGCAGGTGCCGGGCCATGCGCTCCGCGGTGGACGCGTCGAACAGGTCGACGGCGTACTCCAGCCCGCCCTGGAAGCCGTCCGCGGTGCGCGACATGATCAGCGTCAGGTCGAACTTGGCGACGCGGCTCTGGGTGGCCATGGAGCGGAACGTCAGCCCCGGCATCGACAGCTCCGACGGGGGCAGGTTCTGAAAAATGAACATCACCTGGAACAGCTGCACCTGGCGCAGGTCGCGCATGGGCTGCAGTTGCTCGAAGGGAATGTGCTGGTGGGCGAAGGCGCCCAGGGCGGTATCCCGGACGCGGGCGAGCAGCTCTCGCCCCGTGGGGTCTCCATCCAGACGGGTGCGCAGGACGAGGGTGTTGAGGAAGAAGCCGACCAGCCCCTCCATCTCGGCGCGGTTGCGTCCAGCCACCGGCGAGCCGACGCAGAGGTCGTCCTGGCCGGAGTAGCGCGACAGCATCAGCTGGAAGGAGGCCAGCAGGAACATGAAGGGCGTGAGGCCCTCGCGCAGGCAGAGTGCTTCCACGGCCTCGGAGAGCTCCTTGCTGAGCACCAGGGGGACATGGGCCGCCCGGGGCATGGTGCGGTGCGTACGGGGCCTGTCCGTGGGCAGCTCCAGCTCCTGCGGCGCTCCGCCCAGCTGACGGCGCCACCAGGCCAGCTGCTCCTCCATCTCGGCGCCCTGCAACCATTGGCGCTGCCAGGCGGCGAAGTCCGCATACTGGAACGGCAGCGGAGCCAGGGGAGAGGGCTCGCCGGCCGCGAAGGCGGCATAGAGCCGCGCCACCTCGCGCACCATGACGCCCATGGACCAGCCGTCGGCGACGCTGTGGTGGACGTTGAGGAGCAGCACGTGCTCCTGCGCGTCGAGCACCAGCAGTGCGGTACGCAGCAGCGGGCCGGTGCCCAGGTCGAAGGGGCGCAGGGCCTCTTCCTCGGACAGCCGCAGCGCCTCGGCCTGACGCCGCGCGGGAGGCAGCGAGCGCAGGTCGGTGACCTCCATGCTCAGGGCGGTGGGCGGGTGGATGACCTGGACGGAGCCGGAGGGCTCGTCGCGGAAGGTGGTGCGCAGGGCTTCGTGCCGGTGCACCAGCGCTTCGAGGGCGCGGCGCAAGGCCTCCGCGTCCAGCACACCCGTCAGGCGCTGGGCGAAGGGGATGTTGTAGGCGGGGCTGCCGGGAGCGAGCTGGTCGAGGAACCACAGCCGCTGCTGGGCGAAGGACAGGGGCAGCGCTTGCGTGCGGGGCACGGGGACGATTGCGGGGACCGGGCTCCCATCGCTGGACTCGAGGGCGGAGTCGATGCGCGCGGCGAGCTCCTCGATGGAGGGGGCTTCGAAGAGAACGCGAAGGGGCAGCTCCGTGCCGAAGGTGGAGCGCACGCGGGAGATGAGCTGGGTGGCCAGCAGGGAGTGGCCTCCCAGCTCGAAGAAGCTGTCGTGGACACCCACGCGCTGCACGCGCAGCACCTGGGCGAAGAGGCCGGACAGGAGCTCCTCGGTCGGAGTGCGCGGGGCGACGTAGGTGTCGGACGAGGAGGAGGCCACCGACTCCGGAGCGGGCAGGGCCTTGCGGTCGATCTTGGCGTTGGCGCTGAGAGGGAAGGAGTCCAGACGCACCAGGGCGGAGGGCACCATGTACTCGGGCAGTCGCTGCTTGAGGAACGAGCGCAGCTCGGCCGTGTCGAGCGAATCCGACGCGACGAGGTAGCCCACCAGTCGCTTGTCTCCGGGCACGTCCTCGCGCGTCACCACCACTGCCTCGCGCACGTCGGGATGGCCGCGCAGCACGGTTTCCACTTCGGCCAGCTCGATGCGGAAGCCGCGCACCTTGACCTGCGCGTCCGTCCGGCCGACGAAGTCCAGCACGCCGGTGTCCAGCCAGCGGACCAGGTCTCCGGTGCGGTAGAGGCGGGCGCCGGGCTCGCCGGAGAAGGCGTCAGGGACGAAGCGCTCGGCGGTGAGGGCCGGCTGTCCCACGTAGCCACGGGCCACTCCGTCGCCGCCGATGAACAGCTCCCCGGTGATGCCCACGGGCACCGGCTGCCCGTACGCGTCCAGCACGTACAGCCGCGTGCTGCCGATGCCCCGGCCGATGGGCACGGTGGGGCCCACCTGCTCCGCCCGGGTCAGCGGGTGGTACGTGGCGAACACGGTGGTCTCGGTGGGGCCGTAGAAGGCCGTCACGCGGACGCGCAGATCCTCCAGTGCGCGGCGCACATGAGACGGGGAGATCACGTCTCCGCCGGTCATGACGTGCTTCACGGTGCTCAGCCCCTCGGGCTGGGCATCCACCAACTGCGTGAAGAGGCCGATGGTGGCCCACAGCGTGGTGATGCCATGGCGCTGGATGGCGTGGCCCAGCTCCTCCAGCGACGGCGCGTGCGGAGGCATGACGACGAGGCGTGCCCCATGCAGCAGCGCGCCCCAGATTTCGAAGGTGGAAGCGTCGAAGGAGATGGGCGCGAGGTGGAGCAGCGTCTCGTCCGGCCCGAAGGACGCGTAGTCCACTCCCATCAGGGTGCGCAGCACGCCCTGGTGCGTGCTTCCGACACCCTTGGGGCGGCCGGTGGAGCCGGAGGTGAAGTCGATGTACGCGAGGCTGCCAGGGTGGGCTTCCACCGGGGGCGCGAAGGCCGGCTGGCCCTCCAGGGACACCTCTCCCATGAGGACCGTGGACAGGCCTTCGGCGGGCAGCTTCTCCAGCAGCGCACGCGTGGTGATGAGCACGGTGGGCCGGGCGTCCTCCACCATGGCGGCCAGGCGCTCGCGCGGGTAGCTCGGGTCGAGCGGCACGTAGGCGCCGCCAGCCTTGAGGATGGCGACCAGCGAGACGATGAGCTCCAGCGAGCGGTCGACAGCGAGCGCTACACGCGAGTCGGCGGACACGCCCAGACCACGCAGGTGCCACGCAAGCGGGTTGGCACGCGCGTCCAACTCCGCATAGGTGAGCTTCGCGTCTCCGAACTCCACTGCGGTCTTGTCCGGGAAGCGGGCCACCACGTGCGAGAAGACCTCGGGCAGGGTGGAGCCGCGGGGATACTCGGAGGCGGTGAAGCTCCAGTCCACGAGCAACTGCTGGCGCTCGGCGTCGTCGAGGAGCGGCAGCGTGGACAGGCGCGCTTCGGGACTGGCCACCACGCCTTGCAGCAGCACGCGCAGGTGGGTGACGAGGCGGCGCACGGTGTCTTCGCGGAACAGCGCGGTGCTGTAGCTGACCGCGCCCGTCAGCCCCTGGGCCGCGTGGGTGAAGGTGAAGGTGAGGTCGAACTTGGCGCCCATGTTCTCCGTCTCCACGGGGAGCACGGACAGCTCCTCCGGGGGCGTGGAGGCGGACTGGGGCGCATTCTGCAGGCCGAGCATGGCCTGGAAGAGCGGGGTGCGGCTCAGGTCTCGCTGGGGCTGCAGCTCCTCGACCAGCTTCTCGAAGGGGACGTCCTGGTGGGCGTAGGCACCCAGGGTGGCTTCGCGCACGCGAGCCAGCAGTTGGGCGAAGGAGGGGTTGTCGTGCAGGCGCGAGCGCAGCGCCAGGGTGTTGACGAAGAAGCCGATGAGGCCTTCGAGCTGGGCGAAGCGGCGGCCGGCGATGGGAGAGCCGACGACGATGTCGTCCTGGCCGCTGTAACGCGAGAGCAGTGCCTGCGTGGAGGCCAGCAGGACCATGAAGAGGGTGGCGCCGTGCTGGTGGGCAAGAGACTGGAGGGACTGGCTCAGCTCCACCGGCAGGTCGAAGTGGAGGGATGCCCCGGCGAAGGACTGCACGGGCGGGCGTGGGAAATCGGTGGGCAGCTCCAGCGCGTGCGGCGCGCCCTCCAGGTGCTGGCGCCACCAGGACAGCTGCTGGTCGAGGCTGTCGCCGTGCAGCCAGGAGCGCTGCCAGACGGCGTAGTGGGCGTACTGCACGGGCAGCTCGGGCAGGGGCGAGGGCTGGCCCGCGGCGAAGGCCCGGTAGAGGACGCTCAGCTCGCGCACGAGCACGCCCATGGACCAGCCATCGGAGACGACGTGGTGCATGTTCAGCAACAGCAGGTGCTCACGCGAGTCCAGGCGCAGTAGCAGGGCGCGCAGCAGCGGGCCGGAGGCGAGGTGGAAGGGACGCAGCGCCTCTTCGGAGGCGAGGCGGCGGGCCTCGGCCTCCCGGTCCTGATGAGAGGACAGGTCCACTGCAGAGAGGTGGAAGGGCGAGTGAGGGGAGATGAGCTGGAAGGCGTCTCCGGCCTCCTGGTGGAAGGTGGTGCGCAGCGACTCGTGGCGGCGGACCAACTCGGAGAAGGCGTGCTCCAGGGCGGAGGCGTCCAGCGGGCCTTGCAGGCGCAGGAGGCGGGGCACGTTGTAGGTCGTCCCGCCGGGCTGGAGCTGGTCGAGGAACCACAGGCGCTGCTGGGCGAAGGACAGTGGGACTCGGGGGCCCACGGGCGTCGCGCTCAGCTCGGGCAGGCCGGTGTCGCGCGAGGCCTGCTCCACACGCCTGGCGAGGCCCGCGAGGGTGGGGGCCTCGAAGAGGGCGCGCAGCGGCAGCTCCACGCCGAAGGTGGCGCGGACGCGAGAGACGACCTGGGTGGCCAGCAACGAGTGGCCACCGAGGGCGAAGAAGTCGTCCGCCACGCTGACCTGTGGCACGCGCAGCAGCGCGGCCCAGATGGAGGCGAGGATTTCCTCGGTGGGTGTGCGAGGGGCGACGTACTCGGCGGCGGAGGACGTGGCCTCCGGTGCGGGCAGGGCCTTGCGGTCCACCTTGCCGTTGGCCGTCAGCGGGAAGGACTCCAGCAGGACGAACGCCGAGGGCACCATGTAATCGGGCAGGCGCGCCGCGAGGGCCACGCGCAGCACGTCCCCGGAGACGTCCGCTTCGCCCACGACGTAGGCCACCAGGCGCTTGTCGCCGGGGCCATCCTCACGCGCGAGCACGAGCGCTTCGCGCACGCCAGGCTGGAGCCGCAGCACGGCCTCCACCTCACCGGGCTCGATGCGGAAGCCACGCACCTTCACCTGGAAGTCGGTGCGGCCCATGAACTCGAGCGTGCCGTCCGCCTGCCAGCGCGCCACGTCGCCCGTGCGGTACAGGCGCGAGCCCGGGGTTTCGCTGAAGCCGTCGGGGATGAAGCGCTCCGCCGTCAGCTCCGGCCGGCCCAGGTAGCCCCAGGCCAGTCCGTCTCCGCCCACGTACAGCTCGCCGGGCACGCCCACCGGCACCGGCCTGAGTGAGGCGTCCAGCACGTAGGTGGTGGACTGCGAGATGGGCCGCCCAATCGAAACGGAGTGGCCCACCACCGAGTGCGCGCGGAGGGTGTGGGTGGTGGAGAAGGTGGTGTTCTCGGTGGGGCCGTAGGCGTGGACGAATATGGCGTCCGGCTTCATGCGTGCGAGGTGCTCGCGCAGCCGCTGGGCGGGCATCACTTCGCCACCGGACACCACCTGGGACACGGAGGCCAGCGCCTCGCCCTGGTGCAGGACCATCTGCTCGAAGAGGGCCGTGGTGAGCCAGAAGGTGGAAGGCGCATGCTGGCGCAACAGGGCACCCAGCTCCTCCAGCGAGAGCGCATACGGCGGTGCGAGCACCAGTCGCGCGCCATGAAGCAGCGCGCCCCAGATTTCCAGTGTGGAGGCGTCGAAGGCGACGGGCGCCGTCTGGAGGGAGACGTGCTCGGGGCCGAAGTTCATGAAGGATGCGCCGCATACCAGGCGCACCACACCCCGGTGCGGCACCAGCACGCCCTTGGGCCTGCCGGTGGAGCCGGAGGTGAACATCACGTAGGCCAGCCCCAGGGCCTGCGTCAGGGACGCGGGCGCGTGGGTGGGCTGGCGGGAGAGGAGAGCGGACTCCGAGTCCAGCAGCACGGTGCGGCCGGAGAAGGACGGCAGGTTGCCGGCGAGACGGGAGTCGGTGAGCAGCAGTGCGGCGCCCGAGTCCTCCAGCAGCAGCGCGAGCCGCTCGCGGGGATAGGCCGTCTCCAGGGGCACGTAGGCCCCGCCCGCCTTGAGGATGCCGAGCAGGCAGATGATGAGCTCGAAGGAGCGCTCCAGGCCCACGGCGACAGGCGTGCCGGAAGCGACGCCGAGCGAGCGCAGGTGCCAGGCGAGCTGGTTGGCGCGCTCGTCGAGCTGGCGGTAGGTGAGGTGCTCGTTGCCGGAGACGAGGGCCACCGTGTCGGGAGTGCGTCGGGCCTGGGCCTGGAACAGCTCGTGGATGGAGGCGTCGCGCGGATAGTCGGAGCGCGTGGCGTTCCAGTCGAGCAGCACCTGCTGGCGCTCGGCGTCGTCCATGAGCGGCAGCTCGGACACGCGTGCTTCGGGCCGGGCGACCGCGCCTCGCAGCAGCACCCCGAGGTGGGTGACGAGCCGGCGCACGGTGTCTTCACGGAACAGCGCGGTGCTGTAGCCGACCGAGCCCCGCAGCCCCTGGGATGACCAGGTGAAGGTGAAGGTGAGGTCGAACTTGGCGCCCAGGCTCTCCTGCTCCACGGGAAGCACGGACAGCTCCTCCGGGGGCGCCGAGGCCGGCCTGGGCGCGTTCTGCAGGACGAGCATCACCTGGAAGAGCGGGGTGCGGCTCAAGTCGCGTTGGGGCTGCAGTTCCTCCACCAGCTTCTCGAAGGGGACGTCCTGGTGGGCATAGGCGCCGAGTGTCGATTCCCTCACCTGCGTCAGCAGCTCGCGGAAGGTGAGGCCGGGCGTCACTCGCGCCCGCAGCGCGAGCGTGTTGACGAAGAAGCCGATGAGGCTTTCGAGCTGGGCGAAGCGGCGGCCGGCGATGGGAGAGCCAACGACGACGTCATCCTGCCCGGAGTAGCGGGCCAGCAGCGCGTGAGTCGAAGCCAGCAGGGCCATGAAGAGGGTGGCGCCGTGCTGGTGGGAGAGCGACTGGAGCGACTGGCTCAGCTCGGTGGGGAAGTGGAAGTGGAAGGAGGAACCGGCGGAGGACTGCACGGGCGGACGCGGGAAGTCGGTGGGCAGTTCCAGTGCGTGCGGCGCTCCGTCCAGATGCTGACGCCACCAGGAGAGCTGCTGGTCGAGGGTGTCCCCGTGCAGCCAGGAGTGCTGCCAGACGGCGTAGTGGGCGTACTGCACGGGCAGCTCGGGCAGGGGCGAGGGCTGGCCCGCGGCGAAGGCCCGGTAGAGGACGCTCAGCTCGCGAACGAGCACGCCCGCGGACCAGCCGTCGGAGACGATGTGGTGCATGTTCAGCAGCAGCAGGTGCTCACGCGAGTCCAGGCGCAGCAGCAGTGCGCGCAGCAGTGGGCCGGAGGCGAGGTGGAAGGGGTGCTGGGCCTCCTGCGCGGCGAGGCGGTGGGCCTCGGCCTCCCGGTCCTCGTGGGAGGACAGGTCCACCACGGAGAGCTGGAAGGGAGAGGGAGGCGCAATGAGCTGGAAGGCTTCTCCGGCTTCCTGGTGGAAGGTGGTGCGCAGGGATTCGTGACGGCGGACCAGCTCGGCGAAAGCGCGCTCCAGGGCGGAGGCGTCCAGCGGGCCTTGCAGGCGCAGGAGGCGGGGAACGTTGTAGGTCGTCCCGCCGGGCTGGAGCTGGTCGAGGAACCACAGGCGCTGCTGGGCGAAGGACAGCGGGGCTCGGGGGCCCACGGGCGTCGCGCTCAACTCGGGCAGGTCGGTGTTGCGCGTGGCCTGCTCCACGCGCCGGGCCAGCGCCTCCAGCGTCGGTGCCTCGAAGAGGGCGCGCAGGGGTAGCTCGACTCCGAGGGCGGAGCGGACGCGAGAGACGACCTGGGTGGCGAGGAGGGAGTGGCCACCGAGCGCGAAGAAGTCGTCCTGCACGCTCACCTGTGGCACGCGCAGCAGCGCGGCCCAGATGGAGGCGAGGATTTCCTCGGTGGGCGTGCGAGGGGCGACGTACTCGGAAGCGGAGGAAGTGGCGTCCGGAACGGGCAGGGCGTTGCGGTCCACCTTGCCGTTGGGAGTCAGCGGCATGGCCTCCAGCGCGACGAAGGCGGAGGGCACCATGTACTCGGGCAGCCGGGCCCTGAGGGCCTCGCGCAACACGTCGCCGGAGAGCTCCGCTGTACCCACGACGTAGGCGACGAGGCGCTTGTCGCCTGGGACGTCCTCGCGGGCGACGACGAGTGCCTCGCGAACGGCGGGGTGCTCGCGCAGGACGGAGGCGATTTCGCCGGGCTCGACGCGGAAGCCACGCACCTTCACCTGGAAGTCAGCGCGGCCGATGAACTCGACGCGCCCGTCCGCAAGCCAGCGCACCTTGTCGCCGCTGCGGTACATGCGCGCGCCGGGCGCCGGAGAGTAGAGGTCCGGCAGGTAGCGTTCCGCCGTCAGCTCGGGGCGGTGCAGGTAGCCACGCGACACCTGGGCGCCGCCGATGAACAGTTCGCCGGGAACACCGAGGGGCACTGGCTGCAGGCGCTCGTCGAGCACGTACAGGCGCGAATGGGCGAGGGGACGGCCCAGCGGCACGGTGGCTGGAGCGGAGCCAGCAACAGGCAGCTCCACGCGGCCTGCGAGCACGCCCACGGTGGTCTCGGTGGGGCCGTAGTGGTTGAAGACCTCGCAGTCGGGAGCGAGCGCGCGGACCTGGTCGATGAGGGCCCAGGAGGAGGACTCCCCGCCGAGCACCAGCTTCTTGCGAGGCAGGACGTGGCGGGGCTGTGCCGCGGTGAGCAGCGCGGCCAGGTGGGAGGGGACGAGCTTCACGCAGTCCACGGAGTGGAGCTGGAAGTACTCGGCGACGCTGGAGGGGTTGCTGGCGAGCTCCTGGGGGAGCACATGCAGCAGGCCGCCGGTGCACAGAGCGGGGAAGAGGACGGTGTTGCCGAGGTCTGCGACGAAGGTGGAGACGAGGGCGAAGCTGGCGCAGTCCTTCAGGCCCAGCCGCTCGGTGGCGGCGTGGACGTAATGGGCGAGCTGCCCGTGGGAGACAGCCACGCCCTTGGGGCGGCCCGTGCTGCCGGAGGTGAAGAGGACGTAGGCCACGTTGTCGGGAGACACACCGCACGGCGGCGCATCCTCGCGCTGGCTCGCGAACAACCCGGCATCCGTATCCAGCAGCACCAGGGGGGCCTGGGAGGCCGCGAAGGACGCCGCATGCGCCGACACCGTCACCACCACGGGAGCGGAGACTTCCTCCACCAACGCTTGCAGACGAAGGGCGGGCTGAGACGGCTCCAACGGGACGTAGGCACCACCGGCCTTCCACACGCCCAGCAGCGCCACCACGGTGTCGACGGAGCGCTCCAGGCACAGGGCCACGCACGATTCGGGGCCTACGCCCAGCGAGCGCAGGTGCCAGGCGAGCTGGTTGGCGCGGGCATTCAAATCACCGTAGGTGAGCACCTGCCCCTCACACGCCACCGCGGGTCGCTGGGGATGGAGCGCGGCCTGCTCCTCGATGAGGACGTGCAGCACCTCCCGCGACGGGAGCTGCTCCGTCGTGGTGTTGAAGGACTCGAGGAGCTGTGTGCGCTCGGAAGGAGAGAGCAGGGGCAACTCGCCTGCGCGCATGCCGGGCGAGGCGAGCGCGGCCTCCAGCAGGGTTTGCAGGTGCTCCACCATGCGCGCGACGGTGGAGGCGTCGAACAGGTCGGTGCGGTAGCCGAGCGCGCCCTCCAGCCCGCGAGGCGTCTGCGCCAGCGAGAGCGACAGGTCGAACTTGGTGGCCTCGGCCTCACGCTCCAAGGGGACGAAGGACAGGCCCGGCAGTGACAGCCCCGCCGCCGGCGTGTTCTGCAGCACGAGCATGACCTGGAAGAGAGGCGAGTGGCTGAGGCTGCGCTGGGGCTGCAGCTCCTCGACGAGCTTCTCGAAGGGCAGGTGCTGGTGCTCATAGGCGGCCAGGGTGGTGGCGCGCACCTGGGCGAGCAGCTCGCGGAAGGTGGCCTGAGGCTGCAGCTGGGTGCGCAGCACGAGGGTGTTGACGAAGAAGCCGATGAGGCCCTCGGTCTCGCCCCGGGTACGGCCGGCAATGGGAGAGCCGACGAGGACGTCGTCCTGGCCTGAGTAGCGAGCCAGCAGCAGCTGCCAGACGGCGAGCAGTGCCATGAAGGGGGTGACGCCCTCACGCTGGCAGAAGGAGGAGAGGGCCTCGGACAGAGGAAGGGGCAGGTGGAGGGGAAGCAGAGCGCCGCGCTGGGAGAGGACGGAGGGGCGGGGCCTGTCGGTGGGAAGCTCCAGCAGAGCCGGGGCACCAGAGAGCTGCCGCTTCCAGTAGTCGAGCTGGCCCTGGAGGACGTCGCCTTGCAGCCAGGAGCGCTGCCAGGAAGCGAAGTCGGCGTACTGGACAGCGAGGGGGGCCAGTTGAGGCGTGAGGCCCGAGGAGAAGGCCTCGTAGAGGGAGACCAGCTCGCGCACCAGCACACCCATGGACCAGCCGTCGGAGACGATGTGGTGCATCGTCACCAGCAGCACGTACTCGTTGGAGGCGAGGCGCAGCAGCGAGGTGCGCAGCAGCGGGCCGGAGGCGAGGTCGAAGGGGCGAAGGGCCTCGGCGGCAGCCGAGCGGCGCACTTCGGCCTGGCGCGTGTCTTCAGGCAGGTGGCTCAGGTCAACGACGTCCAGCGGCAGGGCGGCGGACGGAGCGATGACCTGGACGGGGCCCGCGGAGTCCTCGCGGAACGTGGTGCGCAGGGACTCGTGCCGGTGCACCAGCGCTTCGAGACTCTGTCGCAGGGCCTCGGTGTCCAGCGCTCCAGACACGCGCAGGGCGGAGGGGATGTTGTAGGCGGGGCTATCGGACTCGAGCTGGTTGAGGAACCACAGCCGTTGCTGGGCGAAGGACAGGGGCAGCGCGCCGGTGCGCGGTACGCGGACGATGGCCGGCGCAAGGCTTCCAGGCGCGGAGCCGATGCTCGCGGCAAGCCCCTCGACAGTGGGGGCCTCGAAGAGGGCCCGCAGCGGCAGCTCGGCGCCGAAGGTGGAACGCACGCGGGAGATGAGCTGGGTGGCCAGCAGGGAGTGGCCGCCCAGCTCGAAGAAGTTGTCGCGGGCGCCCACGCGCTGCACGCGCAGCACCTGGGCAAAGAGGCCGGCGAGCAGCTCCTCGGTAGGGGTACGCGGGGCGACGTAGGTGTCGGCCGAGGAGGCCAGCGACTCCGGGGCGGGCAGGGCCTTGCGGTCCACCTTGGCGTTGGCCGTCAGCGGCATGGCGTCCAGCCGCACCACGGCGGAGGGCACCATGTACTCGGGCAGCCGCTGTGCGAGGAAGGCGCGCAACTGGGCGGAGTCCAGGGACTCGGGGGCCACGACGTAGCCGACGAGACGCTTGTCGCCTGGGACGTCCTCGCGCACCAACGCGACGGCCTCGGCCACCGTGGGGTGGGCGAGGAGGGCGGCTTCGACTTCGGCCAGCTCGATGCGGTAGCCGCGCACCTTCACCTGCGCGTCGGCTCGACCGAGGAACTCCAGCACGCCGTCCTTGCGCCAGCGGGCGAGGTCTCCCGTGCGGTAGAGGCGGGCACCGGGCGCGCCGGAGAAGGCGTCGGGGACGAAGCGCTCGGCCGTCAACGCGGGCTGCTCGACGTAGCCACGGGCCACGCCGTCACCGCCGATGAACAGCTCTCCGGTGATGCCGGAGGGCACGGGCTGGCCGGAGGCGTCCAGCACGTACACCTGGGTATTGCCGATGGGGCGGCCGATGGGCACGGAGGTGCCCACCTGCCCCGCGGACGTCATGCGGAAGCAGGTGGCGAAGAGCGTGGATTCGGTGGGGCCGTAGCAGGCCGTCACCGGAATGAACATTCCTTCCAGCACGCGCCGCACATGGGGCGCACTCACCACGTCGCCGCCGGTGAGAAGCTGCTTCACGGTGCGAAGGGCGGAGGGGTTGTGGTCCACCACCTGGGTGAAGAGGCCGGAGGTGAGGTGCAGCGTCGTCACGCCGTGCTTCACCAGCACCGACTCCAGCTCCTTCAGGTCGGAAGGCGAGTGCGGCGGGAAGACCACCAGGCGCGCGCCATGCAACAGCGGGCCCCACAGCTCCAGGGTGGAGGCGTCGAAGGAGACAGGCGCGATGAGCAGGAACGTTTCATCCGGGCCGAGGTGCGCGTAGTCGACACCGAAGACGGTGCGCAGCACGGCGGCCTGCGGAGTCCCGACGCCCTTGGGGCGGCCGGTGGAGCCGGACGTGAAGTCGATGTACGCGAGGCTCTGGGGCAGCGCGGCCATGGGAGGTGCCGAAGTCGGCTGGCTCTCCAGGGACACCTCACCCATCACCACCGTGGACAGCCCCTCGGTGGGCAGCTTAGCCAGCAGCTCACGAGTGGAGATGAGGACGCTCGGACGTGCGTCCTCCACCATGGCGGCGAGTCGTTCGCGCGGGTACGCCGGGTCCAGCGGGACGTAGGCGCCGCCGGCCTTGAGGATGGCGACGAGAGAGACAATCAGCTCCAGCGAGCGGTCCAGGGCAATGGCCACGCGCGAGTCGGTGGACACGCCAAGCCCACGCAGATGCCAGGCGAGCGAGTTGGCTTGCTCGTCGAGTTGCCGGTAGGTGAGCTTCGAGTCACCGAACTCCACGGCGACCTTGTCACCGTATCGGGCCACGACCTGCGAGAAGACCTCCGCCAGTGTCGAGCCGCGCGGGTACTCGGAGGCGGTGGCGTTCCACTCCACCAGCACCTGTCGGCGCTCCGCCGCGGACAGCAGGGAGAACGCGCCGAGCGATGCCTCGGGCCGTGAGACGAGCGCCTCCACCAGTGCCTGGAAGTGGCTCGCCATGCGCAGCGCGGTGGCGTGCTCGAACAGGTCGGTCTTGTAGCCCAGCGCGCCCTCGTAGCCGTCAGGGGTCTCCGACAGGCTGAGTTGCAGCTCGAACTTGGTGGTGGGGTTCTCCACTTCCACCGCGCTCAGCACCAGCCCCTTGCCCTGGGCCGAGACCGTGGGCGCGTTCTGCAGCGCGAAGATGACCTGGAAGAGGGGGCTGCGGCTCAGGTCGCGCGTGGGCTGGAGCTCCTCCACCAGTCGCTCGAAGGGCACGTCCTGGTGGGCGTAGGCGCCCAGCGAGGACTCCTTCACCTGGCGCAGCAGGTGGACGAAGGACGCGCCGTCCTCCACCTGGGTGCGCAGCACCAGCGTGTTGACGAAGAAGCCGATGAGCCCTTCCAGCTCTCCACGCTGGCGGCCAGCGATGGGCGAGCCGACGGAGATGTCCTGCTGCCCGGAGTAGCGGGCGAGGAGCACCTGGAAGGCGCCCAGCAGGGCCATGAAGGGCGTGGCGCCCTCCTTCTGGCAGAGCGCCTTGAGCTGCTTCGAGGTGGCGAGCGACAGCGAGACGGGCACCTGCGAGCCATGGAACGTCTGCACGGGCGGGCGCGGCTTGTCGGTGGGCAGCTCCAGGGTGGAGACGCCGGAGAGCTGCTGCTTCCAGTAGCCGAGCTGCTCGTCGAGCACCGCGCCCTGGAGCCACTGGCGCTGCCAGACGGCATAGTCCGGGTACTGGATGGGCAGGGGCGGCAGCGGTGAGGGCAGGTCCTGCGTGAAGGCCTCGTAGAGGGCGGCGACTTCGCGCACCAGCACACCCATGGACCAGCCGTCCGAGACGATGTGGTGGAGGTTGAGCGCGAGTACGTGCTCGGTGGCGCCCAGCTTCAGCAGTTGCGCGCGCACCAGCGGGCCCGTGGCCAGATTGAAGGGCTGGAGCAGCTCGGCGCGCAGCCGTCGGTCCAGCTCGGAGCGGGCGGCCCGCGACTCCAGGGCACTGAGGTCCACTGTCTCCAGCGGCAGCGCGCCGTGAGGGGAGATGGCCTGGAGCGGCTGGTCCCCCTGCTGGGTGAAGGTGGTGCGCAGGGCTTCGTGGCGACGCACCAGCTCGGCGAGGGCGCTGCGCAGGGCCTCCGTGTGGAGCTCACCCTCCATGCGCACGAAGGTGGGCATGTTGTAGGAGGCGCTGCCGGGCTCGAGCTGGTCGAGGAACCACAGGCGCTGCTGGGCGAAGGAAAGCGGCAGCGGCTCCGTGCGCGGCACGGGGATGAGCGCGGGCGCCGTCCCCTGGATGGCGGCCCTGGCGGAGTGGATGCGCTCGGCGAGCACTGCGACGGTGGGCGCCTCGAAGAAGGCGCGCAGGGGCAGCTCCACGCCCAGCGCGGAGCGGATGCGGGAGACGAGCTGCGTGGCCAGCAGCGAGTGGCCGCCCAGCTCGAAGAAGTTGCTGGTGACGCTCACCTGGGGCACGCGCAGGACGGCCGCGAACAGCTCCGCCAGCTTCTCCTCGGTGGGGTTGCGTGGGGCGACGTACGCCTCGGCGGTCGACATCCGCGCCGAGTCGGGGACGGGCAGGGCCTTGCGGTCCACCTTCGCGTTGGTCGTCAGCGGCATGGCGTCCAGCCGCACCAGGGCGGAGGGCACCATGTATTCGGGCAGCCGCTGCTTGAGGGCGGCACGCAGCGCGGCCGTATCGAGGGACTCGGGAGCGGAGATGTAGCCGACGAGGCGCTTGTCTCCGGGGACGTCCTCACGTACCAGGGCCACGGCCTGGGCCACGTCCGGGAAGGCGAGCAGCGCCGCTTCGACTTCGGCCAGCTCGATGCGATAGCCACGCACCTTCACCTGCGCGTCGGCGCGGCCGAGGAAATCCAGCACGCCGTCCTTGCGCCAGCGAGCAAGGTCTCCCGCGCGGTACAGGCGGGCACCCGCGACGCCGGAGAAGGAGTCGGGGACGAAGCGCTCGGCGGTGAGTGCGGGCTGCTCTACATAGCCCCGGGCCAGGCCGTCGCCACCGATGAACACCTCGCCCACGACGCCGACAGGCACCGGTTGTCCAGAGGCATCCAGCAGGTACACCTGCGTGTTGCCGATGGGACGGCCAATGGGCACGGAGGTGCCCACCTGCTCCACGGACGTCATGCGGAAGCAGGCGGCGAACAGCGTGGTCTCGGTGGGGCCGTAGCAGTCCGTCACCGGGATGCGCAGCTCTTCGAGGACGCGGCGGACGTGAGGCGCGCTCACCACGTCACCACCGGTGAGCAGCTGCTTCACGTTCCTCAACGCAGCGAGGTTGTGGTCCACCACCTGGGTGAAGAGGCCCGCGGTGAGGTGCAGCGTCGTCACGCCGTGCTTCGTCAGCACCGACTCCAGTTCCTTCAGGTCGGAAGGCGAGTGCGGCGGGAAGACCACCAGACGTGCGCCATGGAGCAACGGAGCCCACAGCTCCAGGGTGGAAGCGTCGAAGGAGACAGGCGCGATGAGCAGGAACGTTTCATCCGGGCCGAGGTGCGCGTAGTCGACACCGAAGACGCTGCGCAGCACGGCGGTCTGCGGAGTCCCGACGCCCTTGGGGCGGCCGGTGGAGCCGGACGTGAAGTCGATGTACGCGAGGCTCTGGGGCAGCGCGGCCATGGGAGGTGCCGAAGTCGGCTGGCTCTCCAGGGACACCTCACCCATCACCACCGTGGACAGCCCCTCGGTGGGCAGCTTAGCCAGCAGCTCACGAGTGGAGATGAGGACGCTCGGACGTGCGTCCTCCACCATGGCGGCGAGTCGTTCGCGCGGGTACGCCGGGTCCAGCGGGACGTAGGCGCCGCCGGCCTTGAGGATGGCGACGAGAGAGACAATCAGCTCCAGCGAGCGGTCCAGGGCAATGGCCACGCGGGAGTCGGTGGACACGCCAAGCCCACGCAGATGCCAGGCGAGCGGGTTGGCGCGCTCATCGAGCTGCCGGTAGGTGAGCTTCGAGTCACCGAACTCGACGGCGACCTTGTCCCCGTACCGGGCCACGACCTGCGAGAAGACCTCCGCCAGGGTGGAGCCGCGCGGGTACTCGGTGGCGGTGGCATTCCACTCCACCAGCACCTGTCGGCGCTCCTCCTCGGACAGCAGGACCGCGGAGTCCAGGGGCGCCGCGGGCCGGGCCACGAGCGTCCGCACCAGCGTGAGGAAGTGCTCCGCCAGGCGCGTGACGGTGCCCGCCTCGAACAGGTCCGTGTTGTAGCCCAGCACTCCGCGGAAGCCGTCGGGGGACTCCGAGAGGCTGAGCTCCAGCTCGAACTTGATGGAGGAGTTGTTCACCTCCATCGGGCGCAGCGTCAAATCCTGACTCTGCAACGTGGCGTTGGGGGTGTTCTGCAGGGCGAAGATGACCTGGAAGAGCGGGCTGCGGCTCATGTCCCGGTCGGGCTGAAGCTCCTCCACCAGTCGCTCGAAGGGCACGTTCTGGTGGGTGTAGGAGTCCAGGGCCGTCTCCTTCACCTGCCGCAACAGGTGGAGGAACGAGTCGCGGCCCTGCACCCTGGACTGCATGACCAGGGTGTTGACGAAGAAGCCGATGAGCCCATCGAGCTCACCGCGCTGGCGACCCGCGATGGGCGTACCGACGGAGATGTCCTCCTGGCCGGAGTAGCGCGACAGCAGCACCTGGAAGGAGGCCAGCAGCACCATGAAGGGCGTCAGGCCTTCCTTCTGGCACAGCGCCTTCACCGCCTCGGAGAGCTGGGGGGAGAGGCGGACGGGCACGCTGGCGCCGCGGAAGGTCTGCACGGCCGGGCGCGGCTTGTCGGTGGGCAGCTCCAGGGGAGCGTTTCTGGAGAGCTGCTGCCGCCAGAAGGCGAGCTGGGCTTCGAGCACTTCGCCCTGGAGCCACTGGCGCTGCCAGACGGCGTAGTCGGCGTACTGGAGCGCCAGCGGGGCGAGCGGAGAGGGCTTGCCGTGAGCGAAGGCGTCGTAGAGCGCGACCACCTCGCGCACGAGGATGCCCATGGACCAACCGTCCGAGACGATGTGGTGCATGTTGAGCGAGAGCACGTGCTCCGCGGGGCCCAGCTTCCACAGGCCGGCGCGCACCAGCGGGCCGGTGGCGAGGTGGAAGGGCTTGAGCGTGTCTTCGCGCATTTGCCGCTCCAGCTCCGCCCGGGCGGTCTGGGGCTCCAGGCCACTGAGGTCCACGACGTCCAGCGGCAGTTCGGCGTGAGGCGCGATGAGCTGGAGGGGCTGTTCCTCGTGCTGGGTGAAGGTGGTGCGCAGCGCCTCATGGCGGAGCACCAACTCCTCGAAGGCACGGCGCAGGGCGGCCACGTCGAGGGGGCCCTCCATGCGCACGAAGCGGGGCATGCTGTAGGCAGCGCCGCCGGGCTGGAGCTGGTCGATGAACCACAGGCGCTGCTGGGCGAAGGAGAGGGGGAGCGGCCCGGAGCGCGGTACGGGGAGGCTGGCGGGGGCTTCGAGGCCGGTCGCGGTATCGCGGGACGAGTCGATGCGAGCGGCGAGGGAGGCGACGGTGGGCGCCTCGAAGAGGGCGCGCAGGGGCAGCTCGATACCGAGGACGGAGCGGACGCGCGACACCACCTGGGTGGCGAGGAGGGAATGTCCGCCGATGGCGAAGAAGTCGTCCTGCACGCTGACGTGCGGCACGCGCAGCAGCGCGGCCCAGATGGAGGCGAGGATTTCCTCGGTGGGCGTGCGCGGAGCGACGTACTCGGCAGTGGAGGACGTGGCGTCCGGTACGGGCAGGGCCTTGCGGTCCACCTTGCCGTTGGGAGTCAGCGGCATGGCCTCCAGCGCGACGAAGGCCGAGGGCACCATGTAGGCCGGCAGTCGCTCCTGGAGGAAGGCGCGCAGGGACTCGGTGGGCACGGGCTCGGAGGCGACGACGTAGGCCACCAGACGCTTGTCACCGGGGACGTCCTCGCGGGCGACGACGAGTGCCTCGCGCACGGCTGGGTGCTCGCGCAGGACGGAGGCGATTTCGCCCGGCTCCACGCGGAAGCCACGCACCTTCACCTGGAAGTCAGCGCGGCCGATGAACTCGACGCGCCCGTCCGCCAGCCAGCGCACCTTGTCGCCGCTGCGGTACATGCGTGCGCCGGGCACCGGAGAGTAGAGGTCCGGCAGGTAGCGTTCCGCCGTCAGCTCGGGGCGATGCAGGTAGCCACGCGACACCTGGGCGCCGCCGATGAACAGTTCGCCGGGAATACCGAGGGGCACTGGCCGCAGGCGCTCGTCGAGCACGTACAGGCGCGTATGGGCGAGGGGACGGCCCAGCGGCACGGTGGCTGGAGCGGAGCCAGCAACAGGCAGCTCCACGCGGCCTGCGAGCACGCCCACGGTGGTCTCGGTGGGGCCGTAGTGGTTGAAGACCTCGCAGTCGGGAGCGAGCGCGCGGACCTGGTCCATGAGGGCCCAGGAGGAGGACTCCCCGCCGAGCACCAGCTTCTTGCGAGGCAGGACGTGGCGGGGCTGTGCCGCGGTGAGCAGCGCGGCCAGGTGGGAGGGGACGAGCTTCATGCAGTCCACGGAGTGGAGCTGGAAGTACTCGGCCACGCTGGCGGGGCTGCTGGCGAGCTCCTGAGGAAGCACATGCAGCAGACCGCCGGTGCACAGGGCGGGGAAGAGGACGGTGTTGCCGAGGTCTGCGACGAAGGTGGAGACGAGGGCGAAGCTGGCGCAGTCCTTCAGTCCCAACCGCTCCGTCACGGACTGCACGTAGGTGAGCAACTGCGAGTGGGAGACAGCCACGCCCTTGGGGCGGCCCGTGCTGCCGGAGGTGAAGAGGACGTAGGCCACGTTGTCCGGATGCACCTGGCAGGGAGGCGCCTCGGTGCTCAGACCCGTGAGCAGGCTGGAGTCCTCATCCAGCCGCACCGACCTCACGTGCGAGGACGCGAAGGAAGCCGCATGTGCCGACACCGTCACCACCACGGGAGCGGAGACTTCCTCCACCAACGCTTGCAGACGGAGGGCGGGCTGGGCCGGGTCCAGCGGGACATAGGCGCCGCCCGCCTTCCACACCGCCAGCAGCGCCACCACCATTTCGATGGAGCGTTCCAGGCACAGGGCCACGCACGATTCGGGGCCTACGCCCAGCGAACGCAGGTGCCAGGCGAGCTGGTTGGCGCGGGCATCCAGCTCACCGTAGGTGAGCACCTGTCCCTCACACGCCACCGCGGGCCGCTCGGGGTGGAGCGCGGCCTGCTCCTCGATGAGCGCATGCAGCGACCGCCGGGGAGCGAGGTCCAGGGCCGCGGTATTGAAGGACTCGAGCAGCAGCGTGCGCTCGGAAGGGGAGAGCAGGGGCAGCTCACCCACGCGCATGCCGGGCGAGGCGAGCGCGGCCTCCAGCAGGGTCTGCAGGTGCTCCACCATGCGCGCGACGGTGGAGGTGTCGAACAGGCTGGTGCGGTAGCCCAGGGTCCCCGTCAGGCCGCGGGGCGTCTGGGTCAGGGAGAGCGTCAGGTCGAACTTGGTGGCCTCGGCCTCACGCTCCAGCGGCAGGAAGGACAGTCCCGCCAGGGAGAGCTCCGCGGGGGGAGCGTTGTTGAGCACGAGCATGACCTGGAAGAGAGGCGAGTAGCTGAGGCTGCGCTGAGGC
Source organism: Pyxidicoccus sp. MSG2 (assembly GCF_026626705.1). Classification (NCBI taxonomy): domain Bacteria; kingdom Pseudomonadati; phylum Myxococcota; class Myxococcia; order Myxococcales; family Myxococcaceae; genus Pyxidicoccus; species Pyxidicoccus sp. MSG2. The sequence continues at coordinate 9,301,537 of NZ_JAPNKC010000001.1, forward strand.
TGCAGCTCCTCGACGAGCTTCTCGAAGGGCAGGTGCTGGTGCTCATAGGCGGCCAGGGTGGTGGTGCGCACCTGGGCGAGCAGCTCGCGGAAGGTGGCCTGGGGTTGCAGCTGGGTGCGCAGCACGAGGGTGTTGACGAAGAAGCCGATGAGGCCCTCGGTCTCGCCCCGGGTACGGCCGGCAATGGGAGAGCCGACGAGGACGTCGTCCTGGCCTGAGTAGCGAGCCAGCAGCAGCTGCCAGACGGCGAGCAGTGCCATGAAGGGGGTGACGCCCTCACGCTGGCAGAAGGAGGAGAGGGCCTCGGACAGAGGAAGGGGCAGGTGGAGGGGCAGCAGGGCGCCGCGCTGGGAGAGGACGGCGGGGCGAGGCCTGTCGGTGGGCAGCTCCAGCAGGGCAGGAGCACCAGAGAGCTGCTGCTTCCAGTAGTCGAGCTGGCCCTGGAGGACGTCGCCTTGCAGCCAGGAGCGCTGCCAGGAAGCGAAGTCGGCGTACTGGACAGCGAGGGGGGCCAGTTGAGGAGTACGGCCGGAGGAGAAGGCCTCGTAGAGGGAGACCAGCTCGCGCACCAGCACGCCCATGGACCAGCCGTCGGAGACGATGTGGTGCATCGTCACCAGCAGCACCTGCTCCTGCGCGCCCAGCCGCAGCAGCGAGGCGCGCAGCAGCGGGCCCGAGGCGAGGTCGAACGGGCGCAGGGACTCCTGCGCCGCCAGATGTCGGGCCTGGGTCTCACGCTCCATCGCGGGCAGTGCGCTCAGGTCCACCACCGGCAGCGGGAAGTCCGAGGCCGGGAGGATGCACTGCAGAGGCTCGCCTTCGCGCGTGACGAAGAGGGTGCGCAGGGACTCGTGGCGCTCGACGAGACCGGTGAACGCCTCGCCGAGAGCGGCCACATCCAGGGGCCCCCGGATGCTCAGGACGGTGGGGATGTTGTAGGCGGAGCCGCCGGGCTCGAGCTGGTCGATGAGCCACAGCCGTTGCTGCGCGAAGGACAGCGGCAGCGCGCTCGTCCGGGGCACCGGCATCAGGGGCGGAGCCCGCGGGGCTTCCCCGGGCCGCGCCTCCTCCAACCGGCGGGCGAGCGCGGAGAGCGTGGGCGCTTCGAAGATGGCCTGCAGGGCCAGCTCCACGCCAAAGGTGGCACGGATGCGGGAGATGAGCTGGGTGGCCAGCAGCGAGTGGCCGCCAATCTCGAAGAAGTTGTCGCGGGCGCCCACGTGCTCCACGTGCAGCACCTGCGCCCAGAGCGCGGCCAGCCGCTCCTCGGTGGGCGTGCTCGGGGCGACGTAGACGCCGGCGGGACTGACGCCCTCCTCCGGCGAGGGCAGGGCCTTGCGGTCCACCTTGCCGCTGGAGGTGAGAGGCAGCGCCTCCAGTACGGCGATGGCGGCGGGCACCATGTACTCGGGCAGTCGCTGCTGGAGCGAGGCGCGCAGCGTGGCCGTGTCCAGCGCTTCCCCGGGTGCCGGCACCACGTACGCCACCAGCCGCCGCAGCCCCGGCGCGTCCTCGCGCACCATGGCCACGGCCTGGAGCACGGAGGCGTGCTCCTCCAGGGCGGTTTCCACCTCTCCCAGCTCGATGCGGAAGCCGCGCAGCTTCACCTGCGAGTCCGTCCGCCCCAGGTATTCGACTTCGCCGTTGGCCCGCCAGCGCACCAGGTCTCCGGTGCGGTACAGGCGCGCACCGGGCTCGGTGCTGAAGGGGTGGGGGATGAAGCGCTCGGCGGTGAGCTCCGCGCGGCGCAGATAGCCGCGCGCCAGTCCCACACCGCCGATGAACAGCTCTCCGGGCACGCCCACGGGCACCGGCCGCAGGTGCGCGTCCAGCACGTACAGCTGCGTGTTGGGCCAGGGCTTGCCGATGGAGGGCTCGGACGGGGAGACGGACTCCGGGGTGATGGAGGCGCACACCGTGACCTCGGTGGGGCCATAGGCGTTGAGCAGGGTGCGGCCCTGGCTCCAGCGCCGGGCCACCTCGGCGGGCAGTGCCTCGCCCGCGGAGATGACGGTGCGCAGCAGGGGCAGCTCCTCGTGCGACAGCTGCGCCAGCACCGAGGGCGTCAGGGTGACGGCCGTGACCTCCTGCTCGCGCAGCAGTGTGCGCAGCGGCGCGTCCGGAAGCAGCTGCTCCCGGGGCGCCAGCACCAGCGTGGCCCCAGAGAGCAGCGGGGCGAAGATTTCGAAAACGGCGGCGTCGAAGGCCGGGGAGGCGAACTGCAGGACGCGGCTGGACGTGGACAGTCGGTAGGCCTGGGCCGCGGCGAGAGCGCAGTTGGTCAGTCCGCGGTGGTGCAGCAGGGTGCCCTTGGGGCGGCCGGTGCTGCCCGAGGTGTAGATGACGTAGGCCAACTGGCTGGCGAGGACGTCCACGCCGGGCGCGGTGGTGGGGTGCCGGGAGATGGCGCGCTCGTCGGCATCGAGGCAGCACGGCACGCAGGACAAGGACGCGGGGAGCTGGTCGAGCAGGTCCTCCGAGGTCACCAGCACCTGGAGACCGGAGTCCTCCAGCATCAATGCGAGCCGCGCGGTGAGGAGGGACGGGTCCAGGCTGAGGAAGGCGCCGCCCGCCTTGAGGATGGCGAGCATGCCCACCACCAGCTCCGGCGAGCGCTCCACGCACAGCCCCACCAGCACCTCGGGGCCGACGCCCAGCGTGCGCAGGTGGTGCGCGAGCTGGTTGGCGCGCGCGTCGAGCTGCCGGTACGTGAGCTGCTCCTCGCCGAAGACGAGGGCCACCGCGTCCGGAGTGCGCTCCACCTGGGCTTCGATGAGGGTGTGGACGGCCACCTCGGGCGGGGCGTAGGCCCGGGTGGCATTCCACTCCTGGAGGAGCTGGCGGCGCTCGGCGTCGTCCATGAGTGGCAGCTCGGACAGGCGCGCCTCGGGCCGGGCCACCACGCCTTGCAGCAGCGTGTGGAAGTGGCCCAGCAGCCGCGCCACCGTGCTCTCGTCGAAGAGGTCTGTGCTGTACTCGGCCGACAGCCGCAGCCCGCGAGGTTCCTCGACGGCAGCCAGCGTCATGTCGAACCGGGCCGCGCCCCCGTCCACCGGCTGCGCGTGCATCCGCAGGCCGGGAAGCTGCACGGGCGGCAGCGGCGCGTTCTGCAGCACGAACATCACCTGGATCAGCGGCGAGACATTCAGGTGACGGGTGGGCTGGAGGTCCTCCACCAGCTTCTCGAAGGGCAGCTCCTGGTGGGCGAAGGCGCCCAGGGCCGTCTCGTGCACCCGGCCCACCAGCTGCGAGAAGGAGGGGTCGCCGGACAGGTCCGTGCGCAGGGCGAGGGTGTTGACGAACAGGCCGATGAGGGCTTCCAGCTCGGCGCGGTTGCGGCCGGCCACATTGGTGCCGACGGTGACGTCGTCCTGGCCGCAGTAGCGGTGGATCAGGACGTTGAAGGCGGCGAGCAGGACGGAGAAGAGGGTGCGGCCGTCGCGTGCGCCCAGCTCCTTGAGGGCGTGGGTGAGGGGAAGCGGCAGGAAGACGGTGTGACGGGCGCCCCGGGCGGAAGGGGTGACGGGACGGGGCCTGTCGGCCGGGAGGTGGAGGACGGCGTTGGGATTCAACCGCTGGCGCCAGTAGGAGAGCTGGGTCTCCAGTGCTTCACCCCGCAGCCACTGGCGCTGCCAGGAGGCGAAGGCGGAGTACTGCAGCGGCAGCGCGGGCAGGGGCGAGGGACGGCCCGCGGTGAAGGCCGCGTAGAGCTCGGCCACCTCGCGCACCATGACGCCCATGGACCAGCCGTCGGTGACGATGTGGTGCAGGGTGAGCAGCAGCACGTGCTCGCTGGAGGAGAGCCGGTAGAGCACCGCATGCAGCAGCGGGCCTTTTTCCAGGTCGAAGGGGCGGCGGGCCTCCTCGTGCAGGCGGCGCCAGGCCTCCGTCTCACGCTCGGAGTCGGGGACGTCCCGCAGCTCCACCACGTCCAGGGAGGGCTCGAGGACGGGGGCGATGAGCTGGAAGGGGCGGCCGTCCTGCTCGACGAAGGTGGTGCGCAGGGGCTCGTGGCGGAGGACCAGCTCGTGGAGGGCGCGGCGCAGGGCCGCCTCATCCAGCTGGCCGGAGAGCCGGACGGCGACGGGGATGTGGAGGGTGGCGCTGCTGGTGGCCAGGCGCTCCTGGAGCCACATCCGCTCCTGGGCGAAGGAAGTGGGGGCGCGCTCGGGTTGACGGTTCTTCTCACGCAGCAACGCGGCGAGCCGCGCGCGCTTCTGCTCAGGGGACAAAGCCATAAAGGAGGTGGTTCCTTCTCGCTAGGCGGAGGGCCGGCCGAGAGCTACCCGTGTCTGCCGGGGCCCGTGGGGTCCTTTTCGCACAGCGGGTGGGCCGCGAAAATGGGGCAACGTCAGTGGGCCTCCCTCCACATCCATGGCTGGCTGGCTGCTTCATCTCCTCTATGCTCCCGCCGTGATGTGGATGCCCCAGGATGGCCAGACAGGGCTCGCGGACTCCTGGAGGGCTCCGCGCACCCGCTGGCATCGTCTGAAGCAGGGCCACCCTCCGCCGGAGGGCCAGGCCCGGCGGGGGGTCATGGCCCAGGCGAGAGTCTCGCGCGCGCTCGAGCACCCTCGCAGGCTCCTGCACGTGGCGAAGTCGGCGGGCGGCCTCCTCGTCGTCAGCGAGGATGACGAGGGCCGGCGGTACCTGCAGTTCGGCTGGCTCGGCGCATCCCAGAGCGTGGTGTGGCCAGGCTTCCCCCTGCGGCTGGAGTCGGACTACACGCGCGCCATGGTGGCGGCGCTGGCCTTCGTGGCCGAGCCCCGGCGCATCCTGGTGGTGGGGGTGGGAGGTGGCGCCGTCCCGATGTTCCTCCGCGACGTGCTCCCCCAGGCCCACCTCGACGTGGTGGATCTCCACCCGGAGGTGTTGGACGTGGCCCGGCGCTACTTCGGCTTCCGTGAGGACGCGGCACTCCAGGCCCACGTGGCGGATGCGCGACGCTTCATCGAAACACCGGGCCCGTCCTACGACGCCATCCTCCTGGACGCCTTCGACCCCCGTGGCATCCCGCCACCGCTGGCCACCCGGGAGTTCCTCCTCGCGGCCCGCGCCCGCCTGTCACCGGGCGGTGTGGTGGTCGGCAACGTGTTGAGGTTGGAGGGCCGGGTGAACTCCTCCATGGCGCCCATCTGGAAGGAGAGCTTCGCCCAGCTCTACGCCTTCACCGTGGAGGAGTCCTCCAACCAGGTCCTGGTCGGACTCCCGGATGCGACGAAGCGCTCCCGAGCGGAGCTGAACGCGCGCGCCGACAGGCTCACCCGGGAGTGGGGCACACCCTTCAACCTGCGCACCCGGATGGCCCGCCGCTATCAGGGCCCCGCGGCTCAGGGGGACGCCGTCTGCACGGTGGAGCGCAGCAACTCTCCGTCGGGGCCGTACTCACGCAGGGTCCGGTAGTTGCCCTCGGTATAGGCAACCACCTTGACCACCGGGACGAGCCCCTTCTTCGTCGGGGCGTAGCGCAGGGGCTCGGGGACCTCGGAGATGTCCACCCGCTCGGTCTCCGTCTGCGTCGTCCCGTCGATGTAGACGATGGTGCCCGGGTGCTTCGGTGCCTGGCTCAAGGATGCCTCCGGCCGCGCGTCAGCGCCCCCCACCCACCATCTGGTCGAGGATGCGGAAGCGCTCCGGCATCATCGCACGGACCTCGGCTTCCTGGGGCGTGCCGCGGACGCGCTGGTAGAGCACCAGCGACTCGGAGAAGTCCTCCCCCGGAGCGTTGGCCGCGTAGTTCGAGGGCCGGATGCCATCGCGCTGGATGGCGTTGCGCCAGTCGCCCCAGCGCCGGCCGCTGTTGTCATCGCCCCAGCGCCGCATCGACAGCGTGTGCCCCGTCTCGTGGATGAGGCTGTCGTTGATGACCGCCTGCGGCTGCGGGTGCTGCGACGGATAGATGGTGATGTTCCCATCCGCGCCCGCCGTCATGTACGAGCGGAAGTTCTGGGCGTTGGGGTCGTTCGCGTAGCGGCTGCGCCAGTACGCGTCCTGCGGATTCTGTCCCGGCTCCACGTTCACCTGGTTGACGAGGGCGCGGCTGGCCGGCGGGAGCACCGCGAGGCCCTGAGCGACCTGTTCGATGGTGGGGCTGTGGCCGTTCGCCGGGTTGGGGTTGCGCGGCATGAACACGGGGATGCGCCGCCCGTCCAACTCCACCTCGTAGCGGTTGGCGGCGGCCGTGCCCGAGCTGAAGTTGTGGTTGGGCACCTGGGTGGGCCCGAAGATGGTGGTGGTCTGCAGGCGGGGCTGCGGCGTGGGGCCATGGAGGCCCGAGACGACGCGCGGCGCGGCCGGCTGCCGGGTGAGGAAGTCGTTCAGTTGGGCCTGCTGTCCCTGGGCATTCGCCCCCTGGAACGCGGCGCTGCCCATGACTCCGTCCAGCGCCTGCCGGGCCGGGTTGGACAGGACGTTGGTGCCACCGACGAGGTTCAGGAGCCGGTTCTGGTCCGCGCCGGGCATGCTCGCGAACCCCGGCGACGTCGCGAGCCGGGTGAGCGTCTGCCGCGCGGCCGGGTCATTGGGGTGACGGGAGAGCTGGCCCAGGGCGTTGTTCCGGGTCGCCTCATCCAGGCCGCGGAAGTTCGGATTGCTCGCCAGGCCGCCGAGCTGCTCGGTGAGCTGGCGGTCGACCGGCGCCTGGCCCTGGAGGTCCAGCATCGCCCGCTGGTTCGAGGGCGGGAGCTGGGCGAAGCCGTCATTCGTCGCCAGCTCACGCAGGTTCTGCTGGGCGATGGGAGAGTTGCCCGCCGCCCGCGCGCGCTCCAGGACGGCCGTCTGGGTGGCCTCGCCCAGCCGGGTGAACCCCGGGTCCCCGCGCAGCGCCTCCTCGGGAGGACGGGCCGGAGGGGGCGGCACCCGGGCGGGGTTCGCGCGCGCGGCCCGGGCCGGAGTGTAGGTGTCCCGCTCTCGCTCCCGTGCGGCGGAATTCGGGGCGGGCGCCAGCTGCGGTGGGGGAGGGGGCGCCTGGACTTCGACTTCGTTGGGCTGGACCTCTTCCACCTGTCCCGTGGAGGTCCGCGTGACGCGCTCGCCAATCCGCATGTTGCCCATGTCCCCTCGACTCCTGTCCTGGCACTCCCACTGGGGGTGGTGACTGATTATCGGGGGGGGCGCGCGGAAGTTGCGTCCGGGGGACGGTGGGTCTCTGGCCGTGGGAGGCGGGCCTCTGTCATCTTCCCGCGCACGCAATGAAAGCGCCCCTCCGCCTCCCGACTCCGCCCGTGAGCATGCGCTTCCAGGGGTTCGTCTTCCTGGGCTCGTTCCTGCTGTTCCAGGTGGAGCTCATCGTCGCGCGCCTGCTGCTGCCCGCGTATGGGAGCAGCGCGGCGGTGTGGACGACGTGCATGATGTTCTACCAGGGCGTCCTGTTACTCGGTTACCTGTACGCGGGCCGGCTGTCGTCCCACGTGCTGTCGGGGCGCTACCGCTGGGCGCACCTGGCCTTCGTGCTGTTCCCGGTGGTGACGTTCCCCTTCCACCTGACGAGCGTGGCGCTGCCTCCCATCGTGGCCATCCTCGTCACGCTGGTGCTGTCGCTCGGCTGGCCCTTCCTGGCGCTGTCCACCACGAGCATCGTGGCCCAGGGCTGGCTCACGCGCACCGGGCACCCGGCCCGCAACGACCCGACCTTCCTCTACGGTACGTCCAACGCGGGCGCGCTGCTGGCGCTCTTGACCTTCCCCTTCCTGGTGGAGCCGGCGCTCGACACGCGCGCGCAGCTCGGCGTCTGGTACGCCGCCTACGGCGCCTTCGTGCTGCTCACCGCGCTGTGCATCCGGACGGTGCGGCCCGCGGACGCGACTTCCGGAGGCGCTGCGGTCACTGTCTCCGGACCGGCGCCCCGGACGAGCCTCACCGCGAGGCTCGCGTGGCTGATGCTCGCGGCGAGCGCCAACGCGTTGTTGATGGCGGTGACGAACGTCCTCACGCTGGATGCGTCCATGCCGCTGCTGTGGATCGTCCCGCTCACGCTCTATCTGCTCACCCTCATCCTCAGCTTCGCGCGGAGCCCGCTGACGCCCGAGCGGCTCCACCGCCTGTGCATGGCGGGGCTGGTGGTGGCGGCGGGGGCGGCCGTGGCGGCACTGCTGCGAGTCCCCTCGGTGCTCCCGTCGCTCGCGCTCCACGGCGCGGTGCTCTGGGTGGCCTGCCTGCTGCTGCACGCGAGCCTGGCGCGGTGCCGGCCCGAGGAGCCGCGCCTGCTGGGCTCGTACTACCTGCACATCTCCGTGGGCGGCTGGCTGGGCACGGCGCTCATCGTGCTGGGCGTGCCGCTGCTGTTGGGCTCGCTGGCCATGGCCTACGTGGACTACGGCGTGGCGGGGCTGCTCGTGCTGGCGGCGCTCTTCGCGCGGGACGTCGCGCTGAAGGAGCGGGGCGAGGCCCGTCACCGGCGCGCGCCACTGCTGGCGGCGGGGGCGGCGGTGGCCATGGCGGGCATCCTGGCGCTCGCGGCGGTGAAGTTGCTGCACAGCCGCGTCGACGGTGCGCGGACGTTCTACGGCCTCTACACCGTGAAGGACGAGAACGGGCTGCGCATGTTCCAGCACGGCAGCACGGTGCACGGGGTGGAGCGAATCGCGGCGGAGGCCCGGGGCGAGCCCCTCCTGTATTACCACCGGGGCTCGCCCGTGGGCCGCGTGCTCACGGAGTCCTCGTCGCGAGCGCGCGTGGCGGTGGTGGGGCTCGGCATCGGGAGCCTCGCCGCCTATGGGCGCGGGGGCGAGCAGTGGGACTTCTACGAGCTGGACCCGGAGGTGGAGCGGCTCGCCCGCAGCCACTTCACGCTGCTCGGGAGGAGCGCCGCGGCGGTGCGGGTCGTCACCGGTGATGCGCGGCTGCGCCTCCAGGAAGCGGAGGAGCAGGCCTACGACGTCATCATCCTGGACGCCTTCTCCAGCGACTTCGTCCCCACGCACCTGCTCACGCGGGAGGCGCTCGGCCTGTACCTGCACAAGCTGAGGCCCGGAGGGCTCCTGCTGTTCCACATCTCCAGCCGGCTGTTCGACCTGGCGCCGGTGCTCACCCGCCTGGGCGCGTCGCTCGGGCTGCAGTGCGCGCTCAGCGGCGCCGAGTCACTGAGCGAAGCGGAGCTGGACCGGGGCCTGTCCCCGAGCCGCTGGTTCGCCCTCACCTCGAGCCCACTCCAGGCCCGGTGGCTGAACGAGCACCTGGGATGGAGCGAGGTGCGTGCGTCCGAGGACCTGCTGTCACGCCGGGTGTGGACGGACGACTACGTCAATCTGCTCCAGGCCCTGCGCTGGTAGCGGGCCCGCTCCGGAGCCGGAGGCCGCGGGATGCGCGGCGGCCCCCGGCCATGAGGCCTTCTCACTCGATGATGGGGCAGGGCGGGAAGTCGCACGACATGCCGCAGTCGCCGCCGCAGGAGTACTCCTCACCGGGGTCGCACAGGCCGTTGCCGCAGTAGCCGCAGTCCGCCTCGCACATGCCGTACTCCAGGTCCGAGCAGGTGCCGTCGCCGCAGACCGGGCAGTCGATGGTGCACGTGGAGGACTCGTTCGTCTCACAGAGCCAGTTGCCGCAGACCGGCTGGCAGTCGCTCGCGCAGTTCAGGTTGTTCTCACCGGGGTGGCACGTCCCGTCTCCGCAGACCGTCTGGCCGCAGTTCAGGATGGAGGTGTCCGCGGCGAGGCTGCGCACCCAACCCGCGGTGGCGTCCACGCGCGTGGCGACGTCGTCATGCCCACCCGTCCAGCCCTGGCGGTGGCTGTGCACGCCAATCTGGCAGTCACCCCCGCGGAACGCCGGCCCGCCGGAGTCACCCTGGCACAGCCGCGCGCTGCTGTTGTCCCACTGGATGGTGAGCGGGTCGACGTCGTGGATGACGTTCCAGCCCTGCCGCTTGATGCCGTACCCGGTGCTGGTGTCCCAGACGGTGCAGCCAAAGCCGACGATGTTGACCGTCGAGTTGTTGCTCGGGGTGGTGTTGGCGATGCGGGTGGGGACGATGCCACTCATCGCCTGGAAGTCCCCGCTCAGCTTCAGCACCGCGATGTCATTGTGGTAGTTGCCGCTGTCGTAGTTGGGATGCTTGGTATACGTGCCCGAGAGGCAATAACTGTTGCTACAGAAGCTGCCGTACTGGCCCTGGTAGTCCACGCAGTGCGCGGCGGTAATCACCGTGCGACGGCCGATGAGCGTGCCCGTACAGCCGGACGGGTAGACGAGACCCACCGAGGGGTGACCGTTGTCGACCGTTCCATTGATGATTTCCGACGAGCTGGACTCGAGCGCGACGTCCTCGCCGGGCACCTGCGGCGCCTGCTCCGCGGTGTCACATCCCGCGAGGGCGAACGCAAGCAACACTCCGAACCTAGACAGAGAGATTCCGACCTTCGACATGGGTGTGTTCCTCCAGGCATCGCCATGGGCGACGGGGCCACGCCAGGAGCAAGGTCTGGCGGGTGCCTCTAGTTCTGGAACGAAATGACCCGCCGGAAGTCGCGTACGTCTTTTTTGAGTGCGGCAATCGGCAGTCGAAGGCCGCTCTGCCTGGATGCCCACACGACGAGGCACGAGAGCGCCGCGATGCCCAGCACGTGACCGCTGCCGCTCACCGAGCTGGAGTGGCGCTACCTGTGGGAGGGCTTCCAGCGGCCGTCCGCGGAGGCCCGCCTCCACGCTGTTCGAGTGGTTCGCGGCCCACCCCGAGTCTCCCGCCCGCACCGCGCCGTCGACGTGAGGTAGACTCCCGGGCATCTTGCCCTCCATGGAGAACGCATCGCCCCGTGCGTGGCGACGGTGGGCGTGGCTGGCCTCGGTGTGGACCGTGCCGGCGACGCTCGCCGCCGTGGAGACGTACTTCTTCAGCCGCCTCGGGCCGCAGCCGCTGCCCCTGTGGCGGGCCTTCGCCTCGCAGCTCCCGGCCTGGTACGTGTGGCTGCCCGCCACGCCCGCGCTCGTCCACCTGTCGCGCCGTTTGCGCCTGGGGCTCCCGTTGAAGGCCCGCGCCGTCGGCGGGCACCTGGCCGCGTGCCTCGGCGTCGGCGGCCTCTTCGCGCTGGTGTACACGTTGTGCCACGTGGCGTTCATGCCCGCCATGGCCAACCTGCCGCCGCTGCCCCTGGTGGTGCTGCGCTACTGGCTGGGCTGGATGCCCATGATGGCCATGACGTACGCGGCGGTGGTGGGCGTGGCGTATGCGGTGGACTCGCAGCGGCGCGCCCGGGAGAACGAGCGGCAGGCCGCGGCGCTCTCGGTGCAGCTCGCCGAGGCCCGCCTGCAGGCGTTGCAGACGCAGCTTCACCCGCACTTCCTCTTCAACACCCTCAACGCCATCGTCGTGCTGGTGCGTGAGCAGGAGACGGACACGGCGGCCCGGATGCTGGTGCTGCTCAGCGACATCCTCCGCCGGTTGCTCCAGCAGGGGGCCACGCAGGAGGTGCCCCTGCGCGACGAGGTGGCCGTGCTGTCGCGCTACCTGGAGATTCAGCAGCTTCGCTTCCAGGACCGGTTGCGCGTGGACTGGGACGTGGACTCGGGTGTGCTGGATGCGCGCGTGCCGAACCTGGTGCTCCAGCCGTTGGTGGAGAACGCCATCCGTCACGGCGTGTCCATGCGCTCGGCGGCGGGCGTGCTGCGCATCCGTGCCCGACGCGAGGGCGACGTGCTGGAGCTGGCGGTGATGGATGACGGGCCGGGACTGCCGGCGGGCTTCGAGCTGGAGCGCAGCCCCGGCATCGGTCTGTCCAACACGCGCGCCCGGCTGGCCCAACTCTACGGAGACGCCGGGCGCGTCAGCGTGGCCAGTGTGGCAGGAGGCATTGGCACCGTGGCCACCGTCCTGCTGCCGCTGCGAGAGGACAGCACCGCCTCCGCGGAGAAGCATGCCCATGGCTGAGCTGCGCGTCCTGCTGGTGGATGACGAGCCGCTGGCCCGCAGGGGCCTGCGTCACGCGCTGTCTCGGCACCCCGAGGTGACGGTGTGCGGGGAGTGTCGCGACGGGCGCGAGGCGGTGACGGCCATCCGCGAGCTGCGGCCGCACCTGGTGTTGCTCGACGTGCAGATGCCGGAGCTGGACGGCTTCGGCGTCATCCGCGAGGTGGGCGTGGGGCAGATGCCCGCGGTCATCTTCATCACCGCGTACGACGCCTTCGCCGTGCGCGCCTTCGACGTGCACGCGGTGGACTACCTGGTGAAGCCCTTCGCGGACGAGCGCTTCGACGAGGCATTGCACCGAGCCCGGCAGCGGCTGCGCCAGGGCGAGGCGGTGGAACTGGGCCGCCGGCTCGCGGGCCTGCTCGCGGACACGCCCGCGCCTCCAGTCCCCGCACCCCCGTCGGAGCCCAGGTCCGAGCGTCCGGCCGAGTCCGCGGGCCGCCTCCTGGTGAAGGTGGGCACCCGCTCCGTGCTGGTCTCCGTCGCGGACCTCGACTGGATAGAGGCGGACGACTACTGCGTCACGCTGCACGTGGGCGCCCAGGAGCACGTCCTGCGCGAGAGCCTCGCGGCGCTGGAAGCGCGACTCGACGCGGAGCGCTTCGTGCGCATCCACCGCTCGGCCATCGTCAACGTGGAGCGCATCCGCGAGCTGCACCACGCCTCGCCCACGGAATTGCTGGTGGTGCTGCACACGGGGCAGCGGCTGCGGGTGAGCCGCAACCGCCGCGAGCACCTGGAGCGCCGGCTGGGCCGGGCCCGATAGTGCGCACGCTCAGGGCGTTGTCGAAGCCGTCGCCGGAGCGCGGGCCTTCTCCACCGCGTCGGTGAGGGCCTTCCACTCCGTCGCGCCCAGGTGCATGCCGAAGGCGCGCGCCACGTCGAGCTTCTCGCGAGCCGCCACGTCCACGGTCTCCGAGAGCTGCTGCGGGTTGAAGAAGCCGCCGCCCTGGCCCGGCTGCACGAGGTCGCTGGTGTAGAGGAGGTGGTGCTCCGGCAGCCAGACGAAGAGCATCCGCTCGCCCGTCTCGGTGCGCACCGGAATCAGCTCCAACCGGTTCGTCCCCGTGCCCAGCGTCGTGCGGCGGCCCACGCCCTGGAGCTTCGCCGCGCGGGGCGCCTTCGCCAGCGCATCCGGCACCCGCGTCCGGGGCGACTTCAGCAGCCGCTCCACCAGCGGACGGTTGAGGTCCAGCACGTGGGCGGGGATGCCGCGCGCGGCGTACTCGCGCAGGCCGCCCACGTGGGGCCACGCGTCGCTGGTGGACACCACCGCCTTCACCTTCACGCCGGGAAAGCGCTTCGCGGCCTCCTCCAGCACGCGCGCCGAGTAACCGGAAGCGATGGGTGCCTCAATCACTACCAGCCCGTCCTCCTGCTTCACCAGGGCCACGTCCCAGCGGCCGGGCAGGTGCACCACGCCCGGTGCCAGCTCGATGGCGGGGCGGCTCGGATGGCCCAGCGGGGTGTCGTTCACCGTCATGTCCCGGCGGGCCGCGAAGGCCTTGCGCACGTCGTCGGAGAGAGCGAAGTCCGCGTCGGACACCTTCGCGTCCACCTCCAGCGCCGTCAGGGTGAAGGCGTGGTAGCTGGTGTCATTGCGCTGCCACTCCCAGTTGCGCGGGTAGCGCAGCCCTCCGGCCTCCAGCGACCAGGACTGGAAGAACAGCCGGGTGCGCACGTCGCCCCAGACGCTCCAGAACATGTCAGCCGGGTGCGCGTCCTCGGTCTCCACCAGCGTGGGCAGACCCGTGTTGGCATTGAGGAAGAGGCGCACCGCCGCGCTCCCGTGGTGGAACGTCACCACGTGGTGCGGCACGTCCTGCAGTGCCGTGTCCGGCGCGGAGCGCAGGTCGGCGGCGTCCAGGGCGGTGAGCAGCACCCGCTCGGGAGCGAAGTCGAGTCGCTCGCGCATGTCCTGGAGCTGGGCGCCGCTGGTGGGGCGCACCTGCCCGTCGCGCTCCATGGCGACGACGTCGCCGTCCATCAGCACCGTCAATGACTGCCACGTACCGAGTCCCGCCGCGCCCCGGCTCTCTGTCTTCTGGCGCAGGCGGTGGCGGGAGGGGACGCGCAACTCGTCGACCTGCTCGTACATGACGAGCCAGGGCGCGGAGGGGCGCTCGGACTGCTCCAGCAGGTTCCAGTGGCCGATGCCCTGGATGCGCAGGCTGGACAAGGCCCGGAGCCGGGCCTCGCCGCCCATGGCCTCGGCGGCGGCCTGGACACGGGCCCGGGCGTCGTCAGCGGCGGAGGCGGGGAGGGTGAGCAGCAGCAGGGAGAGGAGGGGAAGCAGGACGGTTCTTCGCATGGCGCCAGGATGGCGCGGTGCGAAGGACCGCTTCCGCCCCATGCTGCCAACGGCCGGTGGGGCGCGGCGAACGGTAGGCCCGGCGCGGCGAATGGAGACACGCGAGGCGTGTCGGTCCAGTTCCCGAGGTGGCAGGTCAACGGGACGTCCGACAGGGGCGGCCAGGAAACGCTTCATGTTCCTCGTCATGGGCTTCTCCCAGGGAGGATGCGTATGGCTTTGACAGAGGCGGTCTTGCATCTCCGTCAAGCGACGCAGTGTGTGTCTTTGTTCAGGACGTGGGAAACCCGTAGTCTGACATTCAAGCGAATGGGCAATGCGCCTGAGCTCAGAATGTGGAAACCCCTTAGTCTGACATTCAAGAGAATGGGCAACGCGTCTGGGGCGAAATCGTTCATACGCATTGGAACTCCATGAATTGCTCGTTTGAGTTTGCAATTGAATTAATGGCGATGTTAGTAAGGCATTGGCTCCGGCCAACCCCGCACAATCAACTCAGGAGAAGTCCATGACGAGGAACGTAAAGCGTTTCCTGGCTGTCTCGCTGCTGGCCCTCACTCCGTCCATCGCGCTCGCCGGACAGGTCGAGTACGGGTTCCCCGACCTCCTCTCCGAGCGTGGCGAGTACGTCAGCCTCCGTGAGGAGGGGGTCCAGCTTCCCGTGCTGCGCGGAGCTCCCGGGCAGTCCATTGGCCCCGCCCTGGAGAACCTCTTCGTGCAGAACCAGACCCTCTCCACCCTCTACCTGGGCCTCCAGACCGTGACGGGTACGTTCAACGGCGTGTTCACTCCCTACCCGTGCCCGCCGGGGTCGCTCTGCGGGTTCCAGGTCAGCGCCCCCGCCCCCGCCCCGCTGATCGCCCAGCAGTACTACTGGACGGCCAACCCGGCGAATCCGGCCGTCGGCCCGACGTGCGTCTGGCGGGTGGAGGTCAGCGACGTCGGCGGTAGCTGCGCGGCGACGGTCTTCTTCGGCACCTACGGCGGCGCCGTCTGCACCGTCGACGCGGCCCGGTCCTTCATCGACCCGGTCACGTGCCAGACGCAGATCGTCACCAACTTTCAGTGAGCTGAGCCACGCACCGCCAGCGGCCTTTCGCGAGGCCGCTGGCGGTGGGTGAAGTGGACTGAAGCCGGGCCAGGCGTGAAGGCAGACGCGGCCTCGGGCTACGGATCCGGCCTGGCAGGAGTCTCCTTGGCTCGTGGCGGGTGTCTCTTGCCGCACCCGTGAAACCACGGCTTACTCACCGCCTCTTGTTCTCGGAGGTGGTATTGGGACGGATGTCGTGGCTCTTCCTCGCGGTGCTGCTCGCCGCGGGTTGCAAGACGTCGGGTGGTGGCAGTGGGTTCGGGCAGGGCGGCGGTGCCGTACCCAAGGGGTTTCAATCGCTGACCGTTCCCCGCGCGGAAATCCCCATCGGGGCCCTCTGGATGGAGGGCGTCGGTCCTGACGGCGCGGGACAACCCGAGGAGAACCGCGTCCGCACCCAGAGTGTGGCGTCGCTCGAGTCCGACCAATCGCTCTCCGCCGGAGTCGAGGGAGCCATCGCGCGCTACCTCAAGCTGACGGGCTCGGGCTCCGAGCGGGTGAAGATCAGCCTCACCTCGCTGACCATCGAGCGGGTCAAGTCGCTCGCCAATGTCGAGCTCGGCTCGGGCCAGGGGCTCTTGTACGAAGGGCTCCGTGCGGGGCGAATCACCCTCACCTACAAGTCGACGATGGAGGCCAGCATCCGGGCCGCGGCCTCGGAGCAGAACCTCCCAATCACGGCCTCCGTCGGAGGCAACGCCGAGAACACGCTGGTGCTGGATGGCAGCGGGCTCTTCATCGGCTACCGGGTCGTCCGGTTGGTGCCAGACGGGGTCGACCGCGAGAAGGAGCAGCTGGAGGACCGGGTGGTCCGCCTCGAGCCCTACGAAATCGAGCTCAACACGGGCCCGATGAACAAGTGCTACTGCAATACCGGCAGGGACGGGGCGGCCTACGACAGGTGCAGTCGGGAAGCGCCCTCGGTGGCCAACGTCGTGAACTACGGCCGATTCACCGGCACGGGCGGCCAGTCCTACTCCGAGAAGTTCCAGGTGCCGGGTGCGCTGGCCGGCGTGACGCGGGTCAGCCTGGGCACGACGATGTCGGACTCCTCCATCTCCTCCGACACGCTCAACTTCTGGCTCGTCTACGCGCCCATGGTCCAGGACGGTGCCGAACATGGGCTGGGGCAGATCTGCTCCATCTTCATCGAAGACAAGAGCTACGTGGAGCTGGTGCGCAGCCGCTTCCGCGTCCAGGCCGTGCCGAACCCCGTGGCGCCGGGCTGGTGACGCGCGAAACCTTTCCGCCGGGCCCGTGTTGTAGAGCCCCATGACTCATTCATGGTGGATTCTGGCTGGAGTGCTTGCTGTCACGGGCTGTGGGACGGCGTCTGAAGGCACCGGCGACGAGGCGCTCGTCGCTGTCGCCGAGCAGGAGGTGGGCACCGCGGCGGCGGTCTGCGCGCCGCGGCCGTATGGCCCCGAGGTGGCGACGACGGGCGCGACGACGGAGCCGACGCTGTACGGCACCCAGGGGCCGCTCGCCGTGCGCGTGCAGTCCGACGTGCCCAACGCGCTCTGGCCGGAGATGCCCATCACCGTCTACCGGCCCGACGACCGGAACACATACCCGGTGCTGTTCTACTCCCACGCGTATGGCGGCTCGGACCACACCCACGTGGGGCCGCTGCTCCGGCGCCTGGCGAGCAACGGGTACAACGTGGTGTTCGTGCCGTACATGAACACGGGCCCGCGCCGCACGCAGTACGACACCCTGTGGGAGGGCTTCGTGGCGGCCGCGAGGCAGTACGGCACGCGGTTCGATGTCACCCGGGTCGGCTTCATCGGCCACTCCTTCGGCGGTGGCGCCACGCCGGAGCTGGCTCGCCGCGCCTTCGTGGACCCGACGCACAACGGGCTGACCGCCGCGTGGGGCACTGCGGGGCGCTTCATGTTCATCATGGCGCCCTGGTTCTCGTACCCCAACCTCGAGAACCCGACGGCGACCAATGACCACTACCGGGATCTACCCGTCGACGTGAAGACGGTGCTCCAGGTGTACGCGGACGACGACACCAACGACCCCCTCATCGCGGTGAACGACATCTGGAACAAGCTGCCGGCGAACCTGCAGGAGAAGAGCTGGCAGCTCGTGAAGAGCGACGGCTGCGACGGGCAGTGGCTCAACGCGGGCCACTCCCTGCCCGCGGGGTACAGCGGTGCGCCCCCGGGCTCGTGGGACAACGGGCACGACCTCTGGGCGGTGGCCCGGCGCATCCAGGCGCTGGCGGGCTACTCGCTCAAGAGCGGCGGGGCCGTGGCGCGGGCCCTCGCGTTCCCCACGACGCAGGACGCGCTCGGCCTGGGCAACTGGAAGGGCTGCGGCGGGCGCGCGGTGGTCCCCCTGGAGGCCAGCGCGACGACGCCGCTCCTCTCCGCGTGTGGAGGTGGCGGGGACGCACCCGCGCAGGACTACGTCTTCACGTACTCCGCGCAGGAGCACTGCAACTGGTCCGACACCGGCGCTCCCGCCTGCCGCTGAGCGGACCGCTCCTCCGGTAGCGCTGCTTCGTGCCGTGCTGTCGAAGGTGAAGGCTACGGCTCTCCCACGGCCGCCGGAGCCGCTGCCCGCCCGGCCGTGCGCCGACGCCAGTACAGGAACACGGGCACGCCCGCGCCGAGCAGGAGCGTGCCCTTGAGGGCGTTGAGCGGGTTGGAGGCCGTCGAGCCCAGCACGACGTACAGCGCGGCCGCGATGAAGAGGAGCGGGGTGACGGGGTAGCCGGGCACGCGGTACGCGACGCGGGGGATGCGTCCCTGGCGCTCACGGGCGCGGTAGACGAAGAGCGTGGCGGCCGTGGCGCCGAAGACGAGCCAGTCGGCGAAGACGACGTAGTCGAGCAGCTCGCCGTACGTCCCCGTGCCCGTGAGGAGGATGGCCCAGATTGCCTGGAAGAGGATGGCCGTGGAGGGCGTGCGGTAGCGCGGGTGCAGGCGGGCCAGCTGGGGGAAGAACAGTCCATCCGCGGCCATGGCCTGGTAGACGCGGGGCGACACGAGGATGACGAGGTTGAGGAACCCGAAGGTGGAGAGGGCCACGCCCGCGGTGATGAAGGTGCGGCCCGCGGGGCCGAGCAACTGGCCGAGGGCGTCCGCCGCCGGGGCGCTGCTCGCCGCGAGCCCGCCCGCGCCGAGCGTGCGCAGGTAGGTGAGGTTCGCGAGCAGGTACACCGTCACCACGCCGATGACGCCGAGCAGGAGGGCGCGCGGCAGGTTGCGCTCGGGGTCCACCATCTCCTCGGCCACGAAGTTCGTCTGCTGCCACCCGCCGTAGCTGAAGAGCACCGGGACGAGCGCCGCGCCCAGGGCGAGCACGATGGAGTCGGGCGCCCGCGGCGTGGCGGCGGCCTCCACCGCGGGAGAGGGGCCCGCGAGGAGCAGGCCGGCGCCGATGAGCACGGCGAGCGCCACCAGCTTGAGCACGGTGAAGACGTTCTGCGTGAGCGCGCCGGGGCGCACGCCGAAGTAGTTCACCCCGGAGAGCAGGACGATGGCACCGACGGCGAGCGGGAAGCGGAAGTCGGGCCCGAGGCCGGTCAGCGCGAGGGTGTAGTTGGCGAAGGTCACCGCCACCGCGGCAATGGCCCCGGTGGCAATCATCAGCATCATTCCCCAGGCGTTGAGGAACGCCGGCAGCGGGCCGAAGGCGTCGCGCAGGTAGACGTAGCTGCCGCCCGCCTTCGGAATGCGCTGCCCCAATTCCCCGTAGACGAACGCCCCGATGAGCGCCACCCCGCCGCCGAGCAGCCACACCCCCAGGGTGAGCCCCGGCGTGTGCACGCGCTGCGCGACGATGGCGGGGTTGAGGAAGATGCCCGAGCCGATGATGCCCCCGATGACGAGCATCACACCCGAGAAGAGGCCGACGCGACGCGCATACCCGTCACGCGGCTCGCCGGAGCGGGCTCCGGCTTCATCTGGAGGAGGGGAGGGGCTCATGGCCGGCGAGCATAGTCCGGCGGTGGGATTCGAATGCCCTGGGGCGCGCTAGAAGCGCTCCGTCTCGCTCATGCTGAGGTCACCCCGGAGCTTCGTCAGGTTCCGCTCCAGCTCGGCGACGTGTTCCTCCCGGAACTGGGGCCGCGTCCCCGAGCCGCCCTGGCGGATGAAGTGGCCCGGGGACTCCTCGTGCATCGACAGGCGGAAGTCGAACTTCGGGTCATGCTGCCGCATGTACGCGAAGCTGCACTTCTCCAGGATGTCCGCCAGGCGCTCCTCCGGCACGGGAATGCCGAGGAACGCGGCGACGCGCCTCGCCTGGCCTTCCAGGTCCTGCTTCATGTCCTCGTAGCGCACCCACAGGACGTTGGCGTCATTCCGGTGGGGCATCCACGAGCGCATGTAGCCGTACCAGCTGCCGAAGACGCCTCTCCCACGCACCATGCCGTCGATGAACCGGTCGAACGGCGAGCGGAACTTCAGCGCCAGCTCCGCGTGGTGGTAGCAGGAGACGAAGGTGTCCTGGGCATCGCGGGTGATGAAGATGATGCGCGACTCCTTCGACGGCCGCAGCATCTCGTAGTACATGTGCGTCTTGAACACCCGGGGTGACGGCAGCTTCTCCAGGAAGTCGAAGCGACCCGAGCGGATGACAGCCTCGAAGTAGGGCGACTTCTGGCAGATGTGGTCGAACTCCGCGAGCCCCCCGCTGAGCAACTGCACCAACAACATCTGCATCCACGTGGTCCCGGACTTCGGGTAGGTCGCGATGAAGATGTCCGCGGGCTGGGGCCGGAACTCCAGCCGGTAGCGGAGCATCTCCCGGTACCGCTGTCCCAGGTTGTAGATCAGGCCGGCGAGCGCGACCGGCGGGGTGAGCAAAGTCAAAAGGAGTTTCGTCGGCCACCGCATGGGCAGGACCTCAGGCGAGTCATCTCGGAAGCGTGGGGCCCGCGAGAATATACCCACTGCTTCCGAGGGGGCGAGGACTCCTGCCTCCACGCTCAGGGTATGGGGGCGAACTTCACAATGCGTTCGTGTCCGGACTCCTCCGCACCCCGGTCGGCCACGTAGATGAACCCTCGCATGTATCGCTCCTTCGGGCTTGGGGCCTCGAAAGGCAAACATGACTGGCCTGAAAGCGATTCCCCCCGAGGCGGGGCAACCCGGGCACTCAGTCTCCAGACACCGCGAGCTGCCAGTCTCCCTTCGCGCTGATGCCCACGCGCAGGCCGAGGTAGCCCGTTCCGCCCTCCTTCATGGCCTGGAGCTGCTTCTCCGGGTAGACGCCCACCACGGCCTTCCAGTCCCTCTCCGCGCCGGTGACGTGCACGGCGGGCCAGAAGTAGAGCTCGCCCTGCTTCGCGGGGGAGAGGTTGAGGACCTGGACCATCCTCGCCAGCACGGGCTCTCCCTCCTGCTCCGCCTTGCGCCAGGCCGCCGCCGGGTCCTTGCCGTCACCGAAGCTGAAGCGCAGCCCCTTGCCATTCTCGTCGGCCAGCTTCGCGAGCGCCGCGTAGTCGCACGCCACGGCGGCGGCGATGATGCGGCGGCGCATGCCCTCCACGAGGGGCGGCGGGGGCGGAATCGGAATCAGCGTCTTCGCGCTCAGCGTGCCCGCCGAACATGCCGCGCTCCCCGCGTCCGGCGTGGCGGGGGCTCCGGCCAGCGGGCCCGCATCCTGCAACCCCGCATCGACGGCTTCGGTGGGCTCCGGGGCCCCGGCCCCGGGCTCCTTGGGAGCGGCCTGCACGGGGGGCGCCCCGGCATCGACGGTGGCGCCCGACGGGCGCTCGGAGCAGGCGAGGACGGAGACGGCGAGACAGGCGGACACCAGCGCGGACCGGTTCATGGCGCGCCGTTGTAGACCAGGGCGCGCGCGCAAGGCACCGGCTTCGGGGCTCAGCCTCCGCTCTTCGGTGACTCGATGACGACGGCGAACGGGTCGAACGGCGCGTCGTCCCGCTTCTTCTTCTTGTCGGGCATGCCGTACTCCCCGGTGGGGTGGTCCGGCCGCACGGACGCGTACGGGTCTATCTTTACCGGCACGCCGAACACCTTCGGGTTCTTCTTCGGCTCCGACGGCTTCCCAAAGTTCGAACCGCTGTCGTTGCTCATGCCCGCCAGTCTACCGCGACGGCCGTCCGCCTGCTTCCTGGCACTCCGGCCGCGACTTCCTTTTGGGCACGGCGCCAGACGGGGCGATAATCCCCGGCCATGTGTGGACGTGTCACCGTCAGGACCTCTCCCGACCAGCTCGTGGCCGAGCTGGGACTCGCCGGCATCCGCGCCTCGGTGGACCGGCCGCGCTACAACCTGTGCCCCACCCAGCTGATGCCGGTGGTGCCCAATGATGGCGCGCGCATGCTGGACACCTTCCGCTGGGGCCTCATCCCCTCGTGGGCGAAAGACGCCAGCATCGGCAGCAAGCTCATCAACGCCCGCGGCGAGACGGTGGCGGAGAAGCCCAGCTTCCGCTCCGCCCTCAAGAAGCGCCGCTGCCTGGTGCTGGTGGACGGCTGGTTCGAGTGGAAGCAATCCACCAAACCGAAGACGCCGTTCCACTTCCACCGCAAGGACGGCAGGGCCCTGGCCCTGGCCGGCCTGTGGGAGGAGTGGACGGCGCCCGACACCGGCGAGGTGCTCAACACCTGCACCATCATCACCACCGGCCCCAATGCGCTGATGGCGCCCATCCATGACCGGATGCCTGTCATCCTCTCGCCCCAATCGCAGGAGGTGTGGCTGCGCCCGGAGCCGCAGGACGCCGCCGTGCTGCTGCCCCTGCTGGTGCCCTTCTCCGAGGACACCCTGGACGTGTACGAGGTGGACCGCGTGGTCAACTCGCCCGCCAACGACACGCCCGCATGTGTGGAGCGCGTCGCCGCCTGAGTCGCACCTCAGGCGCTGTCGCCTCCTGAACGCTCTCGGAAGTCTTTGTCAGACCTTCAGGCTAAGTCGGCTTTGGCGCGATATTCAGACATCGCGTCGATGGCAGATTCAACCCGTTGTCTGTCGAGAGGCATTCCATGAAGAAGGCGAAGCAGACCCGTCGTCCCGAGCAGCGCTGGCTGGTGCGGCTCGGAATCGTCTCGGTGGTGGGGCTGGGCCTCGTGGGCTGCGCCGGGGAAGAGGCGGAGGCCGCGGCTGCTCCGGAGTCCTCGTCCGCGAGCTTCGGGCTGGTGGAGCGCGTGCGCGACGGCAAGGAGCTGGCGCGGATGGAGAAGTACCTCGAGTCGCTCTACGACGCGAAGGACGTGGTGCACCACTTCCGGAGCCGGGGGGGCGACGACATCGACTGCGTCCCGTTGCACCTGCAGCCCGCGCTGCGGCAGCCCGGCATGGAGAACCACCGCATCCAGCTGGCGCCGAGCACCCTGCCGTCGCCGGACCCGACGGCCATCGCCGCGGACCCGGCGTCGCCCGGGCGCGACACGCGGCCCACGACGCTCGAGGCGGGCCTCTCCGGCCCCGGTGACGTGGACGCGGCGGGCAACATGCGCCGCTGCCCCGAGGGCACCGTGCCCATCGTCAAGCTCAAGCTGGAGACGCTGAAGCGCTTCGAGACACTGGACGAGTTCCGCCGCAAGGTGCCCAACCACCTCGCTGGCCGGCTCCCCGAGGACACCGGCAAGCCCCGCGGCTTCGAGGGCATCGAGCCGCCGCGCAACGGCCCCACCGCGCAGCACCAGTACGCCCACGCGCACCAGTGGGTGGACAACATGGGCGCCGAGAGCATCTTCAACGTCTGGAACCCGTACACCGAGCTGACCAGCGAGTTCAGCCTGTCTCAGATGTGGGTCGTCCGCGGCTCGGGCGCCTCGCTGGAGACGGTGGAGGCCGGCTGGCAGAAGTACCGGGACTTGTACGGCGACGACAACTCGCGCCTGTTCATCTACTTCACGCCGGACAACTACGGCAGCGGCGGTTGCTACAACCTGAGCTGCGGCGCGTTCGTCCAGGTCAACAACACCGTCCCCATCGGCGGGGCCTTCAGCAACTACAGCACCTCCGGCGGCACGCAGTACGAGTTCAAGCTGCTCTGGTACAAGGACGGCACCGCGGGCGCATGGTGGCTGAAGTACGGCGACATCTGGGTGGGCTACTACCCGCGCACCCGCTTCGACACCAACGGCCTGGCGAACAACGCCTGGTCCATCGACTTCGGTGGCGAAATCATCGACAACCGGAACCTCAACCTGCACACGTCCACGGACATGGGCAGCGGCGCGTATCCCGCCTCGTGGTTCCAGTACGCGGCCTACCAGAAGAACCTGCTCTACGTGAACACGAGCAACGTCTACTCGGACCCGTCCGGGCTCACCGCGTACCGCGACGACGCGTACTGCTACGACATCTCGCTGGGCAATGACCCGGGCAACTGGGGCCGCTACTTCTTCTTCGGCGGCACTGGCTACAACGCCAACTGCATGTAGCCACCCCTCGCGGTGGGAAGCGGGTGGGCGCTGCGAGCCCACCCGCTTCACCCGCACGGCCGGGACTCGCGGTGCGGCAGCCCCGGAATCTCGGAAAGATGTTCAGTGGGTTGGGAAAAAAGACGTGCGGGTGGAAACCTCGGAGCCCCAATAACCGATAATCTCCTCCAGCGGTGGGCCGCGGTCGGCGCTCCGTCTTTTCCGCCTTGGAGGCGTATCAATGAAGGGTCTCTCCCGATTCGGTGTGCTGAGTGCATGTTTCCTCGCGACGGCTTGTGTTTCCAAGGAGGAGCCGACGCCGGCACCCGAGAGCGCGGAGTCCACCGAGCAGCAGGGCCTGTCGCACCGCGCCAGTGCCGACGGCTCCCGCTGCGGCACGCGCCCGCTGACGGACGCGGAGGCGCAGCAGGTCAAGCAGCACCTGGCGAAGTTCTCCGGGAGCGCGGAGAAGAAGCCGGGTGGCGGCGGCGGCGCCTCGGTGACGGGTGGCACCATCAACGTCTACTGGCACGTCATCAACCAGGGTACCGGCGTCAACAACGGTGACCTGACGGCGCAGATGATCAACGACCAGATCACGGTGCTCAACAACGCGTACAGCGCCTGGGGCTGGCAGTTCAACCTGGTCGCGACGACGCGCACGACCAACAGCAGCTGGTTCAACACCTGCGACGTCGTCTCGGTGGAGACGGCGATGAAGACGGCGCTCCGCCAGGGCACCGCGGACGACCTGAACCTCTACACCTGCAACCCGGGCGGCGGCCTGCTGGGCTGGGCGACCTTCCCCAACTGGTACGCCGGCGCGCCGAAGGATGACGGCGTGGTGATGCTGCACTCGTCGGTGCCGGGCGGCTCGGCGGCGCCCTACAACCTGGGCGACACGGCGACGCACGAGATTGGCCACTGGATGGGCCTGTGGCACACGTTCCAGGGTGGCTGCGCCAAGACGGGCGACGAGGTCTCCGACACGCCGGCCGAGCGCAGCGCCGCGTACGGCTGCCCCGCCGGCCGCGACACGTGCAACGGCACGGGCGTGGACCCCATCAACAACTTCATGGACTACACGGACGACTCCTGCATGGACCGCTTCACGACGGGCCAGGACACGCGCATGGACCAGATGTTCAGCGCGTACCGCTACAACAAGTAGTCGCGGGCTGAGCCGAGCCACACCTGACGCCACCGGGGCCCTCGAGTCCCGGTGGCGTCTGTCTTTACGCGGGGCGGGCACGGGCGGCAGGCCCGGTCCCGTCAGGAGGAGGGGGCCCGCGCGTCTGGGACGCTCGAACGCCCTGGCGAGACTCTCGGGGAGGCGCCACGCTGGTGCCCTCGCGAGGGACTCCGCGCCCCGGGCCCTGCCTGGTGACGGAATCAAGATGCTGGACCTTCTCTTCGACATGGAGACGAGCGACCCGGACGACGCGCTCACGCTCTGCCTGCTGGCCACGCATCCGGACGTGGCGCTGCGCGCGGTGACGGTGACGCCCGGCTCGCGGGCCCAGGTGGGGCTGGTGCGCCACCTGCTCTCCCGCGCGGGCCGGGGCGACGTGCCGGTGGGCGCGCGCAACCCGGGCGCGGAGCGCGACAGCGTCTCCGGCTTCCACGGGGCGTGGCTCGGGCAGGTGGCCTCCGCGGAGCCGGATGCGCTGGCGCACGAGGTGCTGGCCCTCACGTTGGCGAAGCATCCGGACGCGGCGCTGCTCACGGGGGCGCCGCTGCAGAACCTGCGGCTGCTGCTCAACGAGCATCCCGAAGCGCGGCTGGTGCGCTGGGTGGCCCAGGGCGGCTTCGCGGGGGACAATGTGGTGCCGCCGGAGCACCGGCTCCCGAAGTTCGCCGGCCTGCGCACCTGCCCCACCTTCAACTTCAACGGAGACCCGAAGGGGGCGCTGCTCGCGCTGTCCTCGGAGCGCATCGGCTCGAGGGACCTCGTGTCGAAGAACGTCACCCACGGCGTGGCGTACGACGTCGCCTTCCACGAACGGATGCGCCCCCACCGGGACGCGACGGCGGGCCTGGCGCTCGTGTTCGAGGCGATGGAGCACTACCTGCGCGAGCGGCCGGCGGGGAAGCTGCTGCATGACCCCATCGCGGCGTGCGCGGCCATCGACCGGGACATCGTCACCTGGGCCCCGGTGGAGGTGGTGCGCGAGCGCGGCGAGTGGGGCTCGGAGCCCGCGCCTGGCTCGAAGACGTCCATCTCGGTGGCCGTGGACCGGGAGCGCTTCTTCCAGACCTTCGTGCGCGCCTGAGGCCGGGCTTTCAGGACACCGGCCGGGCCACATGGGCCTTCTGCCAGGCCAGCGGCGTCTCACCGCTCCAGCGCCGGAACGCGCGGGTGAAGGCGCTGGCGTCACTGAAGCCGAGCAGGAAGGCAATCTCGAACTGGGCCAGTTGTCCGTCGCGCAGGAGCTGGAAGGCGCGCTCCCTACGCACGGCGTCCTCGAGGCTGGCGAAGGAGGCGCCCTCTTCCCGCAGGCGGCGCTGGAGGGTGCGCTCGCTCACCGCGAGGCGGGTGGCCACCTCCGCCGGGCCCTGCTCTCCCGTGCGGGGCTGGGCGGCGAGCACCTCGCTGACGCGCTCCGTCCACGTGCGGCGCTCGGCGGCGTGGGCGTCGGCCAGCGCGGCCTCGGCGCGAGCATGGAGGAGGTTGCCCAGGTCGATGTCGGCGTGCCGGATGGGCAGCGAGGGGATGGGCTCATCCGCCTCCATGACGTAGGCGCTCGCGTCGTACTCGACGGGGACACCGAGGAAGTCCTCCACCGCCGGAGAGGCGCCATGGCGCGGGTGCGCGAAGCGGACCCGGCGGGGACTCCAGTGCGTTCCCGTGAGGGCGCGGCCGGTGGCCACCAGGCTCAGCAGCAGCCCTTCGGGCGGGTGCCGCAGCTTCACCGCCCAGGCGTCTTCGGGGTGCAGCCGCAGCTCCGCGCGCATTCCCGAGGGCGTGGCCGTGGTGGACCACCCGGTGCGCGGGTCCAGCAGGGTGTTGACGCGGCAGTAGCGCACCATGGCCGTGCGCAGGTCCGGGCTGTTGACGAGCACGTAGCCCACGAGGCCGAAGTGGGTGGGCTCCAGGGACTCCGCCAGCCGCACGCCGAGCGGCCAGGCACCTCCCACGGAGACGAGCAACTCCCAGACGCGGCGCAGGGCCTCGTAGGAGACGCGGGTGTCCGGGGCAGCCAGCCGCTCCTCCGTCTCGCCGGTGGCCTCGAGCAGGCGCGCGCGCGGAATGTCGAGCGACTCCCCGACGCGAAACAGGGTGCGGAAGATGGAGGACTGGAGCGTCTGCGGACGCATCGGGTGGGGGAGCATGGCCCAGCGGGGGAGGGGCCGCAATGTGCCCTGGCGGTGGGAGACAACGGGTTGGCGGCGGCGGACAATGCACCGGTCGCCCGTTCGCGCCATGTCTTGGAGCGCAAGGAGAGACCCGACATGACGACCACCGCCGTGCGCTCACCGGACACCACCGTTCCCCGTATCGCCCCGGGCCCCCGGGGACACCTGCTGCTGGGCGTGCTGCCCGAGGCGCGCCGTGACGTGCTCGGCCTGTTGCTGGGCACGGCGCGCCAGTACGGGGACGTGGCCCGCTACCGGGTGGGCCCCATGACGTCGCACCTCATCAGTCACCCGGACGGGGTGCGCCGCGTGCTGCAGGACCACGTGGAGAACTACACGAAGGACCACCTTTCGTACCGGCTGGTGAGCCGCGTCGCGGGCAACGGGCTGTTGACGAGTCAGGGCTCCTTCTGGCTGCGGCAGCGGCGGCTGGCCCAGCCCGCCTTCCACCGGCAGCGCATCTCCGCCATGGCCGAGGGAATGACGCGGGCGACGGCCGCCATGCTGGAGCGCTGGGCCGCGCCCGCCGCGCGCGGTGAGCCGGTGACGATGGTGGAAGAGATGATGCGGCTGACGCTGACCATCGTCGGCGAGGCGCTCTTCGGGGCCTCGGTGGGGGACAAGGTGGCGGTGGTGGGGGGCGCGTTCAACGTGCTGAGCGAGCAGACGACGACGCGCTTCCGCACGATGCGCCTGCTGCCGCCGGTGCTGCCCACCCGGTATGACCGCGAGTTCCGCGCCGCGAGCCGGGCGCTACGGGGCACGGTGATGGAGCTCATCACCGAGCGGCGCCAGCGCGACGAGGACCGGGGCGACCTGCTCTCCATGCTCATGCTGGCGCGGGACGAGGAGACCGGGGAGGCGATGACCGACGAGCAGCTCCGCGACGAGGTGCTCACGATGCTGGTGGCCGGCCACGAGACGACGGCCACGACGATGAGCTGGATATGGGCGCTGCTCGAGCAGCACCCGCACGTGGAGGCGAAGCTGCACGCCGAGCTGGACGCGGTGCTGGGCGGGCGCCTGCCCACGGCCGGGGACGTGCCCCGGCTGGGCTACACGCGCATGGTGGTGGAGGAGGCGATGCGGCTCTACCCACCCGCGTACGTCTACAGCCGGGCCGTGAAGGAGGACGACGTCATCGGCGGCTTCCGGATTCCGGGCGGCACCCTGGTGGATGTCAGTCCCTACGTCACGCATCGCCACCCGGACTTCTGGGAGCGCCCCGACGAGTTCCTCCCGGAGCGCTTCTCGCCGGAGGCCTCCGCGCAGCGGCCGCGCTACGCGTACTTCCCCTTCAGCGGCGGGCCGCGCCAGTGCATCGGCAACGGCTTCGCGATGATGGAGGCCCAGCTCATCCTCGCCACCGTGGCCCAGCGCTACCGGCCGAGGTGCGTCCCCGGCCACGTGCTGACGCCCGAGCCGCTCATCACCCTGCGACCCAAGGGCGGCCTGCCCATGAGTCTGGAGTTGCGCACGGCCTGAGCCCGGGCGCCATCGGCTCACTGTGCGCTGGGAGGTGGCGTGGGCCCCGGCTGCAATTCCTTGATGAGGGCCTGCTGAAGCGCCTTCCGCACCGCCGGGAAGCCCTGGTTGGGATAGGGCCTGGCGGTGTCCAGGAACAGGATGAATTGCTGATACATCGGGTCGGAGGCGGCGGCTGTCTTCTTGTAGAAGGGCTGACTGGCCTGGAGCAGGTAGCGCGGCGATGCACCCGGCGGGGCATCCTGACTGAAGGCGATGAGCGCGCGCACTTCTGGAGTGCTCATGTAGGTCGCGAAGGCTTGAGCCGCCTGGAGACATTCCCCGGAGCACTTCGCGTTGAAGACCAGCCCATCCACGAACAGGGTCGGATGGGTTCCACCGCCGAGTGGCCCTGAGATGGCTCGGGGCAGGGGCATCGCGGGGTTGCTCTTCCGGATGAAGAACAGACGCTCGGTGAAGCCCATGAAGCCGTTGGCCTTCCCCTGGGCAAAGGCTTCTTCGGCCCGGGTATTTTCGTCGTAGCTGCCATCGAGACAGGGGTTCGTGGCCCCGTCCGGAGCGCAGGTGCCCACGACCTCATCGAGCACGCTCATCGTCTTGGCGTCGAGCGGAAGCGCGAGGGCCTGCTCGAGGCCATCCGCCGAGTGGGTGTCCGCCCAGGCATCCAGGTAGATGGACGGGAGGTTCCAGCTCCCCTTGTAGTTGCTCACCAGGGGCGTCCGGCCGGGCTGCATGCTGGAGAGGATTCGGGTGAGGGATTGGCCATCCGTGGCCGACGCGATGTCTGGATTGCCGGTGTAGACGACATGCGAGCAGAGATACGTGGGCACGGCATAGCTGGTGCCCTGGATGGCCGTTGCCTGTCGTGCGCTCGGAAGGACATCCGCGCTGGCGAGCCGCACGGGTTGAATCCATCCCCTGGAGACCAGGTCACCGAGCAGCAGCATGTCGACCTCGACGACCTGGGCGGCCTCGGTGCCTTCTCCGAGGAGGCGATTCAGGGCGCCGCCGTCGTCCAGGTCATACAGGTCGACGTCTTTGTCGATGACGACGGTCAGGTCGATGTCCGGATGCTTCTGCTCGAAGCCCTTCTCGAGGGCCTGCTTGAGAGAGGAGAACCCGTCCCCCGCAGAGTCCGGGATGTAGGGGAAGAGAACGGCCTTGAGTGGCCGCGGTTGCGCTGGCGGAGGTTTCTGCTGGCCCGCACACGCGCATACGGTGAGCAGGACGATGCAGCCCAGGGCTCTGTGCCTCATCATGATGCAGCCTCTTTGGAGGGAGTGGGAGGCAGGTAGACTGGCAAGGCCCCGTGCGAGGCATTCCGCCGGCGGTACGGAAGTGGTGCGCGAGTGTCAGGTGGAGCACGTTCCAGGCGCGCGAGCGCCCGGAGGCGCTACGTGCCGGCGCGCTTGGGCGCGCGCAGGTCGGTGATGGGCAGCGGGTGGCGGGCGCCCTGGGGCGAGACGAGCGCGGCGTTGAGGACGAAGTCCTGGCCCATGCGCAGCTCCAGGGTGGTGGGCCCCTTGTGGGTGGTGCGCCAGTCCAGGTCGATGCGGACGGTGCCCAGCAGCTCGCGCTCCACGGTGGTGGTGTCGAGCGACTCGAAGAGGGCCACGGAGATGGGGCCCGGAATCATGGGCAGCTCCAGGGAGATGGACTTCGTGGCGGGCACGGGGGTGTTGGCGGGGATGACCTCGTGCTGGGCGCCGCCGGGCACCATGATGCCGATGGGCATGGGCACCACGTCCGCCAGGCCGGAGATGCCGCGCGCCAGGTTGCGCCCGAGGATGGCCGCGCCCACCGCCACGCCCAGCTCCGGGTGGACCTCCTTCTCCGACGACAGCCGCTTGAAGTGCCCGAAGCGCTGGCGGATGACGGGCATGCGCGTCTGGCCGCCCACCATGACGAGCTCGTCAATCTGGTCCGCCTTCAGCTTCGCGCGCTCCAGCACGTCGTCGCACGCGGACGCGCTGCGCTCGACGAGCTGGAACACCATCTCCTCCAGCTGCTTGCGGGTGAGGGTGTAGTCGAAGTCGATGAAGCCGCCGTCCTTCTGGGCGATGCAGGGCACGCGCAGCACCGTGGCGTCGCGCTGGCTGAGGGACATCTTCGCGGACTCGGCGGCGAAGACGAGCCGCTGCATGACGACCTTGTTGCCGCGCAGGTCGATGCCGTGCTTCTTCTGGAAGTCGGCCACGAGCATCTCGACGATGCGCTCGTCGAAGTTGGCGCCGCCGAGGAAGGCGTCACCGCCGGTGGCGAGCACCTTGACGACCTTGTTCTGCACGGCGAGCAGGGTGGCGTCGAAGGTGCCGCCGCCCAGGTCGAACACCATGACGGTCTGCTCGGGGTTGCGCAGGTTGGCGTAGTAGAGCGCGGCGGCGGTGGGCTCGTTGATGATGGCGCGCACCTGGAGGCCGGCCTGTTCGGCGGCCTGCCGCACCGCTTCGCGCTGGCGGATGCTGGCGTGGGCGGGCACGGTGAGCACGCACTCGCGGAAGGGCTCGCCGGCGGCGTGGTTCGCCAGGGTGAGCATCTGCCGGATGATGAGGTAGGCGACCTCGGTGAGCGAGGTCATCTTCCCGTACATCTTCACGGCGGTGTATCCGTCCGGGGCCTCCATCAGCTCGAAGGCGTACTTGTCCTTGTGCTGGGTGACGTACTCGGACTGGAAGCGGCGCCCGAGGAAGCGCTTCGCGCCGAAGACGGTATGGCTCGGGTCGTCGATGATCTGCCGCCGCGCCGCGTGCCCGACGATGGACTTGTCCGCCGCGTGGAACCACACCACCGAGGGCAGGGTGAAGCTCTTGTCCGTCACGGGCACGACGCGAAGCTTGCCCGTCTTGTCGAAGAAGGCCGCCGAGGTGTTGGTGGTCCCGAAGTCGATGCCGAGGATGGAGGCCGTGCTCATACGCGCGGAAGTCTCCCACGTCCGGAGGTCCGCTTCAGCCACCGAAGTGCCCCGCCCGTGTGAATGGCGGGGCCCTGTGCGCCTGGCTGCCCGCTGCTCCCACTCCAGGTCTCTGCCCGGTGCTCCAGGCTTACGGGTTGCCGGACCTGCTGGGTGACGCGGCCCGGGACTCCGCCGCGACGTGGTGGGATTCCACGCGGGAAGGTGTGGAGCGGCGTGTAGCATGCGCCGCCATGTCGAACGTTGACCGCGCACTGGTCCGTGATGTCGCCGCCATCGCCGCGGCGGCGGGCGTGGTGGGCGTGTCCTTTGGCGCCATCGCGGTGGCGGCGGGCGTGTCCGTCTGGCTCGCTTCGGCCATGTCGATGCTGGTCTTCGCGGGCGGCTCACAGTTCATGGTGGTGGGCGTGGTGGCCGGTGGTGGAAGCCCCGTGGCCGCGGTGCTCGCCGGGCTGCTGCTGAATGCGAGGCACCTGCCTTTCGGCATGGTGGTCTCCGACGTGCTCGGCCGGAGCTGGCCCATGCGGCTGATTGGCACGCACCTGATGGTGGACGAGTCGGTGGCCTTCGCGCTCGCGCAGCAGGACCCCGCGAAGCGGCGCGCCGCGTACTGGCTCTGCGGTGGGACGCTGTTCGTGTCGTGGAACATCGGCGTGCTCGTGGGCGCGCTGGCGGGCCGGGCCCTGGGGAACCCGGATGCGCTGGGCCTGGATGCCGCATTCCCCGCCGCGATGTTCGCGTTGCTGCTGCCGTCTCTGCGAGCCTCGGCCGATACGGTGGAGTCGAAGCGCGCGGCGGCGGTGGCGCGCAACGTGGCGTTGGTGGGCGCCGCCATCGCGCTCGTCACCACGCCCTTTCTTCCCGCGGGCCTGCCGGTGCTGCTGGCGCTTTTCGGTCTGGCGGTGGCCCTGCGATGACGTTGCTCCCCATCCTGCTCCTCGCCGCCGGCACGTACGCGTTCCGGCTCGCCGGCCCGCTGCTCAGCCAGCGCATCCAGGTGTCCGCGCACGTCCAGCGCCTGCTGACGCTGTCAGCGATTGCGCTGCTCTCCGCGCTGGTGGCCACGGCAACGCTCACGTCGAATGGCGGCTTCGGGGGCGTGGCCCGTCCGGCCGGTGTGGCCGTGGGCGCGGTGCTGGCCTGGTTCCGGCTGCCCTTCGTGGTGGTGGTGGTCGCCGCGGCGGGGACGGCCGCGGTGTTGCGGATGCTCGGCGTTGCGTAGGCTGCCCGGCCGAAAGAGGAGTTCCTGGTGACAAAGGACGAGCTGGGACGGTCTACGACTCCGACTGTCCGCGCCGCAGGCCCAGCGCCTTCATTTTTTTATAAAAATGCCCGCGCTCGAGGTCGAGGATGCGCGCGGCCTCGGTGACGTTGTCGTGCGTGTGCGCGAGCACGTGCTGGATGATGTCCCGCTCCGCGTCCTCCACCTGCTCGCGGAAGGTGCGGTCCGCTCGGGGGCGGAAGCCCGCCTGCACCGGAGGCATGGTTGCGGGCAGCGGCGTGGGCACGCCGAGCGCCGGAGCGGGCTGGGCTGCGGCCGCCGCGAGCGCGGCCTCCGAGCCGGGAGAGGGCAGGGCGTTGGCAGGCGCCGGTGCGCTCTCGGGCGGCATCAGCGTTCGGCCCCGGGGCAGCAACTCCAGCGCATCCGTCCGGGTGACGAGCGGTCCTTCACAGAGAATCGCCAGCCGCTCCACCAGGTTGCGCAATTCGCGCACGTTGCCGGGGTAGTCGTATGCGCTCATCACCGCGAGCGCATCGGGTGACAGCGTCAGCGGCCGGCGCCCATTCTTGGCGCAGGCCTCGCTCAGGAAGGTGTTGATGAGGTCCGGCAAATCCTCACGCCGCTCGCGCAGGGGCGGCGAGTGAATCTGGACGACGTTGATGCGGTAGTAGAGGTCCTCGCGGAAGCGCCCGGCGGCAATCTCCTTCTCGAGGTTCTTGTTCGTCGCCGCGATGACGCGCACGTCCACCTTGAGCGTCTCCGCGCCGCCCACGCGCTCCAGCTCGCCCTCCTGCAACACGCGCAGCAGCTTGGCCTGCATCGCCGGCGGCATGTCGCCAATCTCGTCCAGGAAGAGGGTGCCCTCGTGCGCCAGCTCGAACTTGCCCCGGCGCACGCTCACCGCGCCGGTGAAGGCGCCCTTCTCGTGGCCGAACAGCTCGCTCTCGATGAGCTCGTGCGGCACCGCCGCGCAGTTGAGCTTCACGAAGGGCTGGCCCTTACGCCGCGAGTGCTGGTGCAGCGCCCGGGCGATGAGCTCCTTGCCCGTGCCGTTCTCCCCCGTGATCAGCACCCGCCCCTCCGAGGGCGCCGTGCGCTGGATGAGGGAGAAGATGCGCTGCATGGCCGGGCCGCTGCCCACCATGTCGTAGCGCCCGAGCTGCGCCCGCAGCTCCTGCAACTCTTCCATCGCCGCCTGGTGCTTGAGCACGTTGCGCAGCGCCACCAGCATCCGCTCGCGGGCGATGGGCTTCTCCAGGAAGTCTCGCGCCCCCAGCTGCGTGGCCTTCACCGCCGTGTCAATCGTGCCGTGGCCAGACATCATGATGACGGGCAGCTCCGGCCGCAGCTCGGTCAGCCGCGCCAGCGCCGTCAGGCCGTCCATGTCCGGCATCTTCACGTCCATCAGCACCGCGTCCACCGGGCGCGCGCTCACCACGTCCAGCGCCACCTGCCCGCTGCTGGCCAGGTGCGTCTGGTACCCCGCCAGCTGCAGCGACTGACTCAGGGTGAGAAGGATGTTCTTTTCGTCATCGACGATGAGGACGGAGGCGGGCATGGCGGGCCTTCCCGGCGGCGGGCCACGGGGCGCGGCCCCACGCGGGCGGATGACACAATTTCACGGAAAATATTTGGAGATTCAAGGGTTTCCGGGCTCGCGCCCGGTGTCACGGATGGGACAAATGCTTTGACTCGCCTGCCCTACTGCGACTAGACGCGTCGCACCTGCCCGCGCGAGCGGGCGTGTATTCGTTTTTCACGAATTCGGGAGGAATGATGCGTCGGATTACCCTTTGGGCGGGGCTCTCCCTCGCCATGGCCGTGCTCACCGGCTGCCCCCCTTCGTACCCCAACTGCAAGGACGACTCGACCTGCACCGAGAAGGGCGAGGTCTGTGTCCAGGGGACGTGCCAGGAGTGCGCCACCGACGCGAACTGCAAGGAGGGCTTCGCCTGCCAGGCCAACAAGTGCGCCCCCAAGCCGCCGGAGTGCACCACGGACGCGGCCTGCGGCAGCGGCCGCATCTGCGAGGCCGGCAAGTGCGCCGAGGCGCAGTGCAAGGATGACTCGGCGTGCGGTGGTGGCAAGTGCCAGGCCGGCCGCTGCCAGGCGCCGGCGGACACCTGCTCCGCCAACACCGACTGCGGTGAGGGCCAGGAGTGCAAGGCCGGCAAGTGCGTGACGGCCTCCGCGGACAAGTGCGACTGGAGCCCCATCCGCTTCGGCTTCAACGAGTCCTCGCTGTCCTCCGAGGCCCAGCAGCGCCTGTCGGACCTGGCCACCTGCATGAAGTCGGGCCAGCAGGGCGCCCTCACGCTCGCCGGGCATGCGGACGAGCGCGGCACCGAGGAGTACAACCTCCAGCTGTCCAACCGCCGCGCGGCCTCCGTGAAGCGGTACCTGACGGACCTGGGCGTGAAGAACAACCAGCTGAAGACGGTGGGTTATGGTGAGACCCGCCCCGTGGCCAACGCCTCCAGCGAGGAGTCGTGGTCCGAGAACCGGCGCGTCGAGTTCCAGCGCTAGTTCTGGGGTAGGCTGACGCGCGTCATGGCCGTCCACGAGCCGGAAGCGCGTCAGTCGTATCTCGTCTTTGCCTGCGGTAGCAGCTGGTACGCGGTCCCCGCGGAGACAGCGGCGGAGGTCGTCACCTTCCCCGAGCTCACGCGGGTGCCGGGCGCTCCAGCCCACCTGCTAGGCGTGTTCGCCCACCGGGGAGAGGTCATCCCGGTGGTGGACATGGGCCTGCTGGTGGGCGGCGCCAGTCAGTCGTCGCGCCGGGCGGTGCTGGTGCGCCTGCCCCGCGGCACCCTCGCCCTCACGGCCAGCACGGTGGCTGGCGTCTCCCCGGTGACGGGCACGCTGGATCCGCTCGGCCCCACGGGCGTCCACGTCCACCTGCGCGGCCCCGCCAAGAGCGGACCCCGGGACGTGGCCGTCATCGACCCCGAAGGCCTTTTCGACCACCTCAGCCAGGGCGCCTGAGTCATGGGCCCCCCTGACGTGTGCGGCATGCTCCTGTGTCACGCGGGGCCGCACCGGCTCGCCTTCCACGCGCACGAGGTGGCCGCCATCGCCTCGCCGGAGGGCCGGGACGCGGCCTCCGCCCGCAGGGCCTTCCATGCCCCGGACGGCGCCGCCCGCGTGCTGGTGACCGCGTCGGGTGGGGCGGTGGGGGTGGACACGCTGGAGATTGAAGCCGAGCCGCACCGGCTGCTGCCCGCGCCGCCGGTGGCGGTGGCCGCGTCGGGTGGGAGTCTGCGAGGCTTCGTCCTGGTGCAGGGCCGGTTGTGGCCGCTGGTGGGGCTGGTGGACTTCGAGCGCTTCCTGCGCGGACTCGTGGAGGGGGAATGAAGGCGCCGGAAGGCTTGAGGGGGCTGGCCCGGTGGACGGCGCGTCCGGCGCTGCTGGGCACCGCCGTGGGTGCGGGGCTGGGGCTGTTGCAGGCGTTCTCCACGGACGCGCTTCCGGAGGGTTCCTGGGGCCTGATGCTCGGGCAGTTGGGGCTGATGCTGGCGCTGTCGCTCTGGCTCATCGGCGTGCACAGCCGTCGCTCGCTGCGCGTGCTGTACGCCCTGGGCGAGGCGCGGCTGCCGCCGACGCCGGAGCATCTGCGCGACGCGCTGCTGGAGGCCCGCGTCTTCCCCGAGCGGTGCTTCGCCTTCGTCCTCCAGAACTGGGTGGTCGGCTCGCTGCTGCTGGCGGCGCTCTTCGTCCCCTGGTCGGGCGCGGAGTGGACGCTGGGGCTGCGCATCGTCCTGGGCGGCTTGTCCCTGGGGCCGCTGAGCGCGCTCTTCATCTACCTGCTGGTGGCGCGCCGCGGGCGCAAGGCCGTGGAGTGGGTCGCCGCGCAGGGGCTGTCGCCGCTGGAGGTGGTGGCCACGGTGCCGCCCCGGCGCATGCACATCCGCCGGCGCATGGTGCTCTTCACCGCCATCGCCGTGCTCAGCCCGTCCCTCTTCATCCTCGACGCCTCCGTTTCCCGCACCCTTCGCGCGGTGGACCAGGTGGTGGCGACGGCCTCGCCCGAGGACAAGGTGGCCGCGAAGGAGGGGGTCCGCGACAGCACCGGGATGGCGGTGTCGGGACTCGTGGCCCTGCTGGTGATGCTCACCGCGTACCTGGGCGGCACCGTCATCGCGGAGCCGCTGCGCTCCATCACCGAGGACGCCACGCGCATCGCCCAGGGAGACCTGCGTCCGCCGCGCGTCATCGCCGCGGAGGACGAGGTGTGGGCCACGTCAGCCGCCTTCGCCCAGATGCAGGCGCAACTGGGGCAGGCCCTCACCCAGTTGCGGCGCGCGGGCCTGCAGATTTCGACCACCACCGAGCAGCTGGTGGCCACCTCCGGAGAGCAGGAATCCGGCGCGGACGAGCAGGCCGGCTCGCTCAACGTGACGAGCGCCACCACGGAGGAGCTGGCGCGCTCGGCGACGCAGATAGCGGGCAACGCCGAGTCCGTGTCCACCATCGCCGAGACGACCTTCGCCGCCGCGCAGACGGGCCAGCGCGGCGCGGCCGCCTTCCTCGGCGCCATGCAGCGCATGAAGGAGGACAACCAGGCCATCGCCGACGCCGTGGTGCGCCTCAACAAGCGCGTGCAGCAGATTGGCAAGGTGGTGGAGTTCATCAACGAGATTGCCGACAAGTCGGACCTGCTGGCGCTCAACGCGGAGCTGGAGGGCACCAAGGCGGGCGAGGTGGGCCGGGGCTTCTCGCTGGTGGCCGCGGAGATGCGCAGGCTCGCGGAGAACGTCATCCGCTCCACCAAGGCGATTGAGCAGCTCATCGAGGAGATTCGCGACGCGACGCACGCGGCGGTGATGGCCACCGAGGCGGGGCTGAAGACGACGGACGCGGGCACGGTGCTGGCGGCCCAGGTGGACGAGAGCCTGAGCCTCATCCTCGAGCTGGCGCGGCAGACGTCGCACGCGGTGCGCAGCATCCACCTGGCCACGCAGCAGCAGCAGACGGGCACGGACCAGCTCGCCGCGGCCATGGGCGACATCCTGCGCGTCACGGAGCAGAACTCGGCGGCCACCAAGCAGATGGCGGCGGCCAACGCGGACCTGGCCTCGCTCTCCCGGGACTTGAAGCGGGTGGTGGAGCGCTTCCACGTGGGCGCCGGGGAGAGGGTGTGAGGGGGCCATGACGACGCGCACCGGCCCCCGGCGGGCCTCGTTCAGCCGGCACCTGATGATTCCCATCCCCCTGGCCAACCTGGTGGGGGCGGTGCTCAGCCTGCACTTCGCCTCCCTCACCCTGGCCGAGAAGCTGGCGCCGGTGATGGACCTCTTCGGGTGGATGGGGGCGGGGCTGACGGCCGTGACGCTGCTGACGGGCGCGGCGATTTCCCTGGGCCGGCTGCGCACCCTGCGCGGGCTGGAGCGCGGGGACGAGCCCGCCACGCCGGAGAAGCTGGCGGCAGCGGTGGCCGAGGTGACGCGCGCCCCGGACGACGCCTTCCTCGGCTCGCTGGGGCTGTGGCTGCTCACCACCGTCTCCCTGGGCGGCGTCATGTGGGGCGTGGGCGAGGTTGAGCCCTGGGTGGCGGGGCGCATCGCGGGGCTGGGGCTGCTCTTCGGACCGCTCACCGCGCTGATGGTCCACTGCCTCGTCATCCTCCGCTCGCGCAAGGTGGTGCTGTGGCTGGCGGAGCTGGGGATGTCGCACTCGCAGCTCATCGCCGCCATGCCCCGCCGGGGTGAGATTCGCGCGCGACTGGTGGCCTTCACGTTCATCTGCGTGGTGACGCCCGCGGTGCTCTCCGCCCGGCTCGCCTCGGCGCTGGGGGATCGGCTCCTGAAGCAGTTGATGGCGGAGTCCAGCCCCGACGCGTCCCTCGCGCTGGCGGAGACGCTGCGCATGGAGGCGCTCACCTCGGGCGGCCTGCTGGTGACGCTCGTCTTCGGGCTGGCGCTGACCACCGCGTGGCTGGGCGGCACGCTGCTGGGCCGGCCCCTGCGCGAGCTGTCCGGCGAGGCGCGGCGCATCGCCGAGGGTGACCTGGCCAGCCCGCGCGTGGTGCCCGCCGAGGACGAGGTCTGGGACGTGTCCGCCGCCTTCACCACCATGCGCGCGCACCTGGCGGACGTCATGTCCCAGCTCCAGCGCGCCGGCGCGCAGATTTCCGCGACGACGGAGGAAATCCTCTCCACCTCCGGGCGCTACGAGGCGGGCGCGGCGGAGCAGGCCAGCTCTCTGGACGAGACGAGCGCCACCACGGAGGAATTGGCGCGCTCGGCGCGGCAGATTGCCGAGAATGCGGGCTCGGTGGCGGAAATCGCCCACCGCACGCTGGGCGCGGCGGAGCAGGGGCAGGGCAGCGCGGAGGCCTTCCTCGGCTCCATGGCCCGCATGCGCCAGGACAACGGCGCGATTGCCTCCGCGGTGGTGCGACTCAACAAGCGCGTGCAGCAGATTGGCAAGATTGTCGAGTTCATCAACGGCGTGGCCGACAAGTCGGACCTGCTGGCGCTCAACGCGGAGCTGGAGGGCACGAAGGCGGGCGAGGTGGGGCGGGGCTTCTCGCTGGTGGCCGCGGAGATGCGGCGCCTGGCGGAGAACGTGCTGGAGTCCACCAAGGAGATTGAAGGGCTCATCGAGGAGGTGCGCGAGGCGTCCGCCGCGGCCGTGTCCGCGACGGAGGGCGGCGTGCGCGCGGTGGAGACGGGCACCACGCTGGCGCAGCAGGTGTCCGAGTCGCTGCGGCAAATCGTGGACCTGGCCGGCCAGACGTCGGACGCGGTGCGCAGCATCTCCCTGGCCACGCAGCAGCAGCAGACGGGTACGGACCAGCTCGCGGACACGATGGCGGACATCCTCCGCATCACCCAGCAGAGCCTCAACGCCACCAAGCAGGTGAGCACCGCCAACACGGACCTGCTGGTGCTGGCGAGGGATTTGCGCGGCGTGGTGGAGCGCTTCCAGATTGGCAGGGACACGCTCCGGGAGGATGGCGGGTGAACCCGAGCGACCGCCTGCTCAAGCAGTTCCGGGACCTGGTGACGGTGCGGCTGGAGCGCATCAACCGGGCCCTGATGGAGCTGGAGGCCGGAGCGAATGCCGAGGCCGGGCGGGGTGTGCTGCGCGAGCTGCATGGGCTCAAGGGCGAGGCCCGGATGATGGGCTTCGACGACATCAACGCGCTCGTCCACGAGATGGAGGAACTGGTCCGCTGCACCGAGGCGCAGCGCTACAGCCTCGCGCCCCCGTCCGCCGACGCGCTGCTCCTGGCCGCCGACGCCGTACTCGTGCTGTCCGGCGCGCTGCCCTCCGCGGACCCGCCGCCGCGCGTGGACACGCTCGTCGCGTCGCTCCAGGCCTGCATCCGCTCCGAGGCGGACCGCGTGGCCCTCCTCGTCGTCCCCACGCCGGAGTCCTCGTCCGCATCCGGGGCGGGCGCCGCGGAAGTCGTGCCCCAGGGGGGGCCCGAGGTCAGGGGCGCTGGGGCCGGGACTTCCTCGCGCACGGGAGCCACGCCGGGGGCAGCGCCTCCGCACAAGGGCGTGCCTGGCCCGCACCGGCATGTGGCGCTTCCGCGCGTCGCGGTGGTGTCGACCCCCGCCACCGCCGCGGCCATCGCCGCCTCGACGCTGTCCGGCCTGCCGGCACCCACTGTCGCGCCGACGCGTGGGCCCGCCGGTGGCGCGACGGCGGCCCGCCAGCCCGAGGCGCGCTCGGACACGGCGGTGCGCATCGGCGTGGCGAGCCTGGACGTGCTCACCAGCGCCGTCACCAATCTCGCGCAGGTGGCGCGGCGGCGCGAGCTGGCCAACGCCCGACGCCTGGCCCTGGCGCGCGAGCTGAGCCAGTTGGCCCGCGAGGCGGAGGACCTGGGGCCCGTAGGCGCGGCGCTGGCCGCGCGGCTGGGGACGGCCAAGGAGCTGGCCGCCGCGCTCCACCGCGAGTCCAAGCTGCTGTCCAACGCGGAGCTGCGCGACCTGGGCATGGTGGTGGAGGAGGTGCAGACGCTGCGGATGCTCCCGCTGTCCGTCCTCTTCGAGCCCTATCCGCGCATGGTGAGAGACCTCTCTCGCGCACTGGGCAAGGAGGTGGAGCTCGTCGTCGACGGCGAGGACACCCGCGCGGACCGGGCGGTGGTGGAGGCCCTGCGCGAGCCCCTCATGCACCTGGTGCGCAACGCGCTGGACCACGGGCTGGAGACGCGGGTGGAGCGGGTGGCCTCGGACAAGAAGCCCCGGGGCTGTCTCACGCTGCGCGCCGCGCGGGAGGGCAGCCGCATCGTCCTGCGCGTGGAGGACGACGGCATGGGGGTGGACCCGGTCCAGCTCCGCCGGGTGGCCGTGCGCAAGGGCTTCCTGGACGAAAGCGCCGCCAACGCCCTGTCGGACGCCGCGGCCCGCGAGCTCATCTTCCTCCCCGGCTTCACGTCGCGCGAGGTGGTGACCGACCTGTCAGGTCGCGGAGTGGGGCTGGATGCCGTCCGCACCTCCATCCAGGGCCTGGGCGGCGACGTGGGCGTGGAGTCCGCGCCCGGC
This sequence comes from Pyxidicoccus sp. MSG2, assembly GCF_026626705.1. Classification (NCBI taxonomy): domain Bacteria; kingdom Pseudomonadati; phylum Myxococcota; class Myxococcia; order Myxococcales; family Myxococcaceae; genus Pyxidicoccus; species Pyxidicoccus sp. MSG2. The sequence continues at coordinate 9,342,672 of NZ_JAPNKC010000001.1, forward strand.
TGGGGCACCATCTTCGAGGTGCGGGTGCCCGTGTCCCTCACGGTGGCGCCGCTGCTCTTCATCCAGGTGGGGGAGGAGACGCTGGCCCTGAGCGCCACCCACGTCTCGCGCGCCCTCAAGGTGGAGTCGTCGAACCTGTGCGAGGTGGCCGCGCGTCCCTCCCTGCTGGTGGAGGGCCGGGTGCTGCCGCTCGCCCCGATGGCCTCGCTGCTGGGCCTGGCGCCCGAGCGCCCCGTCCGGGAAGGAGAGCTGGCGCTGGTGGTGCGCAGCCAGGGCGGGGCCGCCGCGCTGGTGGTGGACCGGGTGCTGGAGGAGCGCGTCCAGGCCATCCTCCCCGTGCGGGGCGTGCTCGCCCGCTTCGCCCACCTCACCGGTGCCACGTCCCTGGCGGACGGGCGGCTGGCCATGGTGCTGTCGGCCGCCTACCTCACCTCCAGCGCCCACGGCACGGCCCCCCTGCGGCTGCCCCGCTCGGCGCCTCCGGGCGTCCAGTCGCGCAAGCGGCGCATCCTGGTGGTGGACGACTCGCCCCTCACCCGGGAGCTCATCTCCAACCTCCTGGAGGCGGTGGGGTACGACACCGTCATGGCCGGCGACGGCGCCGAGGCCCTGGAGCAGGTGGAGGTCCATGCCCTGGACCTGGTCGTCACGGACCTGGAGATGCCGGGCGTGGACGGCCTGGAGCTCACCCGGCTCCTCAAGGGACACCCCACCCACTCCCGCCTGCCCGTCGTCATCCTCACCACGCGTGGTGGAGAGGCGGACCGGCGGCGTGGGCTGGCGGCCGGGGCGGACGGCTACATCACCAAGGGCGACCTGGTGCGACAGGACCTGGTGGATGTGGTGGGGCGCCTGTTGGGCTGACAGGCTCCACCCCTCAACGTCCTGAGGACAGTCCCGCGCATTGGCTATACTCCCCGCTTCGCGCACGGGGTATGGACAGGGCATGGGCAAGAAAGTGTCGGTGCTGGTGGTCGATGACTCACTCATCTGCCGACAGCTCATCTGCGACGCACTGACGAAGGACCCGGACATCGAAGTCGTCGGGTCCTGCGCGGACGGCAAGCAGGCCGTCGAGATGACGAAGGAGCTGCGTCCCCACGTCATCACCATGGACGTGGACATGCCCGTCATGGACGGGCTGACGGCCACCGAGCACATCATGGCCGAGTGCCCCACGCCCATCCTGGTGCTCACCGCGGACCCCCGCTCGCAGGCCCCGGAGCTGACCTACCGCGCGCTGGAGCTGGGCGCGCTCGCCCTGCAAATCAAGCCCGCCATCGACGCGGGGCCGGACGCGTGGAACCTCGTCCGCGAAATCAAGCTGCTGTCCTCGGTGCGCGTCATCCGCCACCTGCGCCGGCCCCAGAAGGGCAACATCACCCCGCCCCGGGTGGCCACCTCGGTGCTGCCGGCGGTGTCCATGGGCGTGGTGGCGGTGGCCGCCAGCACGGGCGGGCCGCAGGTGCTCTTCCGGATGCTGTCGGAGCTGCCGGCGGACTTCCCGGCGCCCATCGTCATCGTCCAGCACATCAACGCGGCCTTCGCCGAATCGCTGGCCGGGTGGCTGGGCAACACCAGCCGGCTGAAGGTGCGCCTCGCCCAGGACGGCGAGCCGCTGATGCCGGGGCACGTGCTCATCGCCCCGCCGGGGCAGCACCTCGTCATCCCCTTCCGGGGACGCGTGGGGCTCAAGCCGGGCGTGGAGCGCGACGGGCACATGCCGTCCGGCACGGTGCTGCTGGAGAGCGCGGCGCGCACGTACGGCCGGCGCGCGGTGGGACTGGTGCTGACGGGCATGGGCGCGGACGGCGCGGACGGGCTCCTGTCCATCAAGCAGGCCGGAGGGCTGACGCTGGCGCAGAACGAGGAGTCGTGCGTGGTGTTCGGCATGCCGGGCGCGGCGGTGGAGCGCAAGGCGGTGGACCACCTCATCCACGGGGACGACGTCGCGAGCACGCTGGCGCGGCTGGCTCGGGGCGAGTCCCTCGCCGTGGGACGCTGAGCTGACGGTGGAGACCTCCGGGGCGCAATGGGCGGGCGTACGCGCCTTCCTCACGGCGCGCACCGGCATGTCGCTGAGCGGCCCGCAGGTCCGCCGGCTGGATGAGCGGCTGGGGGCGCGCAGCCGGGACCTCACCCCGCAGCAGTACCTCAACTTCCTCAAGTCCCCCTCCGGCGCCCTGGAGCTGGAGGAGCTCATCAACGCGGTGGTGGTCCACAAGACGGACCTCTTCCGGGACGAGGTGCAGCTGGCGGCGTTCCGCTTCCAGGTGCTGACGCCACTGGTGGAGCGGGCGCGGCGGCCGCTGCGCGTCTGGAGCGCGGGCTGCGCCACGGGCGAGGAGGTGGCCACGCTGCTGGTGCTGCTGGCGGAGGCGGGCGCGGACCCGGGCAGCACGGTGCTGGGCACGGACATCTCCGCGCACGCGCTGCGGCGGGCCCAGGGGCTGGGCTTCACCGACGAGCAGCTGCGCCGGGTGCCCCCCGGCTCGCGCGAGCGCTACTTCGTCCCGGCGGGGCCTCGCATGGCGCTGGTGCCGGCCCTGCGCGAGCGCGCGAGCTTCCAGCTCCACAACCTGATGGACACGCCGTACCCGGCCCCGGCGGGAGGCGGCGGCTTCGACGTCATCTTCTGCCGCAACGTGCTCATCTACTTCACGGGGGAGGCCTTCCAGCGGACGGTGGAGGTGCTCGCCGGGAGCCTCCTGCCGGGCGGCACGCTGGTGCTGTCCTCCTCGGAGCCGCTGCTCCAGCTGCCCCCGTCGCTGCGGGTGCTGCGCGGCGAGCAGGCGTTCTTCTACGTGCGCGCGGAGGAGTCCTCCGGAGCCTCCGGAGGGGAGGGGCTCCCGGCCTTCCCGGTGCCGAAACGGCCGTCCGGAAGCGTCGCCGTGGTGGGGACTCCCGCCTCCCCTCCAGTCTCTGGAGACGAGGCGCGAAGGCGGGCCGCGACGGCGGCGTCTGCCCTGGACGTCACGCCGCGAAAGGGCCCCGCCTCCAGCCCGACAGCAGCCGATGTCACCGAGGCGGACCGCCTCTTCGCGGGCGTCCTCGACGGCACCTCCTCGGGCGGCACGGAGGACGCGGCGGAGAAGGACCTGCGCCGCTGCCTCGCGCTGGACCCGGACCACTCCGCCGCGCGCTACCTGCTGGCGCTGCTCCTGGAGCAGGGCAGTCGGCCCCTCGAGGCCGGCATCGAGTACCTCCGCGCGCTCCAGTCGCTGGAGGCCGGCCGCGCGCGCCCCGTGCCCTTCTTCCTCAACCCCGCGCGGCTCCAGGTGGCCTGCGCGCACGCCGTGGAGCGCCTGGAGGCGGCCACCCGCGGGGGGCGCTGAAGGAGCGGCCGGGCGGGCCTCACCGTCCCGGTGGGTGCGAGAAGTCCGGACGGGCGGGGGATTTGGCCGTAAGATGCCCGCCCCATGCGAAGGCTCGTCCTGCTCGCCCTGCTGGCACTCCCTGGTTGTTTCTACCCTGCTGACCGTGGCCGCGCCCTCGAGGCGAAGGTGGACCGGCTCGGCGCCGAGTCCGCCCAGATGCAGGCGGAACTGAAGGAGGCGCGCGCGCAGCTCGCCGCCACGCTGCCGAAAATCGACGAGAAGGTCGCCGAGGTGACCAAGGCCCTCGAGGGACTGGACACCGCCTCGCGCCGCAAGGACGCGGACATCGGCATCCAGTTCCAGAAGACGGTGGAGGACCTCGCCCAGCTGCGCGGCCAGGTGGAGACGTACCTCCACAAAATCACCGAGCTGGAGACGGCCCTGGGTGAGCAGGACAAAAAGCTGCTCGCCCTCCAGGGCACCGAGGCGGTGAAGGAGGCCGAGGCGAAGAAGAAGGCCGAGGAGCTCCAGCGCCCCACGGACAAGAAGGAGTTCCTCGCGCTCGCGCAGGAGAAGGCCAAGGCCGGCGAAGTGCTCGTGGCGCGCCAGCTCTACACCGAGTTCCTGAAGAAGTGGGCCAAGGACGCGCTGGTGGCCGACGCGCACTACGGCCTCGGCGAGACGTACTACTCCGAGCAGCGCTGCCGCGAGGCCCTCTTCGAGTACGGCAAGGTGGTGCAGGAGTACCCGAAGTCGGCCACCGCGCCGGACGCGTACCTGCGCTCCTCGGAGTGCTTCTCCAAGCTGAAGATGAAGGACGAGTCGCGGCTGGCCCTGGAGGAGCTGGTGAAGGGCTACCCGAAGTCCGCCGCGGCCAAGACGGCGAAGGAGCGCCTCGCCGAGCTGGACAAGGCGGCGAAGACGCCCGCGAAGAAGGGGAAGAAATGAACCTGCGTTCGCCGCGGCTCGCCGCGCTCGCGCTGCTGCTGCTGCTGCCCCTGGTGGCGGGGGCGGCGCCGAAGCAGCTCACGCTGCTCTTCACCGGAGACAACGGGGGCGAAATCGCCCCCTGTGGTTGAAGGCACAACCCTTCTGGCGGTCTGGCCAGACGAAAAGTGACGATTGAGAAGGAGCGCGCGAAGGGCGTGCCGGTGCTCGTGCTGGATGCGGGCAATGCGCTCTTCAAGAGCCGCGACAGCGGCGAGGCGCCGGATGCGAAGGCGCGCGCGGAGCTGCTCCTGTCGCAGATGGACGCGCAGGGCACCGCGGCCATGGCCGTGGGCACCAGAGACCTCGTGCTCGGCGTGGACTTCCTCAAGAAGGGGACGAAGAAGGCGAAGCTGAAGCTTTTGTCCGCCAACCTCGTGGATGCCCAGGGCAAGCCGTACTTCCCCGGCTCCATGGTGGCGGACGTGGGCGGGGTGAAGGTCGGCGTGGTGGGGGTGTCTCCCGCCACCACCGGGCCGGAGTCCGCGGCGCCCTTCGTGAAGGGCAAGCCCACGCCCATGCTCAAGGGCCTGCCGGTGGAGCCCGCGGTCGCGGCCGAGGTGAAGCGCCTGCGCGCCCAGGAGAAGGTGGACGTCGTCGTCGTGCTGGCGGCGGTCCCCTACGACGACGCCCTGCGCGTGGCCGAGCGGGTGGAGGGCGTGGACTTCGTGGTGCAGTCCCACGAGGGGCGCGGTCAGGGCATGGCCCAGCGCGGGGCGCTGGCCACCGTGATTCCGCCCGGAGACCGGGGCCGGCAGATGGCGAAGCTGGAGCTGGGCCTGGACGGGCCCGGCCGCTTCGTGGACGTCTCCGAGCAGGAGCGGATGCGCCAGAGCCTGGGCATCGTCGAGAGCAACCTCGCCAAGGCGAAGGAGCGGCTCGCGGCCGCGACGGACCCCACCACGAAGCAGTCGCTCGAGCAGGCGGTTTCCAGCCTGGAGGCCCGGCGGACGGCCCTGAAGAAAGGCGTCGACGGGGGCGCAACGCGCTCCGGCCGGACGCATCTACTGTCGTACATCCAGCTCGGGAGCGACGTGCCGGGGGATCCGGCCGTCCAGAAGTTGGTGGAACGCGTCGAGCCCCCTGGCTCGGCGGCCCACTGACCCGAGCCGGCTTGTGAACCGGCCGGCGCGCCGTTATAAGCGCCGGCCACCCTCAGTGCCGAACCTCCTACCCGTTGGCGGGTGGGGGAAAGGCACACTGGAGAGAGCGTCATGAAGCCCGAGATTCATCCGGTTTATCCCGCTGCCCGAGTGACCTGTGCCTGCGGCAACTCGGTGGAGACGAAGTCCACCCGTGGGTCGTTCTCGGTGGAAATCTGCTCGAACTGCCACCCCTTCTTCACGGGCAAGTACAAGCTCGTGGACACGGCCGGCCGTATCGACCGCTTCCGCAAGAAGTACGCGAACAACCCGGTCAAGGTCGAGGGCGCTGCCGCCGCCGAGGGCGCCGAGGCTGCCCCCGCCGCCGAGAAGCCCGCCGCCGCGAAGAAGGGCAAGAAGGCCGAGGCCTGAGTCACGGCCGCACGGCTTTCTTCACAGCCTGAGTCGTAACCCGTCGAGCAGGGTGTCGGAGCGCCTCCACGAGAGGCCCTCCCGCCCTGCTCGCGGTGCTTCTACGGCCTGCTACACCCGTCAAGTTTCAGGGTGCTACAGACCAGAAATTAGACGTAGCACTGAAGTCACCGCACATTCCGCCGCGTCCACGACGAAGAGTCCGACGGAGGCGAGATGTCCGCGCACGCTGCAGCCCCTTCCCTGAAGGTTGTCCGCCGCTCCCTGAGCGAGAGCGTCTACGCGAAAGGGGAGGACTACACGCTGCTGCACGGTGACAGCCTGGAGCTGATGGAGCAGTTCGAGCCCCAGACCTTCGACATGATTTTCGCGGACCCGCCGTACTTCCTCTCCAACGGCGGCACCACCTGCAAGGGTGGCAAGCGCGTGTCCGTGGCGAAGGGCAAGTGGGACGAGTCGCGCGGCGTGGAGGAGGACCACCAGTTCACCACCGCGTGGCTGGCGGCCTGCCAGCGGCTGCTCAAGCCCACCGGCACGCTCTGGGTGAGCGGCACCCAGCACGTCATCTTCAACGTCGGCTTCGCGATGCAGAAGCTCGGCTACAAGCTCCTCAACACCGTCACCTGGTTCAAGCCCAACGCCAGCCCCAACCTGGCGTGCCGCTACTTCACGCACTCCACGGAGCTGCTCATCTGGGCCTCCCCGAAGTCGGGCGGCAAGCTGCAGCACACGTTCAACTACTCGCGCATGAAGGCGGAGAACGGCGGCAAGCAGATGCGCGACGCGTGGGTGCTGCCGCCCTCCGGCGACGCGGAGCTGACCGCGGACGGCGAGGGCCGGCTGTGGACGCTCACCGTCCCGCGCGGCGGCGAGGAGAAGGCCCACGGCAGCCACCCCACGCAGAAGCCGGTGGCGCTCTTGGAGCGCATCCTCGAGGCGAGCTGCCCGCCGGACGCGCTGGTGCTGGACCCCTTCAACGGCAGCGGCACCTCCGGCGTGGCGGCCCTCAAGCTGGGCCACCGCTACGTGGGCATCGACATGGACGAGCAGTACCTCTCCCTGTCGCAGAAGCGCCTGCAGGCCATGTCGTCGAAGAAGTAGTCCACCGCCGTAAGGCGGTGGCGTTTCCGGGAGTCCACCGCCGCGGGGCGGTGGCGTGTCGAGCAGTCCCCTCCGTCCCGCATCAGGAGCGGGACAGGATGAGCTCCACGCCCTGTCTCGCAATCGGGTGGTAGCGCTCCCCGTGCTTCTTGAAGAGCGAGCGCGCCAGCCCGCGGTGCTCGCGCGACGACGCGAGCACGCCATACAGCGGCTTGAGGTACTTCATACGGCCCACCTCGCCGAGGAAGACCTCCGCGCGCGCGACGGCCGGCTCCCAGCCCGCGCGCAGCGCCGCCACCAGCCAGGACACCAGCACCTCCGAGTTACGGCTCCTGGTGAGGCTGAAGCGCTCGTCGAGCTGGCGGAAGGTGTCGCGCGGCGTGTCCGACGGCAGCCACTCCAGGTAGAGCTGCCACTCGGTGGGCGTCCAGTCCTTCACCGCGTCCGCGGAGGGCACCGTGCCGCGCGTGCGCACCAGCGCCTCCAGCCTCCCTGAGCGTGGGGACGGCGCTCCCGGCGGCACTCCCGGTTTGTTGAGGTACGCGTCCGCGTCCACCTTCGCCAGCACCCCGGGCAGCTCGCGTTCCGCGAAGGCGACGAACTCCTCGGTGGTGAGCGCGCGGAAGCGGTACGTGGCGAGGTAGCGCCGGAGGAACTCGTCGAATGCCGGCCGCCCCGCCGCGTCCTCCATGGCGCGCAGGAGCAGGTAGCCCTTCTCGTACGGAATCTGGGAGAAGGCCTCGTCCGGGTCCACGCCCGCCAGGTGCGTGCGCAGCGCGGTGAGGCCGGGGTGCGCGCGGAAGTGGTGCAGCGCCTCCTCCAGCGCGCGCCTCCCCAGCGCCGCGTGCAGCGTCGCCACTTCCGGCCCGGCCAGCGCCTCCAGGATTCTGCGCTCGGCGAAGACGGTGAAGCCCTCGTTGAGCCAGAAGTGTTCCGCCGACGCGTTCGTCACGAGATTTCCCGTCCACGAGTGCGCCAGCTCATGCGCCACCACGTTGACGAGGCTCTTGTCGCCCGCGATGAGCGTGGGCGTCAGGAAGGTGAGGCGCGGGTTCTCCATGCCGCCGTACGGGAAGGACGGGGGCATGGTGAGCAAATCGAAGCGCTCCCAGTCATACGGCCCGAAGAGGGACTCCGCGGCGCGGAGCATGTCGTCCACGCCGGCGAACTCCTCCGCCGCCTCCTCCAGCAACTCCGGCTCCGCCCACACGCGTGAGCGCGGGCCCAGTTCCTTCGGCGCGAGGCTGCCTACCGCGAAGGCCAGCAGGTACGGAGGTACCGGCTGCGGCATCTCGTAGTGCTCCTCGGCCTCCACGCCGTGCTCCTCGCGGCGCACGAAGCTGGCCGCCATGACGGCCTTGAGCGCCTTGGGCACCCGCAGCGACGCGCGGTAGCGGATGCGGATGCGCGGCGTGTCCTGCAGCGGCACCACGCTGCGCGCGTGGATGGCCTGGCACTGGCTGTACAGGAAGGGGTGCTGTCCCCCGGCCGTCTGCGAGGGCGTCAGCCACTGGAGCGCGCTGGCGCCCGGAGCCGTCCGGTAGCGCACGGTGAGCTGCTTCAGCCCGGGCGGCAGCTCCACCCGCAGCCGGCTGCCCAGAATCGGCTCGGGCGGAGACAGCATGTAGGGCAAGGGGCGACCATTCGGGTCCACCACCCCGCGAATCTCAAGGTCTCGGGTATCGAGATCCAAGGGACCGGCGGAAGCCTCCTTCAGCGTCAGCGTGGCCTCCGCGTGCAGGCGGTGCGTCCGGAAATCGACGCGTGCCTTCCAGTCCAGGGTTTCCGTCTCAGGCTGCGTGCTGTCGTTGTAGGAGTGTGGGTCGAGGCGCGCCATGGAGGTCCGGTTTGTAGTCGGTGTCACGACCCCATGGCGAGCCATCCGGCCATCTGATTCGGTTGACTTTCGAGTCAATCGCCTACATTTGTGCAGTCCTCTCCTTCCCATCCATCCCACATAGGGAGCCTTTCAAGATGACGACGCGGATCCGCAAAGTGGCTGTGCTGGGCGCCGGAGTCATGGGCAGCGGCATCGCCGCGCACCTGGCGAACTCGGGCGTTCGCGCGCTCCTCCTGGACATCGTCCCCCCCAAGGCCAACCCGGGCGAGGACACCTCGTCCAAGGCCTTCCGCAACAAGTTCGCGGCGGGCGCGCTGGCCAACATGCGCAAGCAGAAGCCCAGCCCCATCGTCTCCGAGCAGGTCTTCTCCAACATCGAGGTGGGCAACTTCGATGACGACCTGGCCCGCATCGCCGAGTGCGACTGGGTGGTGGAGGTGGTGAAGGAGGACCTCGCCGTCAAGCAGTCCCTCTTCGAGCGCGTGGAGAAGCACGCGCGCAAGGGCACCATCATCTCCTCCAACACCTCCGGCATGTCCATTGTCGGGATGACCGAGGGCCGCGGCGCGGACTTCAAGAAGAACTTCCTCGTCACGCACTTCTTCAACCCCGTGCGCTACATGAAGCTCCTGGAGCTCGTGGCCGGCAAGGACACGGACCCGGAGGTGCTCAAGACGCTGCACCGCTTCGGTGAGGAGGTGCTCGGCAAGGGCATCGTCTACGGCAAGGACACCACCAACTTCATCGCCAACCGCATCGGCACGTACGGGATGATGAAGACCATCGCCGGCATGGGCCCCGCGGAGATGACGATTGAAGAGGTGGACAAGCTCTTCGGTCCGCCCATGGGCCGTCCCAAGTCCGCCGTCTTCCGCACCACCGACATCGTCGGCCTGGACACCTTCGTCCACGTGGCGAAGAACTGCTACGACACCCTCACCCAGGACGAGGAGCGCGAGGCGTTCCGCATGCCCGACTTCATCCTCGACATGGTGAAGAAGGGCATCCTGGGCGACAAGAGCGGCGGCGGCTTCTACAAGAAGCAGGGCAAGGACATCCAGGTCCTCGACCTCAAGACGATGGAGTACCGCGCCCAGAACAAGGTGCGCTTCGAGTCGCTGGGCGCCGCGAAGGACGTGGAGGATGTGCGCGAGCGCGTCGCCGTGGTGCTCAACGGCCAGGACAAGGCCGCGAAGTTCGCCGAGCGCATCACCCTGGACGTGATGGCCTACACCAGCCGCCGCATCCCGGAGATTGCCGACGACGTCGTCAACGTGGACCGCGCCATGCGCTGGGGCTACGCGTGGGACCTCGGGCCCTTCGAGTCGTGGGACGCCTACGGCGTGAAGAAGGGCGTGGAGCGGATGAAGGAGCTGGGCCTCAAGCCCGCGAAGTGGGTGGAGGACATGCTGGCCGCGGGCCGCACGTCCTTCTACGGCGTGGAGGGCGGCAAGGACACGTACTGGGACATCCCCACGAAGTCCGTGAAGGTGGTGCCGGAGAACGCGCGCACGCAGCGCGTGGAATACCTCAAGCGCGGCAACAAGAAGGTCGCCGGCAACGACTCCGCCACCCTGTGGGACATGGGCGACGGCGCCACGCTGCTGGAGTTCCACAGCAAGATGAACTCCATCGATGACCAGATCATCGAGATGATGAACACGGCGCTGGACGAGACGGAGAAGAACTTCAAGGGCCTGGTCATCGGCAACGACGGGGCGAACTTCTCCGCGGGCGCCAACATCGTCGCGCTGCTGTGGGCGGCCAAGAGCGGCGAGTTCGACTCCATCAAGAAGATGGTGAAGGACTTCCAGAGCGCCAACCAGCGCATGCGCTACAGCCCGGTGCCGGTGGTGACGGCGCCCTTCAACCTCACCCTGGGCGGCGGCTCCGAGGTGACGATGGGCGGCAACGCCATCCAGGCCAGCGCCGAGCTGTACATGGGCCTGGTGGAAGTGGGCGTGGGCCTCATCCCCGGCGGCGGCGGCAACATGCAGCTGCTGCGCAACGTGTTCGGCCCGTACGCGGCGGAGAAGGACTTCGACGCGCTGCCCTTCCTGAAGAAGGTGTTCCTGGCCATCGGCATGGCCAAGGTCGCCACCAGCGCCGAGGAGGCCCGGGAGATTGGCTTCCTGTCGCCGCAGGACGGAATCACGTCCAACCGCGACTTCCTCCTGTCGGATGCGAAGGCGCGCGTGCTGGGCATGGCCAACGCGGGCTTCAAGGCGCCGCGGCCCACCCGCTTCCGCCTGCCGGGCGCCAGCGGCGCGGCCACCATCGACATGATGCTCTACGACATGGAGCTCAACGGCCAGGTGAGCGCCCATGACCGCAAGATTGCCCAGAAGCTGGCGCGCGTGCTGACGGGCGGCGACACCAGCCCGTCCGTCCTCGTCACCGAGGAGCGGCTGCTGGAGCTGGAGGCGGAGGCCTTCCTGAGCCTGTGCGGCGAGGAGAAGACCCAGGACCGCCTGCAGCACATGATTGAGAAGGGCAAGCCGCTGCGGAACTGACGGCCGGCCGGTATCCATTGACCACTGAATCCAATTTTTCTGACTGCCCGGGTGCCCCCCGGGCAAGGAGACACTCAAGATGCCTGGTCGAGTCGTGATTGCCAGCGCGGTGCGCACGCCCTTCACCCGCGCGCACAAGGGAGAGTTCAAGGACACGCGGCCGGACACCCTGGCCGCCATCGCCATCAAGGAGGCCGTTGCCCAGGTCCCCGGCCTGAAGCCGGCGGACGTGGAGGACGTCATCCTGGGCTGTGCCATGCCGGAGGCGGAGCAGGGGATGAACGTGGCGCGCATCGCCACCCTGCTCGCCGGCCTGCCGGACACGGTGCCGGGGATGACCATCAACCGCTTCTGTTCGTCGGGCTCGCAGGCCATCGCCCAGGTGGCGCAGGCCATCCTGGCGGGGTCGATTGAGGTCGGCATCGGCGGCGGTACCGAGTCGATGACGATGGTCCCGATGGGTGGCAACAAGACGAGCGCCAACCCGGACGTCATGGCGAAGCTGCCGGAGGTCTACACCTCCATGGGCGCCACCGCGGAGAACATCGCCACGCGCTACAGCGTCACGCGCGAGGACGCGGACAAGTTCGCCTACGAGAGCCAGCGCCGTGCCGCCACCGCGCGCGAGCAGGGCAAGTTCAAGGACGAGATCGTCCCCGTGACGACGACGTTCTTCGACGAGGACGGCGCGGCGAAGACGGTGACGGTGACGGTGGACACCATCCTCCGTCCGGACACCACGCTGGAGGGCCTGGCGAAGCTGCGTCCGGCCTTCAACGCCAAGGGCGTGGTGACGGCGGGCAACGCGTCGCCGCTGACGGACGGCGCGGCGGCGGCGGTGGTGATGAGCGAGGCGAAGGCGAAGGAGCTCGGCGTGAAGCCGCTGGGCTACTACGTCGACTCCGTGGTGGCGGGCGTGCCCCCGGAAATCATGGGCGTGGGCCCGGTGCCGGCGGTGCGCAAGCTGCTGGCGCGCAACAAGCTCGAGGTGAAGGACATCGACGTCTTCGAGCTGAACGAGGCCTTCGCGGCGCAGGCGCTGTACTGCATCCGCGAGCTGGGCATCCCCCTGGACAAGGTGAACCCGAACGGCGGCGCCACCGCCCTGGGCCACCCGCTGGGCGTGTCCGGCGCGCGCATGGTGGCCACGATTCTGCGCGAGCTGAAGCGCCGCGGCGGCCGCTACGGCGTCGTCAGCATGTGCATCGGCGGCGGCATGGGCTTCGCCATGCTCGTCGAGTCGGCGAAGTAATCCGCGCCGCACCGTGAAGTGACAGCGGGCCTCGGGGGCAACCCCGGGGCCCGTGTCGTTTGCGGCGCGAGCGCGGCCGCCCTCTCCGTGGAGCCACGCCCGCCCCCGCTCGTCCGGCCCCTCGGAACCGCCGCATCCGTTTCGAAAATCACCGCGTACCTCCTTGTGAAACCCAGGGGGTACACGACATGGACTCGCAGCTCGCAGGACTTCCTCTCATCCCGGAGAGGAACCGGGACATTTGCGCCGACTCGCCCAGGCTCCTGGAGGTCCGGCGGCAATACCGGGCGCTCGCCCACGGCCAGTGCCTCGACATGGTCAGCCGCGTCTTCCACGGCACGCCAGGTCGGAAGGCGCAGGTCAGCTCCGGGCTGGCTGGCGAATCGGGCGGCCCCTCGTCAGCCCGGTCGCGCGAGGTCCTCCACTTCGGCTCGTACAACTACTCGGGCCTGAATGGTCACCCCCGCGTGCTGGCCGCCGCGGAGGCCGCGTTGAAGCGCTACGGCACCACCACCAGCGGCGTCCGGCTGCTCAATGGAACGTGCGAGCTGCACGTGGAATTGGAGCGGAGCCTCGCCGACTTCCTCGGCGTCGAGGACTGCATCACCTACAGCAGCGGGTACATGGCCAACGTGTCCGTGCTCTCCGCGGTCTGCTGCGAGGGGGACGCGGTCCTGTCCGACGTGCTCAACCACCGCTCGCTCGCGGACGGGCTGCGGCTGTCGGGCGCGCGGCTGCACGCCTTCCAGCACCGGGACTCGCGAAGCCTGGAGGCCGTCCTCGCGGAGCTGCCCGGGAGCCAGCGCAAGTTCATCGTCACGGACGGCATCTTCAGCATGGACGGAGACATCGCGGACCTGCCGGACATCGTGCGGCTGGCCCGTGAGTACAACGCCTTCATCATCCTGGACGACGCGCACGCGACGGCCGCGCTGGGGCCGCTGGGACGCGGCACCCCGGCGTACTTCGCGATGGAGGACGAGGTGGACATCCTGACGGGCAGCCTCAGCAAGGGACTGCCCGGCATCGGTGGCTTCGCCGCGGGCCCGAAGGCCACCATCGACCTGCTGCGCTTCGGCTCCTGCGGCTACATCTTCTCCGCCTCCCTGCCTCCGCCCGTGGTCGCCGGTCTCATCGAGGCCCTCCGCATCTTGCAGGAGGAGCCGGAGCGGCAGGTGCGGCTGCACCGCAATGAGCGTTTCCTGCGCGACGGCATCCGGGGGCTCGGCCTGGACTGCATGGACAGCGCGTCGCCCGTCATCCCCATCCGCATGCCGTCGCTTCCGACGACGGTGGAGATGGCCCGCCTGCTCCAGGAGGAGGGCATCTACATCAACCCCATCGGCTACCCGGCCGTGAGCAGGAACAAGCCACGGCTGCGGCTCAACGTCAGCGCCAACCTGGAGCAGGAGGACCTGGAGCGCTGCCTCGAGGCCCTGGAGCGCTGCGCCCGCCGGCTGGGAGTCCTGGCGCAGGACGCGTGAGGCGCCTGGCCTCGCACAATCGGGAGACGAGACACCTCGAGTCTGGAGTCTGTCGTGGATACGAAAACGTATGTCCTCTATGCCCTGCCCATCTTCTTCGCACCGGTGGCCATCGACCTGGCCTCCGCCCGGCTCAAGGGCGTGTCGCGCTACCGGCTGAACGATTTGCTCGCCAACCTGATGCTGGCCATCCTCGGCATCCTCGTCGGCCTGGTCCTCACCGGCGCCACGCTGTGGGTCTATACCGCCGTCCAGCGGTACGCCCCGTTCCAGCTCGCGCCGGGAGACGTGACGACGTGGCTGCTCGCCTTCATCGTCTACGACTGCCTCTACTACTGGGGCCACCGCGCACACCACGAGGTGGCCCTGCTGTGGGCCTTCCACTCCGTGCACCACTCGGGAGAGGACATGAACTTCGGGCTCGCGCTGCGGCAGAGCATCCTCGGCGAGGCCACGTCGTGGCCCTTCTTCATCCCCATGGCGCTGCTCGGCATCGCGCCCGAGGTGTACCTGGGCGTGGCGGGCCTCCAGCTCGCGTACCAGTACACCCTGCACAACACCTGGGTGCCCGCGCTCGGAAGGGTGGAGCGGCTGCTGGTGACGCCCTCGCAGCACCGGGTGCACCACAGCCGCAATCGGCCGTACATCGACAAGAACTACGGCAACATCCTGGTGCTCTGGGACCGCCTCTTCGGGAGCTATCAGCCCGAGCTGGCCGACCATCCGCCCGTCTACGGCGTGCGGCATGGCATCCGGAGCTGGAGCCCGCTCACCATCAACTTCCTCCCGTTCGCCGAGCTGTTCCGCAAGGCGAGGGCCTGCCGAGGTCTCGTGGACGGGCTCCTCTGCCTGGTGAAGGGCCCTGCCTGGCAGCCGGCCTCGCTCCGTTCGGAGCGATTCATGGAGGCGGATGACGGGCCCTCGGCCTCCTTCCGCAAGTACGACCCGCCGCTCTCCCCGCGCGTGGCGGTGTATTGCGCCGCCCAGTGCGCCGCGCTCGTCGGCCTGTCCGCCTGGGTGCTGTGGAACCTGGGGGCGCTGAGCGGCGGCGTGCTATTGGCGGCCGGCGTCCTCGTCGCCGCGAACGCCCTCACCCTGGGAGGCCTGCTGGAGGGCCGGCGTGGCTGCTGGCACATGGAGCTGTTCCGGCTCGCGGGTGTCGTCCTGGCGGCACTCCTCGTGGCCGGGACGTCCGCGAGGACGGAGGCCCTGACGCTCGTTTCCTACGCGGCGCTCAGCGCGGCGTGGCTGACCGGGTTCCGGAACGACTTCCTGTCGGGCCCTCCCGGAGAAGAGCCCCTCGAGCTCCAGTGGCTCTCGTCGCTGGAAGCACTGGGCCAGGAGATGTGGGACGCCTGCTTCCCCCGGGAGGACGTGCTGCAATCCTTCGCGCTGCATCGGGCCGTCGAAGCGGCGCGGCTGCCGGGCATCGAGTTCCACCACCTGCTGGCCCGGCGCGAGGGCAGGGCGCTGGCCGTCATTCCCTGCTTCCGCATCAATCTCTCGCTCACCACCGTCGCGCCCGAGGCCATCAAGAAGGCCGCGGCCGCGGTGCGCAGGGTGTTTCCCGGATTCCTCTGCACCCGCGCGTTCATCGTGGGGACTCCCGTGGCCATCTGCAGGGACCTGCTCGGGGTGCGGCCGGGGCCGGAGGGGCAGCTCCCCGCCGACGTGTTGAGGGCCGTCACCCGCGAAGTCCTCGCCCGGGCCCGGCGGCTGCGCCTGGGGCTGGTCGTCATCAAGGAGCTGACGAGCCGGCTCCTGCCCCAGGTTCGCGACGTGCTCTCCGAGTCCTTCACGCTCGTGGAGAGTCCCGCCACCACCTGGCTCTACGTTGGAGAGCCGGGGGCCGGCGACTACCGGGAGCGGCTGCGCAAGAAGTACCGCTCCCTCATGACACACCGCCAGCGCCAGCTCGTGGAGGGCGGAATGCGCTGGGAGCTGCGCCACGACTTCGCCCCGTACGCGGAGCGGATGGAGGCGCTGTACCTCCAGGTGCTCGGTCGCTCGAAGGTCCGCTTCGAGACGCTCAACCGCGACTTCTTCGTGGAGTTGTCGCGTCGGCTCGGGGAGCGCGCCTTCGCGCTGCTGTGCTTCCAGGGAGAAGCGCTGGTCGCCTTCGAGCTGTTCCTGGAGGACGCGGGCGAGGTGCATCCCCTCTACCTGGGCCTGGACTACCAGCACCGGGACGAGGGCGCGCTGTACTTCAATTGCATCTACAAGATTGTCGAGATGTCCGAGGCGCGAGGAAAGGCCGTCGTGGAGCTGGGCCAGACGAGCTACCCCGCCAAGGCGAGCATCGGCGCCGTCGTCGACCGCCTCTACCTCGCCGTTCGCCACCTGAACCCCTTCATCCAGCTCGTGCTGCGAGTCCTCCGCCGGGTGCTGTTCCCACCCACGCCGGTGCCCAGGAGGCAGCGGGTGTTCAGGGACATGCGGGCCAATGACGAGGCCCTCCTCCGGCACGGCGTCCACTTCGAGGATGCCCTGTCATGAGCCGGTGCATGGAGCCGTTGGACATTCGGATGGTCACCTCCATCCGGGACGTACCGGGGACGCACTGGGACGACATGGTCGCCCGGGGCCATCCCTTCAAGAGCAGCGCGTTCCTGTCCTGCCTGGAGGACTCCTTCCCTGAGCGGCGCTTCACGTATGTGCTCCTGTCGCGAGCACGGAGCCTGGTGGGGCTGGCCCTGGTGACGGAGGAGCGGTTCGACCTGGGCTTGCGCCTTCCGGAGCGGGTGGGACGGATGGCCTCGCGAGTGCGCCGGCTGCTACCGGGCTTCCTCACGGTGCGCCTCGCGATGGTGGGCACTCTCGAGACGGCCCAGCGCCACTGGTGGGTGGACCGCCGGCTGCTGTCCGTCGATGAATTCGCCGACGCGCTCCTCGTGGCCTGCGAGGAGGCCTGCCCCCGTGCGGACCTGCTGGTCGTCCGCGACTTCATGGAGGGGGACGAGGCGGACGCGAGGTTGGAGGCGCGGTTCCTGGCGAGGGGCTTCCGACCGGCGCGAAACCTCCCGCTCGCCGTCGTCGAGCTCGAAGGACGTGACTTCGAAGCGCATCTCCAGCGGCTCAAGCGGAAGCCCAGGGCCAGCGTGAGCAAGCAGCTCGCGGCCGCTGCGCGACTCGGGTTGAAGCTGGAGCGCGTCCAGGACTTCCGGCACCTGCTCCCCGAGTGCTACCCGCTCTATCTCCAGGTCCACCACCAGGCCTCCGAGTTCAAGCGGGTCCCCATTCCCATGAGCTTCTTCGAGCAGGTGGCGGAGCGGCTGCCAGGGGAGAGCAGCCTGCTGACGCTGCGGACCTCGGAGGGCCGGCTCGTCGGGTTCGTGCTCTCGGGCACGTCCCGTTGCGTCCACAATCCCTTCGTCCTGGGGATGGACTACACGCGCTCCCGCGAGCTGCCCATCTACTACAGCCTGCTGGGCGGTGAGCTCGCGTACGCGGCCGAGCGTGGGTGCGAGCAGGTCGACCTCGGAGTGACGAGCTACTTCGTCAAGCAGACCCTGGGCGCCACGCTGGAAGGCATGTCCATGGTCGCGAGACTCCGGTCTCCCTGGTTGCGGCCCTTCCTCCATCCGCTGCTGCCCGCCCTGTTGGGCGAGAAGCAGCCGGAGCAGAGGCGGACCCTGCGGGACACCGCGGCTCCAGGCGCTCAGGGCGCAGGAGCCTCCGGGTCGTCCACGGGCACGCCGGCCAGGCGCAGCACCCGCAGCGCGTTGGTTGTGTCCACCACGCCCTGACGCAGCTTGTAGTCGAACACCATCTTCCCTTCCTCGAGGTGGTCCCGGAAGTGGACGTTGACCACGTGGGCCCCGGGCTCGTCCGCGAGCACGGCCAGGGACAGGTCATGCGTCGTCACCGCGCCGCACGCTCCCGTGCCCAGCAGCAGCCGCAGCACCTCGCGCGAGGCAATCTGCCGCTCGCGCGTATTGGTGCCGAGCAGGATTTCGTCGAGCAGGAACAGCGCCTGCCCCCGAGCCTCCTGGGCAGCGTCCAGCACCGCCTTGATGCGCAGCACCTCCGCGTGGAAGTACGACACGCCGCGCTCCAGCGAGTCCTTCACCCGCATGCTGGTGAGCACCTGGAGTGGTGACAGGCGGAACGCCTTCGCGCACACCGGCGCGCCCGCGAGCGCGAGCACCACGTTGGCGCCCAGCGCGCGCATCAGCGTCGTCTTGCCGCTCATGTTGGAGCCGGTGATGAGCAGCGCGTGCCGCGGGCCCGGCAGGGACACGTCGTTGGGCACCGGCGCGTCCAGCAGGGGATGCCCCAGCATCGTCGCCTCCACGCGCGGGCCCTGTGCCTCCATCACCGGCCAGGTGAACTCCGGCCTGTCAAACGCGAGCCCCGCCACGCACGACAGGGCCTCCAGCTCCGCGAGCGCCTCGAACCAGTGCCGCACCTGCGCCCCGTGCGCCGCGCGCCAGCGCTCCAGGGCGAACAGCGCATGGATGTCCCACAGCGTGAGCCAGTGCACCAGCGGGTGGAACTGGTGCCGCTTGAACTCGATGAACGAGAACAGTCGGCTGAAGCGCGCGAAGTGCGCGGACACGGGCTTCTCACCCGGCCGCTGCAGGCCGGACTGGAGCTGGCGCAGCTTGGGGTGCTCGAAGCGCTGGCTCTCCACGCGCTCGAAGAGGGGGGCGTAGCGCACGAAGCCGCGCTCTCCTACCTCCACGCTCTGGTCCATGGCCTGCAACGTGCGGCGGGTGATGAGCGCCACCGCGAGCTGCGCGCCCAGTCCCAGCCACACCGTGGCTTCCGGCAGCACGCCGAACTTGCCCAGGACGTAGACAGTCAGCGTCACCAGCGGCAGCACCACAGCCACCGGCTGTGCCCAGCGGATGGCGTCCAGCGACGGCCCCGCTTCGGCCCAGCGGATGAACAGGTTCGGCTCCGCCTTCTCGCGCGCCGCCACCCGCGAGTCCACGCAGAGGTCCTGCCGGAAGTCCACGCGAGGGGCCAGCTCCCGCGCCGCGCCCTGTCGTGCCTCCACCTCGGCCGCCGGAGCGGGGCCGGACAGCCACGCCGCCAGCCGCTCCTCGCCCGCGCGTGTCGCCGTCTCGTTCATCAACTGGAAGAGGCTGCCCTGGCCGAACACGTCCAGGTCCGGCGTGTACAGGTGGCTGGCGGAGAGGAAGCGCTCCCCGCGCTCGGTGAACTCGTGCCAGCCCCGGCCGAGCCGCGCCAGGCCGCGCTCGTTGAGCAGCACGTACAGCTTCGCCCGCGCCTCGCGGCGAAAGATTTGGTGGTGCAGCACGGCGAGCAGGCCGTAGACGACGACGGCGCCCGCCGCGCCCCACCACCAGACCTTGGGAAGCCGCCCCGCGAGGATGAAACCCCCGATGCCGACCGCGGCCAGGAAGGCGAGGGTGCGCAGGTTGGCGTAGCGCGCGCTCACGCGGTCCAGCGCGGTCAGGTCCGCCTGCGCGGCGGCGCGGCGCTCGGTGTACGTGCGGTGCGGGGAGGGGCTCTCGGGAATGGCGGACACGGCCGCGCATGCTGTGCGCCCACAGGGCCCAGGGCAAGCGGCGGATTCAGCTCCGTGGTGCGGAGCGGACGAAGTGGAGCGCCCCGGTGACGGTGACGGTGCTTCGAGCAGACAGAACTTCGACTTGAGAGGGATTGCCTGCCGTCTGCGCTGCCGGTGGGGCGACGCGCGGGAAGCGCTGTGCGCCATGGACACAGATAGGCGTTTTGCGTACAAATCATCGGTTCCTTGAATCGGGGGCTGATATGAAGAAGCCGCTGTTGAGGAGTGTCTGCGCTGTCTGGGTTGGCTTCCTGCTCTCCGCGTGCGGTGGGGCGGGTGAGGGGAAGGCCACCGCTCCCGTCGAGAAGGACGCGAGCGACCTCCAGGCGTCACTGAGCGCGCTGCCGAATGCCGAGGTCCTGGGGATGGAGGGAGAGATTCCCTTCTTCATCCGGGGCCAGTTGGGGCGGGTCGGCACGGGTGCGAAGGCGCAGGGGCTGCGGGATGACCTCCCGCTGCGCGAGTCGCTGCGTGGCATTGCTCCCGTCTTCCGCCTGCGAGGCGAAGACCTGGTGTTGTCGCGGGTGAACCGGGACGAGCGGGGCCACCAGCACCTGCGCTTCCAGCAGCTCAAGAACGGGATGAAGGTGGTGGGCGGCGAGCTGATTCTGCACGCGGACGCCGAGGGCCTCATCTACGCGGCGAACGGCTCGGCGCGGGATGGGGTGAAGGCGGCGGTGGCCCCGACGGTGTCGGAAGCGGCGGCGGCGAGCGCCGCGGTTCGCGGCTCGGAGGTCAGCGGTGCGGTGGTCGAGGGCGCCGCGCAGTTGGTGTACCTCCTGGGGGAGGGCGAGCGTCAGACGGCGTTGGCCTATGAGGTGCGCGTGAAGGGCCGCCGCGGCGAGCTGCCAGCGGACGACCGGGTGTATGTGGACGCGGAGCGCGGCGGCGTGCTGGCCGTGCATCCGAAGGTTCACTCGGTCAGTCTCCGCGTCTACAGCGCCAACAACGGCACCAGCCTGCCGGGCACTCCGAAGCGCATCGACGATGTCCCCTCAGGCGACGCCCATGTGGACGCGGTCTACGACGCCTTCGGGTCCACGTACAATTGCTACCGCGCGCTGTTCGGCCGCGACTCGTATGACAACGCGGGTCACGCCCTCATCGGCACGGTGCACTACTCCACCAACTACGTGAACGCCTACTGGGACGGCACCCAGATGGTGTACGGCGACGGCGATGGCGTGAACTCCATCGAGCTGGGCAAGGATCCGGACGTCACCGTCCACGAGCTGACCCACGCCGTGACGGAAACCGAGTCGGACCTCATCTACGCGGGCGAGTCTGGCGGCCTCAATGAGTCCATGTCCGACGTCTTCTCCGGCGTGTGTGAGAGCTGGTCGCGCGGCTGGGCCACGGACCCGGACGTCTTCAAGATTGGTGAGGACGTCTGGACGCCGGCAATCACCGGGGATGCGCTGCGCTACATGGACAACCCGACCCTGGACGGTAGCTCGCTGGACTACTACGGGGACTACTCATCCGGCGTGGACGTGCATTACAGCTCCGGCATCAGCAACCTGGTGTTCGCGCTGCTGTCCAAGGGCGGCACGCACCCGCGCGGCAAGACGAGCATCAACGTGACGGCGATTGGCCCGGAGAAGGCCGGCCGCATCTTCTACAAGGCCAACACGGACTACTTCGTCCCTACCACCACCTTCGAGCAGGCCAAGGTGGCCATGGTGCAGGCCGCGCAGGCGCTGGGTTACGACGCGGCCACGGTGCAGGCGGTGTCGGATGCGTGGCTGGCCGTGGGCGTGCCACCGATGGCGGTGTCGCTGCCGCTCAGGAACAACGTGCCGGTGCCGGGCCTGGGGGGGCCCAAGGATGAGATGAAGAACTACTTCTTCGAGGTGCCCGCAGCGGGGACCTGTGGACAGCCCATGCAGGGGACCCTCACCTTCAGCATCAGCGGTGGAACGGGTGACGCAGACCTGTATGTGAAGTTGGGCTCGCCGCCGACGCTCACCAGCTTTGATTGCCGCCCGTACCTGAGTGGCAACAACGAGACCTGCGTCTTCAACAACCCGGCGCCCGGGAGCAAGTGGTACGTCATGGTGCGCGGGTACGCTGCCTACTCTGGCGTGGAGCTGAAGGTGACCTACACGCGCACGGACACGAAGAGTGGCAGTGTCATCACGGGGCAGGAGGTCCAATACGGCCCCTATTGCGCCGGGCCCGGGACGAAGCTCAAGGTGCTGATGACGGGCACGGGTGACCCGGACCTGTATGTCCGCTGGAACGCGGCGCCCGCGGTCAACGCATATAACTGTCGTCCGTACATCACGGGCGCCGCCGAGACCTGCGAGCTGACGTATTCGCCAGTCGAGCCGGCTGCCTACCTCATGGTGCGAGGCTACGCCGCGGGCACATACACCCTGAGCATCACCCAGACTCCTCCGTAGTCCTGGCGTTCAGCAGGTCCTCCACGGTGGGCGGCCCTTCTCGGGGGGCCGCTCGCCGTGGGTTCACGGGTGGGTTTCAGTTCTCCAGGAAGACGGTATTGGGGCCGCGAGGGCTCCCTGGAATCTGGGCCGTGCTGATGTCGTTGAGCTGCTGCCATGCGCCAAAAGGCACCCAGGGCGCATTCGAGTAGCAGGCCATGATCACCGTGTCGCAGGTGGCCATGTTGCCGGCATCCTCTCCCGACCACAGACTCCTAACGGACGCGGTCCAGAAAACAAACATGGGATAGGGATAGGTCGGGGTGATGTATCTCACCACCTTCCCCAGGTCGATAAAGGCATACGCCTCTGCTGGATTCTTGTAGAGGCACAGCTGCCTCCCCTGGCGGTTCGGCTGGTCGAAGAGCCAGAGACTGGAGCCAGCGCACCCACTATCGATGACGAGGTTCGCCATGAACTGCTGGGGCTCACCACTCTTCAGGCGACGGACATACTCCTCACGTGCCTCAATCTGAGCCAACTGCTCCGCCCGGGTGATGTACGTCGTCTCCTGAGTGAGTTCTCCTCCCGGAAGCTGGCGAATGATGGTCTGGGAGATGAGCTCTTCCGATTCACCCACGGGGTCCTCCGCCGATACGTCTTCGGGCGGCCCTCCGCATCCGAACAACAGACCGACTGCACTCACCAGCGTCCACGTCCATGAGCGCTTCATGCGGGTCCTCCTGTCTTGAGCGGTGGTCGAACAACAGGACAACCCGGTAACTCTGCGCAACCCGCCATTCAATTGCAAATGCTTCAGAGAGAGGAAGACGGCCGACCCCGTCGCTGTGGACGTCCAATGACTGCACGGAGCGTGCTGTGATGTGCGCATCCAGCAGACATGGCGGTGGCGGGGGTTCGCCGTGCCCTGACGTCACGTCTCGAGGGAGCGGCGCTTCGCGGTGAGCACGACGTAGCCCATGCAGCGCGACGCGCTCTCGCTGATGCGTGCCCACTGCGCTTTGACGCCCGCGAGGAACTCGGCGCCGTACGCCCGTAGCACCTCCGCCTCCTTCTCCTGGATGGCGGCGGCCACCGCGTCGAACGTCGCCATGACGTGTGCACTCACGTCCAGGACCTGCTCGACCTCGAAGCCCGCTTCGCCAACGAGCTCCGGGTAGGCCTCGGCGGTGATGAAGGTCCGGGCGACGAATGCATGCTGGAGGAAGGCGCGTTCCCGTGGCGTCGCATCGGCCGAGAGAACGATGTCGGCCACGAGCAGCCGTCCGTTGGGGCGAAGGACGCGCGCGAGCTCCCGCAGGACCGTGGCGTGGTCGGGCATGTGGAAGAGCGACTCGACGGCCCACGCGGCATCGAAGGACCCGACCGGAAAGGGCAGCGCCATGGCGTCGGCGCAGCGGAACGTCGTCTGGCCGCTCGGCTCATGGCGGCGCGCCCACTGCTCGGCCTGTGCGGCCTGCTTCGAACTGATGGTGATTCCCTCCACCACACAGCCGGTGCTCCGCGCGAGCTGTATCGCCGGCTCCCCCAGGCCACACCCGACGTCGAGCACGCGTTGACCCTGTTGGCTCCCGAGCTGGCCAATCAGCAGGTCGGTGAAGCGATGCTGGGCCTCGCCAAAGGAACCGCCGACCTCACCTCGGGGCCAGTAGCCAAAGTGCAGACTCCTGCTACCGATGATCTCGTAGAACGGCGTGATTGCGTCGTAATGCCGCGCTACGGTTTCCGGTGTCGCTGGGAGTTCCGCGGTCATCACCCGCAACATATGCGCTCTGCCCCCGGGCTCGAGCTCTCGTTGCATCAGAACCGCGCGCACCCCTATTCTCGCCGTTGGAGCATCGTTGCGAAGCTATCAAGCCCATCAACCCATCCTCGACGCCGCCTGGGACATCCTGGAAGAGCGGCTCAGCACGCTGGCTCCCCCGCTCGATGCGCTGGCGCGCCGCTTCCTCGCTCGAATCGCCAATGGAGAGAAGGGCCACCGCGGCTACTTCTCCAGCCGGCTCGCGCCCCCGCTCGTCTTCCTCCCGCTGTGGCTGCGCGAGCGCTTCCGGCGCGAGCAGCCCGCCTCCGTGCCCTCGGAAGAGGTGACGGTGCGCCTCGTGGCCGCCGCCATGTGGGGCTACCTGTACATCCGCATCCAGGATGACCTCCTCGACGAGGCGCACCCGGAGCGCTCGCAGACGTTGCTCGGCAACGTGTGCGGGTGGGAGATGGCGCGCCTGTTGGAGTCGCTCGTTGGGGACTCGGCCGCCTTCCGCTCGTCCTTCGAGCGCTCCTGGTTCGACTTCACCCGGTGGACGCTCGCGGAGCACGAGCAGCTCCTGTCCGACGCTCCGTACAACGCCGCGCACTTCGAGCAACATGCGCGCAAGGTGGCCTTCGCCCGCGTGCCCGCGCTCGCCATGTGCATCCTCGCTGGCCGCGGTGAGTTCGAGCCCACCGTCGAGACATTGGTGGACCAGCTCGGAGTCGCCTACGGGTTGACCAACGATGTGGTCGGCTGGAGGAGGGACCTCGCCAATGGCCACCGCACGTTCCTGCTCGCGCGGGCCGGCTTCACTCGCGGTGAGCCCCTGGAGCGCTCGCTGCGGACGGTGCGTGAAGCCCTCTATGGCCGCGGTCTCCTCGTTGAGACCCTGGAGGCCTCGGCGGAGTGGCAGCGCCGTGCCGCCAGGAGCGCGGAGACACTCGGCCTCGCGGAGTTCTCGGAGTACACGCACGAGCGGCTGGAGCTGGTGGACGAGCTGGCGCGTGAGGCGAAGGTGTTTCAGCTCCGCTGGGTTCTTGCCGGAGAGAAGGCCTGTCCATGACGCCCGACCAGGTACGTGCCACCTACGACGAGGCCTACGCGCGCCGCTATGACGCCGCGTTCCTGCACGCGCCCGAGTACGGCTTCCGCGACAAGACGCGCCTCGAGCTGTTCTTCCTCCGGATGCTCACGCTGCAGGCGGACTCGTGGCTGGATGTGGCCTGTGGCACCGGCTTCTTCCTCCGCCACGGACGCGGTAATCCGAACATCTCCTGCACGGGGCTGGACCTCTCACCCGCGATGCTCGCGCTCGCACGCGAGGCGAACCCCGAGGCCCGCTTCATCGAGGGCGACTTCCTCGCGCCGCACCCGGAGATCGAGGGACGCTTCGCCTTCACCTCGTGCATGTGGGGCGCCTATGGGTTGCAGGAGTCGGTGTCGCATGTCGAGCGGCTCGTGGAGCGGCTGAGCTGCTGGACGCGCCCGGGTGGCACCGTCTTCATGCCCGTGTTCGATCCGGCGCGCTTCGTCTCCCTCCAGGCCCACGGGAGGCTCATGGAGCCGGTGACGCTGCGCTCGCCCGACGGGACACGCTGGTCCTTCGTGGAGCCCGACGGGAAGCTGCACGAGGACGTGCTCGCGCCGCCCCTGGAGGTGATGCGCGCGATGTTCGAGCCCGCCTTCGACAGCGTGGAGCTCAACCCCTATCCCGATTCACCGGGCATTCCGATGGCCGCCCTCATCGCGCGGGGCCGCCGCGAGCAGGCCCGGTAGCCGCAGGCTTCATCCGCAACCTGGAATCGACACCATGGAAAAGAAGCTCATCGATGAAATCACCACTCGCGCCATCTCCGATGCGGAGTTTCGCAAGCAACTGAGCGCCGACCCCGAGCGTGCCCTGCGGGAGGCGGGGTATCCCATCGAGGGACAGGAGGCGTTCCTGAAGAGCGTCAAGGCCGCCCTCGGACAATCCCCGGAGGCGCTCGCGAGCGAGTACGAAGCGGGCTTCCCGGGCGGCGGCACGGGGGGCGGTGGCCCGATGGGCTGACGCCGCCGCACTCACGCTCGCGGAGGCACCGCCACGCGCAGCGAGCGCAGGCTCCGGTTCAGGGGCGGCAGCGGCTTCCAGTCCGGTGTCTCGAATGCCGGGCGGAGGCCGGGCAGGCGCCGCAGCAGCGTCTGGAAGCAGACCTCCGCCTCCATGCGTGTCAGCGCAGTGCCCAGACAGGCGAAGGGGCCCATCCCGAAGGCCAGGTGCCGGTTCGGCTGGCGGGTGATGTCGAACCGGTCCGGCTCGGCGAACACCTCGGGGTCGCGGTTGGCGGCCTTGTACACGAGCACGAAGGATTCGCCAGCGGAGAACCGCTGGCCCGCCAGCTCCACCGGCTCCCGGCTCACGCGGATCATCGCGACGGTGGGCCCCGCGCAGCGCAGCATCTCCTCGATGGCCGAAGGCATCAGCTCGGGCCTGTCGCGCAGCAAGGCCTGCTGCTCGGGGTTCTCCAGCAGCAGCAACAGACCGCTGGAGATGAGACGGCTGGTGGTCTCGTGCCCGCTGAAGAGCAACGTCACGCAGTTGGCGACGACCGCCTCCGGCTCACGGGCGAAGAAGCCTTCTTCCTGCGACACCAGGACGCTGACGAGGTCCTCGCGCGGCGCGCGGCGGCGCTCGTCGACCAGGGGGCGCATGTAGTCCTGCATCTCCAGCAGGCTGCGCTGGCCGCGATGCAGACTCTCCAGGTCGGCATGCTGGAAGAAGCTCTGGAGGTCGGTGGACCAGCGCAGCAGCAGCTCGCGGTCCGCGACGGGGAGCCCGAGCAGCTCGCCGATGACGCTGGCGGACAGGGGACGGGCCAGCTCCCCGACCACTTCCAGCTCACCGGGAGTCCGCGCGGCCTCGAGCAGCTCGTCGGTGAAGCGCTGCACGCGCGGGCGCAGCCGGTCCACCTGGGCGGGGGTGAAGTACTTCTTCAGGGCTCGCTGGAAGTCGAGATGGTCCTGCTCGCTGCTCAGTCCCGCCCACAGCCGGAGGGCGTCTCGCGCTGGCTGGAAGCGCGGCTTGAGCTCCGCAGGCAGGCGGTCCAACCAGCCCGTCCCTGGGGGAGAGACCAGCCGGCGCTCCCTGGAGGCCGCGAGCACGTCCGCGTAGCGCGTCAGGACCCATCCGTGGAACTGGGGGCTCCAGTACACGGGGCTCTGGGCGCGCACCCGGTGGAGGAAGGAGTCCGAATTCCACACCGCCTCCGGGGCGAAGAAATCGTAGGTCTCCTCGGACGACATGTTTCCGTATCCGCCCCGTCTCTCGCGCCAACGTGGGCTCGCCTCCCGAGTATAGGGCTCCGTGCTTCCCCGCGAAGGGGTTCACTGTCACCCTGACGGGAGTCATGAGTTCAACGCGCGTTGCTCCGCTCGACCCGGGGATTCCGCTGGAATCCGTTCGCCGCCTCCGCCTCTTCGAGTCCCGTGACGAGAAGCTGCTGCTGGCGCAGCAGTGGGAGGTGGTGCTCGAACAGTTCTACGTCCACCTGCCGCTCAAGGAGCGCATGCTCGGAGTGAGGCCCGTCCAGCAGGCCCGGCTGCTCCAGGAGGACGTCGGGCGCTACCCGGACGACCATTCCTTCATGGAGGCCCTGCTGCGGTTGTGCACCGGGTTGCGTGACTTCCACACGATGATCGACCTGCCGGAGCCCTGGTCGAGGCTCACGGCATTCCTGCCCTTCCAGCTCCACGAGTACTTCGACGACGCGGGAGTGGCGCATTACGTCGTGGGGGCGCTCGCGCCGGGGACGGACCTGGGCGGGGATTTCGTCAGGGGCGTGGAGGTGACGCACTGGAATGGCGAGCTCCTGGAGCACAAGGTCGTTCGCCTCGGGCTGTCGACGGCGGGCGCGAACCCCGCGGCACGGAGGCGCCGTGCCCTGGAGTCGCTGACGTGGCGTGTCCTGAAGTACGGCCTCCCGCCGGACGAGGACTTCGTGTTCCTCACGTACCTCGGGAAGAAGGGCCCGGCCGACCTCAAGCTCCCCTGGCTCGTCCGTGAGGCGGGCCCGCGGAGCAGGCCGGAGGCAGGGTGGGATTCCAGCAGGGCCATGGCCAACGGCCTCAACGAGCACGCCATTCAAGCGCAGCGGCTGCGCGAGGAGCAGTTCACGTCTGGCGAGGAGCGGGGTGGGGACTGCCGCTTTCCAGAGTGTCTGTCCTTCCGGCGCGTGGAGACCTCCAGCGGGACGTTTGGCTATCTCCGGATCGCCCACTTCGTGGTCGACGACGTGGATGGGTTCGTCCGAGAGGTGGAGCGGATTGTCCGGCTGATCCCCGAGACGGGGCTCATCATCGACGTGCGCGGCAACCCCGGTGGTGCCATCCCCGCGGGTGAGCGACTTCTCCAGCTCTTCACCTCGAGCCGTATCGAACCGGAGCCCTTCTCCTTTCGGTGTACGGACTTCACGCGCAAGCTGAGCGAGTCCGGCGAGGAGTGGTCACCGTGGAGGCCTTCGCTCCGGGCGGGCGTCGTCGCGGGCGAGTTGTTCTCCGAGGGCTTTCCGTTGACCCCGGTGGAGCAGGCGAACGATGTCGGGCGCATCTACAAGGGCCCGGTCGTCCTCGTGTGCGATGCGCTGAGCTACAGCGCCACCGACGTGTTCATCGCGGGTTTCATGGACCACCACATCGGGAAGGTCATCGGCGTCGACACGCATACCGGCGCGGGCGGTTCGAGCATGTACTGGCATCAGCGACTCGTTCAGTCCCAGGGCCGTGAGCCGGGCGGCCTGTTGAAGCCGCTGGCACGAGGGGCCGAGCTTCGCGTGGCGCTGCTTCGGTCCACCCGGGTCGGGGCGAAGCGCGGCATCCCCGTGGAGGGGTTGGGCGTGGAGGTCGACGTCTCATACCGATACACCCGGGACGATGTCCTCCACGGCGACGTCGACCTGCTGAACCGGGCCGGCCAGGTGCTCACGGCGCCTGCGTAGGCTGCGAATCATCCGGAGCGAAGCCGCGGTGAGGGATGTTCAGCGGGCGCTCGTAGAGGCAGGTGACTGGCTCTGGGATTTGGAAGTGCCAGCAGATGAGGGCGGCATCACTACGCCCGTGATTAAAGCCGCCAGCGCGGACGAGCTTTCGACACAGACCGAACCAACCGATAGCGCGCAGACGATGGTCACTTCGCCGCGCCACTCGGAGGAGATGACGACTGTGCCGGTGGTGGGCCACGCAGAGCGAGCAAGCGGCAGCCAGCCTGAGCACTGCCGACGAGACGCCAGGGCACCGAGTAGAAGCGCTTGTCGAAGAGGACGTGGCTGTCCTGGTGGACGCGTGCGGACTTCCAGACGACGGGTGTGAAGCACCTGGCGGGTAGCGGTCCGAGGGCGGGCAACTCCTCCTCGCGGAAGACGTCCGCGGGGCGCCGGCCCGTTTTTCCGTGCTGCCGGACGTTGGCCACCTCGGCCAGCCACTTCTTCAAGTCCGCGCGCACGACGTCCACGTCCTGTCCCTCGTGGCCCTTGACGAAGTTGGACTGGGCGTATTAGACGCCCGCCTCCACCTTGCCCTTCTTCTGGGGCGCGTACGGCGGCGTCGGGTCGACTTTGAATCCATAGTGCCGGGCCACCTCGCGGTAGCTGCGGTTGAGGGCGGACGGCTTGCCCGGGGTGAAGGCCTCGCGCAGCACGGCGGTCTTCAAGTTGTCCGGCACCACCGTCTCCGCCACGCCGCCCAGTGCCTCGAAGGACTCCACGTGCAGCCGCAGCCACGTCGGCAGCGACTGCTCGAAGACGACGTCGGCCACCAGGTGGCGGCTGTGCGCCAGCACCAGCACGAAGACCCGCGCCTTGCGCAGCACCTTCTCCCGCAGGCGCAGCAGTTTTGCCCACGTAGCCGAAGTCCACCTGGGCCACCTCGCCGGCCGCTGTCACCACGGGATGGCGACCTCCTCGGCCCGCACGCCCCGAGCCTTGCGCACCTGCTGCACCATGCGCTTCGCTGCGGAGTAGCTCGCCGAGAAATCCTCTACTTCCAACTGCAGCCTCTCGTGGATGGCGCGCGGCCCCAGTCCCTGTGTCAGCCACGCATCCACGCGTTGCTGCCACAGCACCAGCGACGAGGTTTGCTGGGGCGGCAGCCTCGACGGCAGGTGCGCCTGTATCTGCTCCTTGAGTGCCTCCAACTCGGGCACCTCGTCCTCCGGGCCTTCGAGCACTCCGGCAGCCGAGAGCGCCGCTCGGTACGTCCTCTAAGTATTCGGGCCCATGCCCAACAGTCGCGCCACCTCGTGCGCCCCCGTCCCCATGCGGTGCAGCCGCACCAATTCTCTCAACCTGTCCATGTCGACTCTCCGCTGGCTCATCCGCGCGCGTCCCTGGCCGCACCGCTTTGGCGGTGCTCGTGGACGCGCGCGAATGCACGGGATGACTGGCCGGGTAGGCGACTGCCTCACCTACTGGCCGCGTTTCTTCCATCCACCTCTGGGATGAACGGACCGCCGGCCCAGTCGCTTCGGCTCGCGATCCGTTTGGCCGACTCTGGGGCGATCCGTTTGGCCGCCCCCGCTACGAACAGCTTGGGTGACCCGGCTGCGATCCTTTACCCCGGCCCGTCACACTGCCCGGATGCTTGGGGTAGACTCCACCGCCATTGCCGGGACGCGCTCAGCAACGCGAGGGGAACCATGCGCACCGACCACCGGAGCGTTCGCATTGGCGTGATGACGATGTTGGCTACCTGTACGGCTCTCTGGGCTTCCGCCGCGCTGGGTCAAGCTCCGGCAGCGCCCACGCCCATCCAGGTGGTCACTGCGCTGCCCGTGGTGCTGGGCGTCCGGGACCCGCGGCAGCCCTCGGAGCTACGGACCCTCGAACTGCGCGTGAACGACGGCGCGGTCCCCACGGCCTTCCAGGTCATCGAGGCGCGTCTGCCGGAGCGGCCGGATGACTTCTCGGCGGCCTTCACTCCCGGCCCCGTCGACGTGAAGGCCCCGCTCCCGAAGCTGCCCATCACCGTCCACCCCCCAGCCATGCCCTTCACGGGCACGTACACGGTGCGGTTGCGCCCCGTGCGCGACGGGAAGCCCGAGCCGGCACGGGACATCCAGCTCACCTTCCAGCGGCCTGCGGCCCGGCTCCGGGTCCAGGGGCCCTGGCAGTTGGAGCACACCCTGGGTTCGGACAGCCTCGCCCCCACGACGCTCCTCATTGAGGAGGCCTCGGCGCTCGCCCATGTGAACCTTCCCCTGCCGGTGGCGGGCCGGCTGCGCGGCCCCGGAGGAGAAACGCTGTCTGCGGAAATCCGTTTCACGGCGAGCCTCGCGCCGGATGCAGGCAGCGGTGAGCTAGGCGCCGGCCAGAAGCTGGAGCTGGTGCCCAGGCTGGAGGGCAGCGTCCCGCTGGGGGTCTCCACGGGCACCGTGAGGCTGGAGTCGCCCCAGCTCGCCGCGCCCGTCGACGTCGACTTGAGGCTCGTCAGCCGGGCTCCGCTGTGCTGGCTGCCCATCACCATCATCGGCGGCATCCTCCTGGGGCTCATTTACCGCCAGTGTCTTGAGGAGTGGCAGAAGTCCGACGAGGCCCTCCTCGAGGCCAGCAAGGTCCATGCGCGCCTCGAACAGCTCGCGGCGTCGGAAGCCGACGAGGGGGTCCGCAACAAGGTTCGCGCGGCGCTCCAGCCCCTCACCTCGGCCATCCAGTCGAAGGCGGGCGCGGACGGGCTGACAGCGGCCGCGACGAAGGCGGGTGAGGCCGTGGATGCCGTACTGGCCGAGGCCGAGGAGCGCCGCAAAGCAGTGCGGACCTCCCTCGCCACGCTGGCGAGTGACCTCAGCCATCCGGCCGGCCACTCCCCGGCCATCGCCAAGCTGCTGGGCGAGGCCCGGCGGGAGCGCGAGGCCCTCCTCGAACAGCTCGACAGGGGGCATGTCGAGGGCCCGGAGAAGCGGGCCGGTGACCTGCGGCCGGAACTACGGGAGAAACTGGGACGCGCGCTTGGAGACCTCATCACCTCACTCTCGCGGGACGTGGACTCGCTCGGGCCGTGGCCGGACACGGCGATTCCCGACGGTATCCCGACCCTGAAGGGAGTGCTGGCCGAGGCGAACACCACGCGGGACAGCGCGGACCTCGCGGCCCTCATGCAGTCTGCTCTGAAGGTCGCCCGGAGTGCCCATTCGCTCTTCGTACAGACCGCCCGTCCGGAGGTCGTCCGCGTCACCGAGCGGGCGGTGGACGCCCTTGGGCTCAAGCCAGACGACGCGAGCCTCGCTCCGGTGCAGGAGGCCTTGCAGGCGGTCCTGGCTCCGGCCGCCGCCGAGGAGGGTCCGCCCTATCCCGCCCTCACCAGCGCCTTGGCGACGCTCTCAGCGAGGCTCGTGGAACTCATCGGCGCGAAGACCGCCGCTGCCACCAAGGCCACCGTCGAGGCCGCGTTGAAGACGCACGACTACGTCAAGGCGGCGAAGTCTGCGAGGCCGGTGCTTGAGTCCTACGGCCCCACGGCGAAGCCACCCACGGGGCAGCTCGCGCGGCTCGCGGTGGCCAATCTCATCGCGGGCGGAACGCAGCCCCTGGGGGCGGTGCACATCTTCCAGCTCATCGGGCCGCTGGAAGCTGCCGTCGGGCAGACCATCGAGCTGAGGCCCCTGGTGGAGCCCGCCCCACCCGAGGGCGTCCAGGTGGCCTGGAGGATCCTGGAAGGACACGTCCGCGAAATCGAGCACGATGGTAGCCGCCTTGTCGTCATGGCCCAGGCGCCGGGCCCCCTGCGCGTCATGGCCGAGCTGCGCGACCCACGGACGCAGGCGCCCATCTCTGCGGTGGGGGTGGTTCGTATCCTTCCCTCGGCATCGGAGCTGGCGGCCATGGACATCCGGAAGCGGCTCCTGCGCCGCGAGCTGCTGATGACTGGCCTCGTCGGGCTCTTCATCGCCGCGGGCGGTACCCTCCTCTTCTCCGAGACCTTCCACGGTTCCTGGAAGGACATCCTCATCGCCGCGCTGTGGGGATTCTCGGTCGATATCGGCACGACGCAGTTGCGGCAGTTGGCGCAGCCGCTGACCTCGCAGCAGATTCCGGTTTCCAGAAAATAGCCGCAGGCGGGAGAAGCACGTCATGTCGCTGGTGTTCGACAAGCGGGCGGAGCGGAAGACCGGCGGCACCCATGCGCTGATCGTGGGCATTAGCAGCTACCCACATCTACTGGGCGGCAGAGGCCCTCTTGCCCGGCAGCCTTTCAATCTGGGCCAGCTCTCCTCCGCAGCGCGCTCGGCATTCGACTTCTATCGATGGCTCGTCGAGGAGGCTGTGCTCCCCGAGCCTCTGGTGACCTGCCGGCTGCTGCTCGCGCCCTCTGAAATCGAGCTGGCACAAGTGCCCGAACTCCACGGGCATGCCACCTCCTGCGGGGTGAACGATTTCGTCCAGGCCGCCAGCGACTGGCACCAGGACGCCAGCATGAGCGACGAGGGCAAGACGATCTTCTTCTTCGTCGGGCACGCCTTCCAGTTCGTCCGTGACGATGACCTGTTGCTCTTCCAGGACTTTGGAAACGGCATCGGGCCTCTCTTCCGGAGCGCGGTCAGCTTCTCCAACATCTTCAATGGGCTCGCCGCGGGTGAAGGCCCCATGGCTCGCAACCAGCTCTACTTCGTGGACTGCAGCCGCAACCGCCCTCATGGGGTGCCCGAGAACGTGAGCTTCGGCGCCACGAGCGCGTTCGACGTATTCCTCGAGGGTGCGGGCCATCGGCGCAGCGCGGCGGTGTTCCACTCCGCCCAGCCAGGAGAGATGGCCTACGCCATCCCCGGTGAGGGCACCCTCTTCACGAGCGCCCTGCTGAAGGGCCTGCGCGGTGGCGCCGGCGCACCGGTCATGGAGACGGACGGTGGGCGGACAGAGTACGCGGTCACCGTCAATTCCCTGGCGCAGTGGATGAGCCTGGAGAGCAGCCGGCTCTCGCACGATCTCAACATCCTCCCGGGCTTCACTATGAGCGGCCAGCTCATGAGGGACCCGGTGATTGCGCTTCTGAAGCAGGCTCCGCGCGTCGAGCTCGAGGTCGAGTTCGAGCCTCCCGAGGCTGCGCCCCTGGCCAGGATCCGCATTGACGACGCGGAGGGAGCTCCCGTGGTGGAGACTCCCGCCGCGCTAGGGCCCCGCCGCTTCCACCTTCCCGCCGGGCTGTACATCGTTTCAGCGCACTTCGAGCCAGGGGCGCCTTTCAAGGGCGCGCGGTTGGTCACCGCGCTCGTGCCACCTCGCCTCTGGCGGCTGAAGCTGAAGGTGCACAAGTGAGCACGGGCAAGGTCATCCGGTTCTCCAACGCCGTGCCAGGGGTTCACGCGCTGATTGTCGGGGTGAGTGAATACCCGTACCTGGTCGGCGATGATGCCGAGCCGCTCCCGCATCACTTCGGGCTGCGGAAGCTGACCTCAGCGGCCTCGACCGCCTTCCGCATCTACCAATGGCTCGTTTCGTGCGGGAACCGGCTGCCCCTGCCACTCGCGAGCTGCCGGCTGCTGCTGTCCCCGTCGGCGACCGAGCTGGCGAAGACGCCCGACATGGCGAAGGATGCCGAGCGCGCGACCCTTGCCAACATCCAGCGGGCCGCAGAGGCTTGGCGTGAGGAGGCGAAGCAGCATCGAAGCAACATGACGCTGTTCTACTTCGCCGGGCATGGGCTCCAGCGAACCCGGGGCGACCATGTCCTCCTCCTCGATGAGTTCGGCGAGAGCCCGGCCCGGCGGCTCGGGCACGGCCTCATCAGCTCCGACCTCGTGGATGGCATGGCCCCCATTCCCGGCCGCGCCGACATCGCCAGGACACAGCTCTACTTCTTCGATGCTTGCCGCACGGCCACATCCGAGATGCGGCACTATGACAAGCTGCCGGCAGGGCACCTCTGGGACGTCGAGGGGCTTGGCTCTGAGGCGGAGTTCGACGACGACAGGCTCTCGCCCGTCTTCTTCACCTGCGTACCCGGGAGCCTAGCCTACGCCATCCCCGGCCAAGAGACCGTCTTCGGCAAGGCGCTCCTCGAATGCCTCGAGGGCGGCGCCGGTGTCTTCAACCCCGACGAGCAGAAATGGGCCGTCACCACCGGTTCTATCAGCCGGTCGCTGGCGAAGCACCTCGTGCGCATCAATCAGTATTACGGCGTGAATCAGATGTTCCGGGTCAGCAACCTGGGCCCGGACGCCGTCATCCACTATCTCGACGCGCCCCCCAAGGTCCCGGTCGACATCACCCTCACGCCTCCGGAGGCCCGCCCGTACACCCGGATGCGCATCAGCGACGCGGAGGACGAAGAGGTCCTCACACTCGGGGCACCAGTCCCCGAGGCGCACCGCGAGCTGCTGAGCGCGGGCAACTACATCGTGAAGACCGCCGTGGACACGCAGGCCGATGGTGCCCCCGTAGGGCAGTGCCTGTTGCCCAGGAGCAGGATCTACTCCGTGGAGCCCCCGGCGGCATCTATGCCCGTGCAGGTCCGGCTCGCGAAGGGCTGAGCGCCCGTGCGCTGGCCCCACGGCGTTACGGCAGGACGCGCTCGCGTCGCACCGGGAAGCAGCACGTGCCGGCCGCCCCGGCGGCGCTCCTCGGCGGGCCCGGCTGGTACGGGTATTGATGTCATGCATGCTTCCGGGAGGAAGCACGCATGGCTGGAGACAAGATCGACTTCGTGCGCCGGAGGGAAACGCTCCCAACCCTGGGCATGACGTGCTGCGCGACAAGATCGGCCGCATCGTCGAAATGGCGCGCATCGCCAAGCCGGAGGTCAAGCGGTTCCTCAAGGCCAAGAAGGAAATACTGCTTGAGGAACTCAAGCGCAACACGCTGGGCGAGGTGACGCGCATCGAGAAGAGCAAGAAGATCCTCGACATCTATCTACCAAGCGAACGTGAACGCGCTGTCGGGCTGGAGGGGGAGCCAGATCCAGGAGGAGCTTGAGCGGCGGTTGGCGGCGAGGTCATCGTCCGCCCTGCGGGATGTCGCGCAGCTCCTGAACTCCCGTGGGGAGATCCTCCACTACGTCATCATCAACGACGTGCGCTACGTGCCGAAGGAAGACGGCTCCAGCTCGAGGACCCCAACCTCGTGTACACCCGCCTGGGGACGGGAATCAGGAAGGACTACGTGAGGGACGCGCGGGGCATCTTCTCGCGGCGCTTCGTTTCACGTACCTGCAATGTCTGGCAGATGGATGCCCTCGTCACCCATGGCGCCATCGAGCCGCGCAACACGTCCGATGTGTTCGGCCCCAAGCGACGGTGTTCGACCTCCATCGGGCCACCGGCAATGTCCCTGACGGGCGAGGGCCCGGTGCCAGCGTGGGCCCCAGCACGCCGGTGATGCTCCAGGACCGGGACTTCCTCCAGGTGCGGGATGGCAGCGGCCCCAACCAGCGGGCCCTGTCGACCACGTGAGGGCGGAGGACCTCGCGGCGGAGCACTCCGGGCATCGCAAGGCCATCGTCCGGGGGTTGCTGGAGCTGCCCGGCAACTGGAGAGACCTGCAGCGGCTGGCAAGGCGGCTGCTGGCCGCGGGCCTAGTGTCGAGCAACTACGCGACGTTCGTGCTCAAGGACGAAGACGTCCAGCGGAAGCTGCGCTTGCTCCGGGACGAGGAGGGGGAGGCCCGGGCCGGCGGAGGAGGGGAGGGGGCGCCCCGGGACGAGCTGCCGTCGGTGGATCGGTGTCGGGAGACGATCCGAGAGGCGCAGCAGTCCGGCAGGGAGGTGCCCCTGGATGAGCTGACGGATGAATGGGTCTGGCTCCACCTGCAGGCGGCCATCGACGTCGCGGGGAGCGGGAACAAGGCGGCCTCGCTGCTCGGCTTGAGCCCGTCCACGCTGAACTCGCACCGGCGCCAGCTTGAGGTCAGGCGGAAGAGGCGCGGGGGCTGACACCTCGGCGGGGACCAGCCTATACTTCTAGTCGAGCGACGGGGTCCGCTTCCCACGTGGGCGCAGGGTGCTGGCATGAGCGGCAAGACAGAAGGCCAGGACCCGACCGTGCCGAAGCGCGTTCCCATCGAGCGCATGGCCGAGCAGGCCTCCCCACTCGTGCTGAAGCGCGGTCCCGCCGAGCGCATGGCCGAGCAGCTCTATGGACCTACCGGTCTCGTTCGCGCACGCAGGCGCCCGGATCCGCCTAGGCTTGCGAGCGGAAGCAAGCCTTATGGGCAGCAGATCGAGCGGCCGAGTGCTTCCTTGAGAGATGCCCCCTCCGTCAGGGAGGCCCTCCACTCCGAGGATTCACAGGCGGATGCCATCGAGGAGCGCGCCGAGGAACTCGTACGCGCGGGTCACCTGGAGGGAAGACTTGAGCAGAGCCGTGAGGAGGCCGTCGGGAGGCTTGAGGATGCCTATGCGGCCAGGAGTCCCCACCTCGCGCTCTGGCTTGAGGCCTGCGGGCGGCTCAAGGCTGCCGGAGCGGCGCACATCGTGGAGGAGGTGCTCACCGCGAGCGACGGTTCCCTGGATGAGGTGCTCGTCGAGGCCATCGACGCTGCCCCCATGGTCATCCGGTCCTCGGAACACCCTGAGCGGGCGCAGCGGGTGTCCGCGCGGCTGGAGACCCTGGCTGAGCAGTCACTGGGCCCGGAGCCTTTCATCGCGGCCCGCGCGTTGATGGGAGCCGCTCTGCTCGTGGGGCCTGCTTTCTGGCCCCGGCTCCACCCGCGCTTCACCCGCTGGCCGTCCACGCAGCTCGACCTGACCCTGAGGACCGTGTGCCGTCAGCTGGGCGCCGTGCGGCCACTTGGCGCGCGGGGCCAGCTCCCGGAGGCGGCACAGCTTCGTCAGGCGGCACTCAAGTTGGAGGCGCGATTGCGGGCGGAGGACTCCGAGGACGCTCGCTATACGCGCTACGAACTCGTGGTGCTGCTGGGCTGGCTCTGGCCGGCTGCGCCGCTGGAAGAGACCGTGGGGTTGCTGCATGAGGTCTACACCCGGAACGAGCCCATCGTGCGCGTGGGGGCCATCAGCGCCGCGCGGACGCTCTGCATCGAGCAGAGCGTTGCCATCTCCATGCTGGCCGCGGCGCCCCAGGGCTCGAAGTTGCTCCAGGCCGCAATGGCGTTCCGGGAGCCAGGACGTTCCGCATGATCTCCCACTGGCCCCCTGGCTCCGAGTCGCGAAGGATTGAAGAGGGCTTCGTCCTGTTTCACGTGAGCGAGCTCGAGCAGCATGCGGGAATCGCCGCGAAGGCGGGTGACTTGGACGGCCCGGTCGAGGTCTATGCGGTCGCTCGAGAGGGGGTTCGTGAGACGTGGAACCTCGGCCCCGATGGCAAGGAGGCGCGCTGGAAGGTCAGGGTCGTAGGGTGGGTGGACCACCCGGACTTCGAGCTCCAGCATGTCCAGGAACGGGTGATGATCTGCTGCCGTGACCTGGAGAGGCGAGCCATGGGCAAGCGGAAGCGCGGCCATGCGTGTTGCTGGCGGCTCCGTCCGCCGTATCGCCTGGTGAGCGATGAGGAGACCGGCAATGTTATCTTTTCCGGCTCCTGCTCCGGCTTCGTGGAGCATTGCTACGAGCAGGCTGGAGTGGATCTGGTCAGGGAGGACGGGCTCCCGGAGACGAAGCTCCGGTCCGGAGAGCGCGGCCCCGTTGTGAAGGAGTACAGCTTGGCGCCCGGAGGGACCATCCGGCGTCTCTTCCCGTCGTACCAGATTCGCGCCTTCCAGAAGGACACTTACCCCTGGGATCCGGACACTGTCTTCCAGTGGTTCCCTGAGAACTTCGACAGGTGAAGGGGCTATTGGCTCAGCGCCTTTTGCACGGCGTCGAGCTGCGCTTGATGACGGCTAGTGGTGGGCAGCTTCAGCTCTGACTGCCAGGCGAGCAGGTTCTGAAGGATGTTGTTCGTCTGCATTGCAAATGCGGACGGGAACCTCTCGAAGTAGGGCCAGATTATCTCCAGGGCTTCGTGCGCCGCCTGGAGGGCTACCTCCTTGGCTCCTTGCGCATTCAGCAACAGGCCCAGGTTGCTCAAGCTCCTCGCTAGGTCTGGCTGGAAGGCCTCCGGGGTCCTGCGCGCAAGCTGCCGGTAGATCTCCACGGCCTCACGTATCGCTGCCGAGGACTCCTCTTGCCTCCCCAGCTCGACCAGATGGATTCCCAGATTGTTCAAGCCCATGGCCAAGCTGGGAAGGAACGTCTCCGGGTTCCTTTCCGCCAAGTTCCGGGAGATGGCTACCGCCTCCTGAGCGGCCATCAGCGCTTCTTCTCGGCGCCCCAGTGTCTGCAGGATATTGCCCAAGTTGTTTAGGCCCCCTGCGAGGGAGGGTAGGAAGGCATCCGGAACCTTCGCCGCCAGGTTCCGGGAGATGGCTACCGCCTCCAGAAAGGCCTTCAGCGCTTGCTCTCGCTGCCCCAGCCCCCACTGGACGCCGCCCAGGTTGTTCAGGCTCATGGCCAAGTTCGGGAGCGAGGCGTCCTGCTCCTGGGCAAGCCGGGAGTGAAGCGACACGGCTTCTTGTGTCACCGCCAGCGCCTCGTGCATCCGTCCGAGCTCTCGCAGCATAACACCCAGGTTGTTCAGGCTCAGGGCCAGGTCGGACTGGAAAAGCTCGGGCTGTCTGGCTGCATGTGCCCTGTAGTGCTTCACCGCTTGCTCGATTGTCGCCAGGGCCTCTTCTCTTCTTCCTGATTCGCTCTGGAGGCTTCCCAGGTTGTTGAGCAGCCGGGCGCGCTCGGCGAGGTGCTCCAGGCCCTCTTCCTCCTCCAGGTTCTGGAGGCGTGTGCGTGTCACCCAGCGCATAACGTCGTGCAAGGAGACGGCATCCGCGGGGAACCCCATGGACTCCATCTGCGCCGCAAGCAGGGGTGTTCCTTCTTTCTCCAGTACCTGTGCTAGGTATGCGCCAAGCCGGGTGTGCGCACCGCGTGCAGCCAGAGCCTTCGCGGCATCGAATGCCGCCAGCGCACGGCTGGGGACATCTGACTCCAGCACCCACTGGATCCACGGGCCTGCCTCGTCCGGGTGTTCACGGGAGAGCCGCCCCAGGACCTCGAACCCATTCCGGAGCGCCCGGGCGTCCGCATTGCTGAAGACCTTCTCCAGCAGGCGCCT
This sequence comes from Pyxidicoccus sp. MSG2, assembly GCF_026626705.1. NCBI lineage: Bacteria > Pseudomonadati > Myxococcota > Myxococcia > Myxococcales > Myxococcaceae > Pyxidicoccus > Pyxidicoccus sp. MSG2. The sequence goes on from NZ_JAPNKC010000001.1 coordinate 9,382,437, forward strand.
GCCGCCGTCCACTTCCAGGCGCAAGGTGTGCAGGACCATAGCATCGCCCATCACGTCCGGCTCAAGCCCGCTGATGCTGGCGCGCCATGAATCCCTGGGGTTTCCCGGGTACAGGTCCCTCAGCATCAACATCAACGACTCATCCTGCTCTTCGTTCACCTGCTGGAGCAGTTCCTCGACCTCCTGCTGGCTCGAAGCACCTCCCAGCAGCGTGAATGCAGTCACGGCTCGCCGTGTCTGGGCCAGGAATGAGCGCCGGGCCTGCTCCGTCGTTGCAGTGGCATGCGCACGCGCGAGCCAGAGGCGCTCCTCGTGTGCAAGCAGCCCCTCGATCAACCCCATGGCGCTCGAAGGCCGTCCCTCCACCGCGGCCAGGGCTGCCATGTGGATGTACATCACCCGCTCGAATTGCTCGTCGCTGAGGTCGGGTGGCACGAGCCCGAGCCCCGAGCGCTTGCGGATCGAAGCAAAGCATCGCACCGCTTCCAGGAAGAGCTCTTGACGGGCCGCCAGGGAGCCCTCCATGAGCGGTGGCAGCTCCATGGGTACCTGGGAGTCGAGCAGCGCATTGATCGCCTTGGATCTGGCGATGATGTCCGACCACCAGTCCCCGACGGACCGGGCCAGCAGCACAAGGCGGAAGCGCCCCTGGCGCTTCTCTCGCAGTTTCTGAGCGATGAGCTCAAGATACCCCGGGAGCCCTGGTTCGCTCTCCGCAGAGTCGATGACCACCAGCGTGTCCTGCGCCGAGGCCAGCAGGGCCTCAAGCCGCTCGGGCCTTGGAGAATGGGCCAGGAAGCCAGCCCGCCAGCCCTGCATCCGGAGTTGCTCACACACCTCGACGAGCAGCCGGGTCTTGCCCATGCCCCCACGGGCGTGGATGAGCCACGCGCTCGCGGGTTCCTCGGACTGACACCAAGCCTGGAGCCTCTCCAGCTCTGCCTTGCGCCCCCAGAAGGGGAAGCAGCGATAATGGGCATTCAAGAGGGCCGCCGGGCTTGGCACCCGTGGCCGCTCGGAGATGCCTGTATCGAGAAGGTCCGAGAAGTGTCCTAGCGGTGCCGGCGGAAGGCTGCTCCTCAAGAACTCCAGGAGGCACTCCGCCGCGGCCCGCGCCGCGAAGTCTCGGAACCGGTCGTTCTCTGCACTATCAGCGAAGTCCGCAATCCCTTTGAGCACGACCGTGTACTCGGCCTCTCGGATGCGAGCCAGTGCACCGATGGCTGCCGCCTCCATGTCCAGCCCCAGCACCTTGCGGTCGAGGTGCGCCAGTCTGTCGAAGACCTCGGGGGTCCTGACGAATGTGTCGACGGTGACGAGCGCGCCCACGTGCACCCTGAAGGGCCGTGGCTCCGGCAGGCCATCGGGATACAGGAGCCGCTTGCGCTCGATGTACCTCCGGCCTTCGGGCGTGAGGGACAGCTCGCCATTCGAAACCAGCTTCTGCTCCCAGAGCAGCGGTAACACCTGGCTGTAGTCGGCGCACCGCTCCTTGCGTTGAGGGTGCAGGGCTGGGCTCTCACCCCGCCACAGGCAGTCGAGAATCCAGTCCATCTGGGCCTCGTACGTCCGGGGACGTTCTCGCCGCCAGGGACTCTCCGGGGAAGGTTGGAAGTGCTCGGCCTTGTGCCGCAGCTTGGCATCCAGCAGGTAGCGCAGGCTCCGGCTCTGGAACAGGCTGCTCTCTTCCCCGGCGGAACTCCCCGAAGCGTTCTGGCCAAGGGCATAGGCCCAGAGCACGTCCGCGATGATGACATCGCCCAGCTCCACCTCCGCTTGAAGCCCCGCACCGATGCCGCACATAGCTAGGCACCGAGGTGCGTAGGTGTCCACGAGCATCGACAGGGCGCCCGTCATCGCCACGACGCCGATTCCTAGGGAGCGAGCCACCACTACGCGGAGCGGCGCTCCTTCGGCACCCTGGAATACGCGGGAGGCGACATCCAGGTCCCCGGGCCACGCAGCCTGGACCCAGGTGCGTCCAGGCACTGCCCCGGTCTCGACTCGTAAGACGGCCTCGTACTCCCGCTTCAATGCCGTGACGATGAGGACGTCGACGGGCTCAGGGGCGGCGGCTGCCGCAGGCTCCGTCATGGCCTTCGTCGGTCCGGACATAGTGCGTGCATCCTAACCCCAGGGCTGGGTCGAGGCGCGCCGAGTCTATTCCGGGAAGTAGGACGTCAGGTCGACATCCGTTGGGTCCGGGACCAATACCTCGGGCCCCGGCTTCTCACCGGGCGCAAAGGGCCGGGCACCGTGATACGTCGTCACCGGTCGCGAAAAGTCCGTGCACGCTGCGTAACGGCTCAGCGCCGCCAGCAGGGTTTCACACTTCGAGCGCTCCTCAAGTGTGGGTGCTTCATCCCTTGGCCATGCGTCGTCATGGACCTGCGTGTACGCGCTGAGCCGATCCACGGCATGGCTCAACCCGGCGCTGAAGAGGGGCAGTCCCCGCTGCTCCAGCTTCATGAGCACGCGTAGCGCTTGTCCGTGCTCTCCGCGGCGCGCCAGGTGCTCGGCCCAGATCACCGCGCCATCGGGGAAGTGCGGAAACCACTCGCACAGGTTCCGGGTCCACTCAGGAATGTCCCGGGCCTGCTTGAACCGCAGCAGCGCATATGCGCCGATGGCCGCGCCCACTGGATCCTTCATCTTGTCGTACAACAGCTTGGTGGCCTCGACCTCCCTCTGGCTCAGCAAGGCTCGGTTCCTGTCACCGGCTTGGCTGTAGCGCAGGAGCGCGTCGGCGTGGGCATTGTCGAGGCGGATGTCCACCTGAAACGCTCCGGTGGGGCCGCGCTCCACGATGATGCGACAGCCTGGATGCCCGGACTCTCCCGGGATCGGCAGCACGATGTTGCTGGGTGCTGCCCGGGGCCGGAGAAGCTGCACCACCGTGGGTTGGTCCTCAGCTACCCGGAGCTCAAGCTGGCCATCCCGACTGGAGGGGGAGTCGAAGCGGGAAGCCACCCACTTTGGGGACCTCGTCTTGTAGAGGCGCCAAGCCGCGCCTCTCAGCCTCGGGTTGCGGGAGGTCTGCCGGGTGGCGGGAACTAGGCAGCGCAGCAGCCCCCTCGACCCTATGCCGGACGAAGTGGTGTTGTGGGTGAGCAGTGAGAAGATGATCAGGCCCGTCCGCTCGAGGTACGTCGGCCACTTACTGAGGAGCTGGGGCCCGCCCGGCACCGGCGGGGGCAGGGGCGCGTCCTCCTCTGGCTCGAGCTGGACGGTGCCCTTCGTTCCGGCGGACAGAGTGATGCTCCCGGACAGCACCTGCCCGGAGGGCAGCTGCGCGGTCACCACGTAGGCTCCGGGCTCCAGCTCCACCACGTCGCTGGAGAGGCAGCGCGTGGCGAGGGCGAGGCTCGGCTTGCGTATCTCGACCGGGATATTGCTCCCGTCGAGCTGCGCTCCTCTCGGAGGCTGCAGCGAGAAGCGCAGGTGCCCGTGCGGTTCCTTCCTGGGAGGTTGGTCGCTCATGGGGAGACCCTCAGCCTGTACGTCCTGCGTGGAGGTGTCAGCAGCATCGGGCGCCCGGGGCAGCCGACGAACTGCGGGTGGGGCGGATCGATGGTGGCCCCGATGGTGTAGTAGCCCGCTTCGAGCTGCCGGGTCAGCGGATAGGGAGACAGGGGGTGCGGAAAGTCCGCAGTCGGCTGCCCGAGGGCATTCACGACGTTGACTCGCGCGTGAGCCACTGCGGCGAGGGGATCCACCTCGAGGGTGAGGTCGGCGGAAGGGGGCGCCAGGAGCTGGTGCAGCATGAGATCCTCCAGAATCTGTCCACCCAGGGTGACGGTCTGCTCCACACCTTCCGGCTCGCTGGCCAAGCGCTTGAAGTGGTCGACAAGCATCCTGCTCAGCGATGAGACCGAGACGACCCACTGCACGTGTTCATTCGTTTCCGGCCCGTCTCCGGGCGTGGCGGCGCGCCCGTCGAGCCCCGCCAGGAGTGCCTCGCAGAACAAGCTCGTCTCGTTGAGACGGCCATAGGCTTTCGTGCCAGGGAGCGCCGCCTGGAAGATGGGGGCGCACCGGTTGTCCTCGCTCACCAACTCCACGTCGAAGACGGCCGGTGCGGACAGGTGCTCGAAGTTCTTGAGCACGTCGGGGAGGACCCTGCACGTATCGATGAAATAGACCTGCTGCCGGGCAATGGGGCCTGCCTGCGGGCTGGGCGCCATCCCCTGGAAGATGTTTTGCAGCTCGATAGCCTGCTCCAGGACGGGCGAGTCGGGCTCGGCGAACTCCTCGAGCAGGAGGACCGTGTTGTCCCGGCTCCGCTGGATGCCATGGCCCGCGAAGTAAAAGAGCGTCATGCCGTCGGCGTGGCTGCGCGCATCCCGCCGCCAGTCGCGCAGGGCCCTTTCAACATGGCGTCGGGTCGCCGCGAGCGCACTGGGGTGAGCCGCAGCCTCACCCGCCGAGGGTGTCAGCAGCAACCGGCAGGTCGCCAGCGGAAGCGGGAGCGCATCCCGGTGGGCCTGGAGCCACTCGAAGAGCCGCAGCGTCGAGGTCGCGGCCGACGAGAGCTGCTTCAGGTCGTAAGGGCCAGACGGCTGGTCGCGCGGTGGCAGATGGCGGTAGCCGCTCACCCCCACGAGCAGGGCGTGCACCCCGGGCCTGTCGCCCAGGGATGCCCGCACATCGAAGACCAGCGACATGGCGACTCCCTCCGCTACCGTCCGCGGATGCTAGTGGTGTCCCTAATTTAGCCAAAGCATCATGCATGCAAGGTGGAGGACCGCCAGGTAGTTGATGGCGGTCTTCTCGAAGCGGGTGGCCACCGCTCGGAAGCGCTTGAGGCGGTGGAACATGCAGTCCACTTGGATGCGCATCCGGTAGAGGGCGCGGCTGTTGCAGCGCCGGTGGTGTTTGCGCGTCGGATTCATGGCGATGACGGGCGTCATGCCGCGCTCCCGGACGGCCTGCATGAGGTGGTCGGCGTCGTAGCCGGCGTCGGCGATGAGCGCCTTGCCATGCGCATACTGAAGTTGCCCCGTTTTCGGCTCTCCCGCACTTTGTGTGATGCGTAGGCTCAGACGGTGAGGAGCACGCGACGGCGCAGCAGGTCGAAGCTGGCGCGGCCGTACATCTGACGCTTGAGGAACTTGAGCTTCGTGAGCTGACCCTCCGCCTGGGCGTTGCTCCAGGGCGTGGTCAGCGCCGCCCGGACTGCATCCCCGTCCTGCTGCAACCCCTCGGCGAAGGTCTCCACCGCGCGCACGCCGCAGTGGAGTGCCTCGCCCAGCCACGCCTCGAAGGGTCTACAGGAACTGCGTGGCCTGGCCCGTGCGTAACGCTCCGAGCGCGGACCACTTCGCAGAAGCGTCGGGTCAACTCCATGACGCACGCGGCCTCCTTGTCCTGTTGGATGCGAGCCAGCGTGGCTGCATCCTCGGGTGTGAGTTCGGACGGCTCCTTCACGCACAGCCAGGCCAATTGCTTCGGGGAGGCGAGCGGGTCGGAGCTCTTGCCATTGGACCACCAGTCGCCGCCGGACTCCGCGCGCGGCCGCGTGCGCGCCGGAGCTTTGCGGCGCGTCTGGATCCAGCGGTAGACCTGCCGTGACGTGCCACGAAACCCTCGTGCGCGAATCTCCCGCCAGAGCGAGCAGGCGTTTTCGCAGCCCGCCGCATGACGCTCCTCAAGGTACTCCAGAAATGGGGCGAGGATGCTCGGACAGGGCGCGCGCACCGAGCGCTCCGGAAAGGCTTCCGGGGTGGCGTACTTGCGCACCGTGCTCGGTGCCAGACTCAAGGTGCGGTGGATTCTCGCCAGCGGCTCCCCGGCGAGGGAACGGCGCCGCACTGTCTCGTATGCGGCCACGCGCTGGGCTCGGCTCGCCTCACGGGAGCGGACTTCAGAATGAGTGCGTGAAAATGAGGTGAGCCGCCGCGCAGGGGAAACGCTCTCTCGCGAGACGACCGGCAGGGAGCGCAGGCGCGCGTGCGCCCCCGTCAGCCAGCGCTCCGCCATTTGCCGCCCATTGAGGAGCAGATGCCAGCGGTCCGCTACTTGTTGAGCGTCGGGAGCACCGAGTGCGGCTGCATGTGCGTACTCCGTCGAGCGGTCTCTGGTGAGGACCTCTATGTCAGGGTGGCGACGCAGCCACGCCGTCAGCGTCGGCGTTGAGCGGTCGGGCAGCACCTCGACGACGCGGTGCGCTTCGAGGTCGACGAGAATGGAGCCGTAGGTGCGCCCCTTTCGCAGGGCCCAGTCATCCACGCCCACCGCCCGGGAGTCTCGTGGCGTCGGCCGCGGAGTACGGCGAATCAGGCGCAGGAACGTGTCGGGGCTGGTTGGCATGGCCAGCGGCTTGAGCAGTCTGGCTCCAGCCTCGGCACCCGCTGTCGTGGCGACGGCGGACTGGGCGGTGGCAAGCCGCCGCGTTCGCCGGGCCCGAGGAGCCAGCAAGCGGGGCAGCGGCTCCGCGAACGTGCGGCGAGGGCCTTTCGCGTTTCGACAGAAGAAGCGACACACATTCATTTCCAGTTTCACGGCATGCCCGGCGGAGGGCAGGTCAGCGGGGCGGCGGACGTAGCTGCTGTGCACGGAGTTGCTGGGCGTCCGGCAGGAGGGACACCGGGCACCAGTGCCCTCCTGGTGCACCACGAGGACGATTTTCGGCGAGCCACCGCGCACCACTCGCTCCAATCGACAACCGGGAAGGGAGTACAGTGTTTCCATTCCCAGGGTGTAGTCGCCCCACTGGTAGCCTGCCGCAACTGCCTACTTCTCCGAGGGGCATCACACAAAGTGCGGGAGAGCCCGGGGCAACTTCAGACTTCGGATTCCTGGAGGGCGACTGGCGCGTGCACCATCGCCGCCTCAAGCCGGGCGGCCAGGAGTGGGTCGAGTTCGACGGCACGTGCGCCAACCGCCGGTTGATCGACGGCAGCGCGAACGTGGAGGAGCACGCGCTCGACGCGCCCAGCGGCGCCTATCGCGCCGTCGGACTGCGCGCCTACGATTCGAAAGCAGGGGAGTGGGCCATCTGGTGGCTCGACGGGCGCTACCCATCGGGTCCGTTGCGCACCCCGGTCAAGGGCCGCTTCGAGGACGGCATCGGCCGCTTCTACGCCGACTACACGCAGGACGGGAAGCCGATGCGCGGCCGCTTCGTGTGGTCGAACATCACGCCGACCTCGGCCCGCTGGGAGCAGGCGGCATCATCCGACGGCGGAAAGACGTGGGCCCCCAACTGGATCATGGAGTTCGAGCGTGAGACGCGGAAGCCCGCGCCACGGCCGGCGGACCCGACGGCCGTCCACGACTTCGACTTCCTCCTCGGTGAGTGGCGCGTCCACCATCGCTACCTGCGGGTGAAGGACGGCCGCCGCGAGTGGCTCGACTCCGAGGGAACAATGTCCCATCGCGGTCTGATGGGCGGAAGGGCGAACCTCGAGGAGCACACCATCGAGGCCCCGGCCGGAGCCTATCGCGCGGTCGGGCTGCGCTCGTACGATCCGAAGGCGGCGCGGTGGTCCATCTGGTGGCTCGACGGTCGCGCGCCCCACGGCGACCTCGATCCGCCCGTCCAGGGACGTTTCGAGAAGGGAGTCGGCACCTTCCTCGGCGAGACGACCATCGACGGCAAGCCGACGCGCGTGCGGTTCGTCTGGTCGCGGATCACCGCCACGTCCGCGCGCTGGGAGCAGGCCTATTCGTCCGACGCAGGCCGCACCTGGGAGACGAACTGGATCATGGAGTTCCGACGCGCCTCGTGAATCGGCGCGCCTTCAGCGCTCGCCGATGTCCTTTCTCTACGTCCGAGTGCCTGGCTAGAGCTCGTTCATGATGAGCAGGCCGCGCGAGTTGTCGACGACGTACACGTAGCCGTCGCCGGGCACGCGGATGCCGATGGCGCCCTCGAAGACGTCATCGGTGCGCCCCGGGTCCGTCTCGCGGTGCGTGTTGTAGTAGGCCACCTGCCGGGGCTTCGTGGGGTTGGACACGTCCAGCACGCGCACGCCCTCCTGGTACCAGGCGACGTACAGGCGCGTGCCCACCAGGAGGATGTTGTGGATGGAGGTCGTGGGCCGGAGCTTGAACTCGCCGATCTTCACGATGTGCGCCGGATCGCTGGCGTCCAGCACGCGCAGGTGTGCGCCATGGTTCTCGCCGCCCTCGAAAACGAGGGTGCGCCCGGCGAAGGTGCCCACTGCGTTGTGGTGGGCGGTGGTGTTTGGGTACGTGTAGGTCCCCAGCAGCTTCATGTTGTCCGGGTTCTCGACGTCGACGACCTTGAGGCCACCCTCGAAGTGGCTGATGTAGAGCTTGCCCTGGTAGGCGAAGGCGTCATGGGCCCCGTCGTAGGGGCCCACCAGGGGAAACGCGAGGCGCTGGAGCAGCACGGGCTCCAGTGGCTGGGACACGTCGAACACGAGCGTGTTGCTCGAGGGCCAGAGCCCCATGCCGTAGAGGCGGTCCCCGTCCACCAGCACGGTGTGCACGGCGAGGGGGGCGCTGGAGGGCACGCGGCGCACGAGCTGCGGGTCCGCCGGGTTGGAGATGTCGAAGACGACGATGCCGGTGTCCTGGCTGGCGACGTACAGCGCGTCCCCCTTGGCCCACACGCTGTTCCAGAGCTGGTCGTCGGGGAGGCTGATGACCTTCTTCAGCACGGGGTTGCGCCGGTCCGTCACGTCGAAGACGGAGATGCCGCCCGGCTTGCCCGGGCGAAGGTAGGCGACGTTGGCGGAGACGACGTAGGCGTGGTTCTTCGCGACGTAGATGTCCAACGGGGTGCCCTGCTCGACGTACGTTTCCGACACGAGCTCGAGGCCGCCGGAGGACTCGTCCTCGCCTTCGCGCCACAGCATGCGGTGGGCGTCGGCGGTGGCCCGCTGCACCACCCGGCCGTTGACGCACCGGGCGAAGCAGCCCGTGAAGTAGCGGTTGCTGGGCGCCTCACATCCCGCCAGCACGGTGGTGGTGCTGCCCCCGTCCCGGGACCGGGTGTGGGTGCCGAGGAGCAGGCTGTCCGCGTCGCGCTCCTCGTGAGTGACGGGCGCGTAGTAGAACTTGCTGGGGCCGCCGTCGCCGACGAGGCCCATCGTCACGGTGGAGTACGAGCCCTCCACTCCGCCGTCCGCCAGCGCGGACTCCTGCCGCAGCCGTACATGGTAGAAGCCGTCCTTCGCGACGTTGGCGAGCGTCGAGGAGTCGCAGGCGGACAGGTCGAAAATGGCCGGGTCGAGGCAGCCTCCGGCGGGGCTCTCGCCCACCCGTGGCACGAGCGTGCAGGCCGAGAGCACGCCGGGGTCACCCGTGCCGTCTCCCAGCTCCTCCAACACGGTGTACGTGCCGCCCCAGGGCGGCGTCCCGGAGTCGGGTGGCCCCGCGTCGGGGGTGCCCGAATCACCGGGGACGCCGGCATCGGGCGTGGGCTGGGGCGAGTCGCGGCAGCCTGGCGCCGCGGAGAGCAGCAGGCCCCAGGTGACGAAGAGCACCCATGACGAGCGGGGGGAGGACGGCATCGGGGACCTCATGGGTGACGCCACGCGCAATCACGGGCATCAACATGAAAGCGGCCACTCCTTTGAATTCGATTGAATTCGCTCTGCTCGCGGGAACACTTGCTCCGTGATGGGGAACGGGGCGTGCGCGGTGGGAAGAAGCGCGCTCGGGGCCCCTCTGGTTTCGCGTTTGCACGTCGAGCGGCCCGTGAGCCTGCCCCCGCACGCTCGGCCAGGGGTACCGAGTGGGACTCCTCGAAAACGGGGCAACGTCAGTTACGAGCTCGAGCTGGCTGAGGTGCTCGTCGCTCCGCTACGGTTTCGTCCGCGGCAAGTCATGTCGACGCTGTGAGCCGACGCGGTCCCAATCACCCACGAGGAGTGACCCGATGGACAGACCGCTCCCAGTGCTGCCGCCGCACCCCGCAGTGCACCTCGGGGAGCTCGAGGCGCTCGCGGGCCATCTTCGCTCGCGTGGCATCGACTACAGCCGGCAACCGTACGGCGTCACGATCGAAGTCGACATCGGCGAGATCGTGAACTTCATGATCGACGTCCACTGGCTCATCGATCAGGTGCGGTTCGTCGCAGTGACTCCGCTCACCGTCGCCGCCACGAGCCTCTCCGAGGTGGCTCTCGCGGTGGAGCGAGTGAACGCTGAAATCGGCTTTCCCGTATGGCGGGTGTTGCCGACGCTCGCCGCAACGTACACGGCCACGCTCGATCACACCGGCGCGCTGTCGAGCCGCGTGGTCGAGTACGCCATGGCCCTGCTGCGAGACGCGCTCGTGCGGGACCAGCCGGTGCTGCGGGCCCTGACCGGCGTCAGCCATCCGTGACCTGGTGTGGGGGTGGGTTGGCTGCACGACACCGCCGCATGCGCCTCTTTCGGCCGCCCTGCTCGACGCGCGGACCGCAGGGGTCCTCCCTGGCCCTCAGCCCCAGAGCTCGGGAGGCGGCCAGTACATCTCGCTTCCCTCGAAGCGGATGCCGGGCACCCGGTCCCGGGAGAGCAGCAGCGGCCCGTCCAGGTCCACCACGGCGGCCCCCTGCGCCACGAGCATCGCGGGCGCCATGGCCAGTGACGTCGCCACCATGCAGCCCACCATGAGCTGCAGCCCCTCGCTCCGCGCGGCCGACGCGAGCGCCAGCGCCTCCGTCAGGCCCCCGGTCTTGTCCAGCTTGATGTTGATGGCGTCGTACTTCCCCAGCAGCGTCCCCAGCCCGTGCCGGTCATGCGCGGACTCGTCGGCGCAGACGGGCACCGCGCGCCGCAGCCCCTGGAGCGCGCCATCATTCCCGGCCGGAAGAGGCTGCTCCACCATGACCACGCCCAGCTCCGCGCAGGCGTCGAACAGGGCAGGCAGCGCCTCCGGCTTCCAGCCCTCGTTCGCATCCACGATGAGCTGGCTCGCCGGAGCCCCCGCGCGGATGGCCCGCAGCCGCTCGATGTCTTCCTCTCCGCGCCCGAGCTTCACCTTCAGCAGCGGCCGGTGCGCGGCCTTCTCCGCGGCAGCACGCATCGCCTCGGTGGTATCGAGGCTCAGCGTGTACGCGGTGACGAGCGGCCGGGGCTCGGACATGCCCAGCAGGGCCCAGACGGGCCGCCCGCTCCGCTTCGCCTCCAGGTCCCACAGCGCGCAGTCCAGCGCGTTGCGCGCGGCCTTCGGCTCCAGCACCCCGGCGATTCCGTCCCGCGCCAGCCCCGCTTCGATTCGCGGGCGGGCCGCCTCCAGCGCCGCCATGACGCCTTCGAGCGTCTCGCCATAGCGGGCATAGGGGACGCACTCTCCGCGCCCCACGGCACCGTCCTCCTCCAGCGTGACGACGACCACCTCGGCGGACGTCTTGGAGCCGCGGGAGATGGTGAAGCGCCCGGCAATGGGCCAGCTCTCGTGGGTGACGGTGAGCTTGCGCATGGGGTCAGCTCCGGGCCGGGAAGCGGCGCGCCAGCTCCTCGACGAGGGGGCCGACGCCGGTGCGGATGGGGTCCACGCACGGCAGCCCGTGCTCGCGGCCCGTGCGCTCCAGCAGTTCCAGGGCCTCCTTCTCGCCCAGGTGCTCGGTGTTGATGGCGAGGCCGGTGCACTGGATGCGCGGGTTGGTGAGCTGGCCCTCCAGGATGGTCCGGTCGATGACGGCCTGGATGGAGGGGAGGGGATGCTGGACGCCGCGCATCTTCGTGCGCGTGGGCTCGTGGCAGACGACGAAGGCGTCCGGCTGCGCGCCGTGGAGCAGCCCCAGGGTGACGCCCGCGAAGGACGGGTGGAACAGCGAGCCCTGGCCTTCCACCAGGTCCCAGTGGTCCGCGTCGTTGGCGGGAGTGAGCCACTCGGCCGCGCCGGCGACGAAGTCCGACACCACCGCGTCGATGGCCACGCCGCGCCCGGAGATGAAGATGCCCGTCTGCCCGGTGGCGCGGAAGTCCGCCTTGAGGCCGCGCGCGCGCATCTCCTTCTCCAGCGCGAGCACCGTGTACTTCTTGCCCACCGAGCAGTCCGTGCCCACCGTCAGGAGCCGCAGGCCCGGGCGCTTCGAGCCCTTTCCGGTGGCGAAGTCCATGTCGGGGATGCGCACGTCGTGCAGCTTGCGGCCATTGCGCGCGGCCGCCGCGGCGATGGCGGGGAAGGCGCTCAGCCGCTTGTGCAGCCCCGTGGCGAGGTCCATTCCCGCGTCGAGCGCCTCCACCAGCTTGCCAATCCAGTGCTCCGGCAGCACGCCGCCCGCGTTGGCCACGCCGACGATGAGCGTCTTCGCGCCCTTCGCCTTCGCCTGGGCGATGTCCAGATCCGGGAGGCCGCAGTCGGCCTTGCAGCCCTCCAGCCGGAGCTGACCCACGCACCAGTCGGGCCGCCAGTCGACGATGCCGTGCGCCGTCTTGGCGGCGAGCTGGTCGGGGACGTCACCCAGAAACAGAACGTACGGCTTCTCGATCTCCACCACGGACCTCCGCGCCCCATGTCCAGGGCTGTGGGTCGGGCTTTTCAGCATGCCCTCGGGGATCGGGCAAGTCCGGGCTGGCGCAGGAGGGTATGCACTGGCCAACGCTTCGTACCCCCGATGCGGGCGGAAGGCTGCGTGAATCGAATACCTTGCATGAACGGCAGGGCGCCAGGCCGCGTGATGTCAGACGAAAGGAGCGCACGCATGAAGCCGTTCTGGGGGCGTCAGCACGTCGCAATCACAGTCATGGGGCTTTGCCTGGTGTATTCGGGGGCGGCCCTCGCACAGGAAATACAGGAGCGGGGCCGCACCAGCTACATGCCCGTGGACCAGACGGAGCCCTTCGCCGACGTGATGGCACGGATGAAGGCGGAGAAGCCCAAGGTCACCGCGCGCCACCAGCAGCTCCTCAACCAGCGCTATGACCTGGGAAACCGGCCTGCCCGGGGCGTCACCATGTCTCGTGGAAAGGCCGTGCAGGAAGGCGTGCGGGTGAAGCTTCCGCAGGGCGTCACCTGGGACTCCCTCGCCGCCATGAGCCCCGAGGCGATTCGAGACAAGGGGCTCTTCCCAGGGGGCCTCATGCCGTTGCCACATCCGAATCATCCGGAAGGCGGCATGCTCTTCCCCAAATTCCACATCGATGAAATCAAGCGGCAGGAAGGGCGGGACCTCACGCGGTTCGACCTCGACTTCGACCTGCCGGACCACCTGCTGCCGGAGTTCCCGCCTCCCATCTTCCTCACCACGCGCACGGACCTGGGGGATGTCTCGCAGGGGAAGCTGGTGACCCTCATGAATGTCCAGGAGCTGTTCAACGGCCTCCTGAATCCAAAGCAGTTGGAAGGCCTCCGGCTCCTCGTTACGCCCTTTCCCCAGCAGCAGTTCAATCAGACCGCCGACCGTCGTTCCGAGCTGCCCAGCCGGGGCGTGACGTGCTTCGACTGTCACGTCAATGGGCACTCCAATGGCGCCACGCACCTGGTGGGAGACATTCGTCCGCAGGAGTTCCGCCACCGCATCGAGACGCCGTCCCTCCGCGGGGTGAACATCCAGCGTCTGTTCGGCTCGCAGCGCGCCCTCAAGACGGTGGAGGACTTCACCGAGTTCGAGCAGCGCGCGGCCTACTTCGACGGAGACCCGGTCATCGCCACGAAGAAGGGCGTCAACGTCCTCGAGCGGGGCAGCCAGGTGCACTTCATGGCGGAGTTTCAAGCACTCCTCGACTTCCCGCCTGCTCCCAAGCTGCGCTTCGACGGAAAGCTGGACCCGAAGAAGGCCACCGAGTCGGAGCTGCGCGGCCAGGCGCTCTTCTTGGGCAAGGCGCAGTGCTCCGTGTGTCACGTCCCGCCGTATTACACCGACAACCTGATGCACAACCTGCGGGCGGAGCGCTTCTACAAGCCACGCCTGGTGAACGGAGCGGTGATGGGCTCCGATGGCCCCATCAAGACGTTCCCTCTCCGTGGCATCAAGGAGTCTCCCCCCTATCTTCATGATGGGCGGCTCCTGACGCTGGAGGACACGGTGGAGTTCTTCAACCTCGTGCTGGAGACCCGGCTCAACGAGCAGGAGAAGAAGGACCTGGTCGCATTCATGCGCGTGCTCTGACACGCGCGTGGACGAGGACCTTCGAGCACCGCGGTTGAGCTTCGCGGGCGACAGGATGTCTGGACCGCGGTCTTGATTGACGCGGTCTCGTACGCCGCCCACCTTCCGCGCCGCCCTGCTCGAAGCCTCGGAGAGGTCGATGAATGCTCAGCGCTTCACTGAACAGAACCTGCGACGACTGGGCCTGCTCTGTGCCCTCGGGACGTTGCTGGTGGTCAGCGCCATTCCATCCAACGCCGATGCATCCGAGGACGAGAGGAGGACCGACAGTTCGGGCAAGCCCACGATCGTCCTCGTCCACGGAGCGTTCGCCGATGCATCCGGCTGGGCCGACGTGATCAAGCGGCTGCAGAGACAGGGATACACGGCCTACGCGTTTTCAAACCCCCTACGCAGTATTGCCGGTGATGCGGAGTACTTGCGGTACTTCCTGAGTACCCTCACGGGTCCCATCGTCCTGGTCGGCCACTCCTACGGCGGAGCCGTCATCACGAACGCAGCCACCGGGAATCCGAACGTGAAAGCGCTCGTGTACATCGCCTCGTACGCACTCGCCGAGGGGGAGACCATCTCGCAGGCCAACGCTCTCGGCGGCGGCCATTCCGAGCTCGGTGAGCACCTCATCTTGCGCCCGTTCCCAGGGGGCGGAACCACGGACGCCGACGGCTACATCGACCCCGCTTTCTTCCATGAGCTCTTCGCGGGCGATCTCCGTGAGAAGGACGCGGCGGTGGCGGCGGCCAGCCAGCGCCCGGCCGCCGCCTCCATCTTCGTAACGCCCTCCGGCCCGCCGGCGTGGCAGGCCATTCCGTCCTGGTACCTGGTCGCCAGGGACGACAAGGTCATTCCGCCCGAGGCCCAGCGCGTCATGGCCCGTCGTGCTGGCGCCCATACCTTTGAAATCCGCAGCTCACACGTTGCGATGGTCAGCCACCCAGCAGCCGTCACGGAGTTGATCGTCGAAGCGGCCGGCTGCCGTTGACGACCCGCGAGGCCGCGCCACTGAAGAGCGTCGTCTGTCCAGGCGCGATGGAGGTGCGGAGGGGCGGGGTCAGCGCACCTCGAGCTCGTAGATGCGCGTCGCCGGGTCGCCGTTCTGGGTCGGCGTGGTCACGTTGAGCTTGATGTAGCGCGCCGAGGTGGCGCTGATCGCGTGGGTCGAGGTGCTGGCGGTGTTGTTGGTCACCGTCACCGGGGTGCTCCAGCTGGTGCCGTTGCTGGAGGTCTGGATGGTGAAGGCCCGGGTGTTCCAGGTGCTCGCTTCGCCGCCCGCGCCGGCATGCTTGACCACGAAGCTGCTGACCGTCTGTGCCGAGCCGAGGTCGACCTGCAGCCAGGACGAAGCGGTCAACGAGCAGAACTTGTCGGTGGTGCCCCCGGAGACGCTGCCGTTGACCGCCTTGGCCGGCGTTTCGCTGCTGTTGCAGGCGGTGGAGCCGGTCGCCGGCTTGTTGAGCGCCAGGTTGACGTTGCCGGCGCCGACCGAGACGGTCTGCGTCTTGGTGTTGGTGGCGCCGCCGTTGTCGGTCACCGTCAGGCTGACGTTGTAGTTGCCGGCGCTGGCGTAGACACGGCTGGGGTTGGTCGCGGTCGAGCTGCTGCCGTCGCCGAAATTCCAGCTGCGCGAGGTGATGCTGCCGTCGCTGTCGCTGGAGGAGTCGCTGAAGGTCGCGGTCAGTCCGCTCACGGTGACGCCGAAATTGGCCACCGGCGGGGTGTTGCCGCTGACCGCGGTGTTGATTGCCGCCGCGTACTGAGCGGCCGTGCCCTGCGCCCCGCACTTCTGGATGTCGTCGTACAGCCACATGAAGCCGCCGCTGATGCCGGCGGTGCTCTTCCAGTTGCTCATCTTGCTCTGCACCGTGGCAGGACTGTCGCCGCTGCTGCAGCCGGTGCCATGGCGTGACCAGAGGCCGGGGTCGACAGTCATGCCCATCGCGGTGTTCCAGGTCGCCGGATTGTTGCCGGCGCCGCCGTCGTACACCTGGAGGTAGATGACGTCGACCGCGCTGCCGAGGTTGTCCTTGAGGCTCCTCCAGAAGCTCTGGTTGGTGTAGGGCGCGAAGGTGATCTTGTAGCCCAGGCCGATCAGCATCTGCCCGAACTGGGTGGTCGGGGCGAGGTCGTAGGCGCTCTCGTCGTCGAAGTTGACCGCGTCGGCGCCGGTGGCGCTCTTCAGCGCCTGGAAGTTGCGGTACAGGATGCTGCTGCTGCCGGTGCCGCAGACGAGGGTGCTGCCGCACCCGGTGGCGGTGCCGTTGACCAGCCTGGCCATGCGCTCGAAATCGGGAACGCTCCAGGCGCCAATCGACACTTCGATGCGATTGACCGAGGTCGGCGTGGTCTTGAGCGTGGCCAGCCGCGTCGGCCAGGCCGGGTCTCCGATGTAGGCGCCGTTCCTGACCACCGGGATGTCGTTGTAGACGAGGTCGCCGTTGTCCTCGATGTGGAAGCTCCACAGCATCACAGTGGTGAAGCCCGAGTTGCGCAGGTCGTCCATCACCGCGGTGCCGCCGGAATAGAACGGGCCTCCGCCGTAGACCGCCGAGTCGGCATGGGCCGCCGGCGCCATCGCGGCCAGGGCGAGGGCGGCGAGCGCCAGCCCGGCTCGGTGGGCGGAACGGAGGCGGGACGAGAGTGGCTTCGACTTCGGCATGGTGAGCTCCCCTGAAATGGGCGTCGTGGACGGGCCGACATTGCGAGCGCCGAATTCGGAGTGTCAATGTTTGGATTTATTTAAACAGGGCCGGGGCCTCGGGGTTCGCGTGACGAGGAATATTTGCAACTGGATTGTGAATATCCGGCCACAGTCACCGTCGAAGTGCTGCTCGGGCGCGGAGCCCTGGACCTTCGAGCCGGGTGTGCGGAAGCGCGCACCCGCATCACCCTTGAGCGCTCTAACTGGCGCGGGGGCGAAGACCCAGAATGGACGCAGCTTGCGATTCAGCTGTGCTCGGGGATGGGGGGGGCGATGAAGGTTGTCTGTGTCGGCGGGGGTCCGGCGGGGCTGTATTTCGCAATCCTGGCGAAGCTGGCCAACAGGGAACATGACATCACCATCCTCGAGCGCAATCCGCCGGGCGTGACGTACGGCTGGGGTGTCGTGTTCTGGGAGGACCTGCTCCAGAGCCTCTACCGGAGCGACCCCGAGAGTGCCCGCGAGATTGCAGAGGCGGCTGTCCGCTGGGACCAGCAGGAAGTGCACATCCGCGGACAGCAGGCGCTCCACATTGGCGGGTACGGTTTCAGTATCGGGCGGGATCGCCTGCTCGAAATCCTGACCCGGCGGGCGATGGGCCTGGGTGTCGACATCCAGTTCCAACGCGAGCTGGGAGACGTGTCCGAGCTCGCGGATGCGGACCTCATCGTCGCTTGCGATGGCGCCAACAGCACCGTGCGCCGGCTTCAGGGCGACCACTTCCAGACGAACGTCGAAGTGGGGAGGAACAAGTACATCTGGCTGGGGACCGACAAGGTGTTCGACGCCTTCACGTTCGCCTTCGAGGAGACCGCCGCGGGCTGGCTCTGGTTCCATGGCTACCGTTTCTGCGGCGACGCCAGCACCTGCATCGTCGAGTGTCCGCAGGCGACCTGGGAGGGACTTGGCTTCGACACGCTCGGTCCCGATGAGACCCTGCGGCGCCTGGAGGGCATCTTCCAGCGCCAGCTGGCGGGCCATTCGCTCTTCAACCAGCGGCGGGACCTCGACAAGGCGCCGTGGCTCAACTTCAGGCGCCTCACCAACGAGCGCTGGTTCCACGACAAGGTGGTGCTGATGGGCGACGCCGCCCACACCACGCACTTCACCATCGGCTCGGGGACGAAGCTGGCCATCCAGGACGCCATCGGCCTCGCCGGGAAGTTGAGCGAGGGGGGCGACCTCCAGGCCGCGCTGAAGGCCTACGAGGAGGAGCGTCGCACCGCGCTGCTCCCAATCCAGGACAAGGCGCGCAGCAGCGCCGAGTGGTTCGAGAACGTCCCGAGCTACGTCGAACAACCCACCATCCGGTTTGCCTACTCCCTGTTCAACCGGCGCGGCGGCACGTCCTGGTACTACCCCTTCTACCTGGCGAGCCAGACCTCGGCGCTGAGGGGACTGGTGCGTTCGCTCCACTCGGCCAGGAGATGGGTGCGCCAGGGCGGGACGCGGGTTCCTTCGGGAGCGGTCGACCTGCGCTGAGTGGGCGGCTTCGCGATTCTACTCCGTACCGTCAACGACGGCACCCTGGCCACCACCTTCCGCGTGGATGACGTGGTGGTGCAGTAGCGCCCGCCGCATGGACACGGCTCCGAGGCCCATGCCAGCCTCCCCGTGTCCATGCCATCCCGTCCCAGAGCCTCGACCCTTCGTCTCCTGTGGCTTCTCCCGTTGCTGTCGACGCTGGTCCTCAGCGCCTGTCGGGAAGACGCGAAGGCCGGTGTCGCCGCCGCAGGGGCGGCGAGTGACACGGGGCCGAAGCTCTACGTCCTCGGCTCCAGCATGCACCTGCGCAAGGCGCCCTCCACGGAGGCGGAGAGCCTGGCGAAGCTGCGCATCGGCACCGCGTGTGTCCCGCTGGAGTCCGCACAGGGCGAGTGGCGCAGGGTGCGTTGTGGCGACAAGGAAGGCTTTGCCTCAATCTCTCTCCTGGGCGCGGAGCCGCCCTCCCTGGAGAAGCTCAAGGCGGAGGCCCATGACCCGCACCTCAAGTTCGCCCAGCGGCTGGACAGTGCCCTGCGCGCGGCATCGCTCGCGCCCGAGGATGTGGGGCTTCGCAAGGAACTGGGCGAGCTCTTCTTCGAGCGCAACTTCGAGTTGCTCGCCGGGCTGAAGAAGCCGCTGAAGGGCCCGATGCTCGAGTCCCAGTGTTCCAGCAACGACGCCACCGACTGCATCCGCGAGAGCGCGGGCTTCGTCCGGGGCGTGAAACGCCGGGCAGTGACGAAGGGACAGACGTTCGTGGTCGCCGTCGGAGACGCCGAGAAGGTCGTCGTCTACCGGGGCCGGTTCCAGTACGACAAGAAGCGCAAGTGGCTGACCGAGGAGGTGCAGGAGCGGACCCGCTTCGAGTCGACCGACTCGGTGCTGGAGCAGGCCCTCTTCACCGGCATCGAGGCGGACGACACGGACGACACCGCCGTCCCGCGCCTCGGACAGTTCGTCCTGGACGAGTCCGCGCAAGGCCTCCTGGCGAAGCTGCCCCCAGCGTGGGAGTTGCTGAAGCGCTCGGAGGAGGGCGCTCATGCGGTGCGCATCAACGGCTGCAACCAACGCCCCTACCTGCTGCAGCTTTCATCGGACGTTCACGGGCGCTGGCTCGCGGAGATTGACAGGCCCGGCGCTCCCTTCCCCGACGAGCGCTGGGTCACCGCTGCTTCGAGGACGGAGCGCGGCACGAAGCTGATGCTCGCGAAGAGCGCGGAGGACACCGCGCCCCAGGTGTTCGAGATTCCGGTGGAGGACGCCGCGCTCGCGTCGCTGGGGGAAGCGCTCTACGCCTACCAGGACGGGGCGCATCCGGATGCCCCCGAGCCGTGCGGGAGTGGTGAGGGGCCTGCCTTCAGCGGCGAGTTCCTTCCCGAGAAGGCCATGGTGGCGCTGTATGGAAGCTTCGACGCGGCGGTGGGCTCCGTCCGCTGGGCTCCATCCGGGACGGAGCGGCTGCGAATCCAGCGGCTCGAATACTTCTGGGCCTCCCGTTTCCAGGCGCGTCCCTGGAAGTGGGCGGCCTGGCGCGAGGGGGAACAGGAGAAGATGCTCTTCCTCACGGAGACGCCCACGGAGGGCCCCTCCCACGGGTCCCCGGCGCTCATCGGCGGCGGCGTCTTCGCCAGGACGGAGGACGGCTGGAGGTTGGAGCGGGCCAACCGGGTCATCACCGAGGCGGGCCAGTTCGGACGGGCACCGGACCATGACATCTCCGTGCAGGCGGCTGGCGAGCGGGGGTTCATCGCCGTCATCACGGAGGCGTACGCCTTTCCTCCCGAAGTCTGGGAGGAGCTCGAGTTGCTCTCCGACCTGGGGGGACAGGAGAGCATCGACGCGGTGGGCACCATCGGAAGGGTCAAGGAGACCGACGCGTTGGCCTGTTCGTCCGACGAGAAGCAGGAGGCCGCCACCTGCTTCTCATACGACTCCGAGTGGAAGCTCGCGCCGAACCCCGAGAGTCCGCTGCCCGATTTCGTCGTCACCGTGAAGGGGACCCGCCTGAAGGACGAGAAGAGCAGCGAGGTCGAGCCCTTCCACGAGGTCCGCACCTTCTCCTTCCGCTCGGGTGAGTACTCCCTCTCCTCCCGGAAGGACGTGCCCCGGTAGCGGCCCGGCCTCGGAAGGGAAGGGCACGCCAGGGTGAGCCCCTGTCCTGTGTTCGACATTCACCGGCAGTGCGGGGCATACTTGGAGTGCGGGATGTTCTGTTTTTCACTACCTTGCCATGCGTGTACCGGGGCCATGTCTGCCTTTGGCTCCGGCACACATCACTCACACCCCACGAGGTCGTGTCATGGCAACGATGAAGAGGTGGTGGCTCGCGATGCTGGCTCCGGTGATGCTCTCGCTCGGCTGCCTCGGAGGACCTGACACGCAGACTTCCGAACCTGTTCCCGCGGAGCTCCGCGAGGGTGAGGCGGCCCTGGCCACGGCGGTCTTCACCGGTACGGTGAAGGACGTCCAGGGCAAGGTCCTTCCCGGCGCCACCGTGAGCATCAATGGCATCAACCGGACCACCGACTCCGCCGGCAAGTACTTCGTCTCCCTGACGGCCGTGCCCGCCGGCTACGTCCTCAACGTGAACAAGGCGGGCTACGGGCCGGTGACGCAGTTCCTGGCCGCGGGCAAGCTCAACGCCGTCCACGTCCTGCCGACGGCCACGGTGCGGCCCATCAACCCGGCGGTGAACAACGTCATCGAGACGGCGGACGTCCAGATTTCGATTCCGGCGAACTCGCTGGTCAACGCCTCCGGCCAGACGGTGACGGGCACGGTGAACGTCTCCGTCGCGGCCTATGCGCCGCTCAGCATGCCGGGTGACTTCACCGCGGTGAACAACGCTGGGAGGACGGTGGCCCTGGAGTCCATTGGCGCCTTCTTCGTCGGTGCGACCACCAGCGAGGGGGCCGCGGTGAACCTCGGCCAGAACAAGACGGCCCAGGTCTTCCTCCGCGTTCCCGCGCAGGTGAAGACCATGCCGCCCTGCGTGCTCACGGGGGCCTGCCGCGCCGCCATGTGGCGGTTCGACAACGCGACGAACCGCTGGGTCGAGCAGAACGCCAACTTCAACCCCACCTCCTCGGGCACCAACTTCACGCTCATCGGCGGCCCGGCGTCCCGGCCCGGCAACCTGGTGCCCACCAACGGCGGGCTCGGCACGTGGAACGCGGACATCGAGAAGACCGCCCCCGCGTGCACCGTCGTCCAGTTCGTGGGCTTCGACCAGACCTGCTACGACCTCATCGTCAACCTGCAGCTGATGAACGCCGCCGGCACCTACATCTCCAAGACGGACACCGTGGGCTCGGACGCGCTGTTCATCGCCCTCTACAACACCCGGGCGAACGTGGAGCAGGAGGTGGGCATCAGCTTCCCCGCGGGCGCGCCCGCCAGCTGCAATAACTTCACCATTACGTCAACGCCTGCCCCGGTGGGCGGCTACCCCGTGTACACGCCCTCGGGCGGCTTCACCCGGTTCGACTCGGGAGCGCCCTGGGGCGGAGTGGGCTTCCCGAAGGACCCCATGGGCAACAACATCGACCTGGATGACGTCCTCAACTTCAACGATCCGTGCAACTCGCGCGTGGTCTTCGAGCACAACTAGGCAGTGAAGGACCGGCGCGACCGCCCATGAGTCCGCGGTCGCGCCGGAGCAGTGCCCCGGGCTAGAGCGGCGTCGCGCAGGTGCAGGTGCTGGCGCGGCCGTAGCAGGCGTTGGAGCTGGCGGGGACGATGGAGTAGCAGTACTGCCGGCCGCTCAC
Source organism: Pyxidicoccus sp. MSG2 (assembly GCF_026626705.1). Taxonomy (NCBI): domain Bacteria; kingdom Pseudomonadati; phylum Myxococcota; class Myxococcia; order Myxococcales; family Myxococcaceae; genus Pyxidicoccus; species Pyxidicoccus sp. MSG2. Next base: position 9,404,402 of record NZ_JAPNKC010000001.1, read on the forward strand.
CACCTCGCCATCCGTGTAGGCCGTTCCGGTGACGGTGGCGGCGCGCACCTTGCCGTAGCTGCACGCGGCGAAGCCCTCGGACTTCATCACCCAGTACTCGCTGGCTCCGGCGGCCGCGCTCCAGGTCGCGGTCACCTGGCCGGTGCCGGCCGTCACGGTGAGGGTGGGGGCGGCGGTGGGCCCGGCGGCGCAGCCGCTGTTCACCGGAGCGGGCGCGGCACAGGCGATGTTGTGCCGGTTGAAGGCGGCATGGATGGCCGTCATGTGCGGCGTGCCGTCGTTGATGTTGCCGTTGTCGTCATCCGCGGCCAGCCACTGCTTGTAGCCGTGCGTGGCGGCGCAGCCGTCGGAGGTGCCGGCGGTGCAGCTGCACGCGTGCCAGGCGCCGACGTTGCCGCTGCCCTGGTAGAAGACCTTGTTGCCGATGATCTGCGCCGTGTTGGCGTCGTAGCTGAAGGGCGCGGCCCGCAAGTCGCGGGCGATGAGGTCCCAGGCCGCCTGGCGCACGGGGGACGCCGCGCAGTGGACCTGCTTGCCGCAGGGGCCCGAGCCGGAGAGGCAGCGGCTGCAGACGAAGTTCTGCGGCGTGGCGGGGGTGGCGTTGGCGTGGGCCCCCCAGTCCGCGTCGCGCACGCCCGAGCAGCGGGTGGTGCACCAGGCGGCGCCCGTCTGGGCCTCATTGACGTTGTAGCCCGTGCCGTCCGGCGTCATGCCGCAGCCCGGGTTGACGGTCTGGTAGAAGCCGTAGCCGACGCAGGAGGACGGCAGGCGGTAGATGGCCGCGATGTCCGCGTAGGCCTCGCTGGAGTTGCTCAGCACGCCCGCGGCGTCGTTGTCATCCAGGCCATGGCCCCACTCGTGGTCGAACACGGCGGCAATCTCGCCCGTGTTCCGGCAGCCACCGCCGCTGCGGTAGAAGTTGACCGTCGAGCCGTTCCAGAAGGCGTTGCAGGTGCTGACGATATTCACGTTGGCGGTGAGCTGGTTGTTGAGCCACACGTTGGTGGGCAGCCAGCTGCGGGCCACCTCGGCGATGCGGTTCAGCTCGTAGAAGGAGCTGCGCGACGCGGCCGTGTTTCCGGGGGACGTCCCCGGGGGCACGGTGCAGTCATGGTCGCCGTTGGTGCCCCCCAGGTCGATGGAGCCCGAGGCGGAGACGCTGATGGCGCCGCAGCCGTCGCTGACCCGGATGTACTTGCCGTTGAGCGTGGTGGTGGTGGTTCCGGAGGTGTAGTCGAAGACGCCCGCGCCGTCGGTGAAGTTGTTCGGCACCGCGAAGCCCGTGTTGGCCCACGGCATGGGGGTGTTGGGGAACATGGCGCCGCACGTCGAGGTGCCGGTACAGCTCCCGGTGTTGGTCAGCGGGTAGACGCCGCCCCGGATGTTCTGGTCGAAGTAGTGGTTGTCGTCCTCCAGCGCGAGCACCTCGCCGGTGGTGGCGTCGACCGTCACCTTCCAGTGCTCCTGCTCGTTGGGGAGCTGGAAGCCATAGGTCCAGACGAGCTGGTGGCCCTGGCCCTCACCGAAGGCGGCGTCCTTGCGGGCCACCGGCGCAATCTCCAGCGTGGGCGGCATCCACTGCTCGGGCGGGCTCTCGTAGAGGCCGAAGTGCTCGCTGCCCGCCAGCACCGCGCCGTCCGCGGACACGAGGGGCAGGGGCGCGATGTCGACGTTGCTCCACGACTCGGTGCCCAGGAGGACGAGGTTGCCGTGGCTGATGGTGGCGGCCAGCCGCCCGTGGCGGACGGGGATGCCCTTGAGCTGCTGGGGGACGGAGACCTGCCACAGTTGCTCCGTCACCTGCGTCACGCGGGGCTCGCCGAGCTGGAGCAGGTCCACGCCGATGGCCCGGTGGTTGGCCTGGACGAACTTGAAGAGCAGGTCGGCCACCACGGCCTCGTCGACCTTGCTGACGGAGCGCCCGAGCTGCTGGCGCACGGTGGAGAGCGTGAGCTTGTTGCCCACGCCGTTACCGGGGATGAGGGGGATGGCGCCCTGGATGTTGGTGACCGCGCCCGTGTAGCTGTCCACGTAGACTTCGAACCCCTTGCCATTGCGCGCGAAGAAGTCGTCCCAGGTGCTCGCGGCCTCGCGGCTCATGCGGGGCAGGGCGTCCTGGAGGGGAAGATGGGAGCTGGGGAGGGACAGCTCCGGCTTGAAGAAGGCCTGGCTCGCCAGCGAGCCGGAGGTGCGGGGCGAGGGGGGCTCGATGGCCATCGCCGGGGTCGTCAGCAGCAATGAGAGACCAACGGCTGATTTCAGCAGTCGTCGCATGGGTGCTCCTTCACGGGTGAGGAATTGCGGGAGTGGGGATGGTGGACGTCTGGGAGCAGATCAGAAATCCCCGACTTTCTTATATTTCTGGTTCACTCCCGGTGTGTGCCCGGAGGGTGGTGTGAGTGTCGGTTGACGGACATTCTCCGGGCGGCTCCCGGGCGAGCCGGCGCAGTGCCCCGCACCGCTGCCGCGTGGTACCTCAGGCCGTCATGGGGGCACCCCGCGTGCCGCCCGCTTCCGAGAGACCTTCATGACCCACGCCCTCCTCGACGTGCTCGGCCTGGCCGAGCGCAACCCCGGCACCTACCTCGGCAACGGCGAGTGGTCCGGAACCTCTCCGGACGCCGACCTCGAGGTCTTCAACCCGAGCAACGGCCAGCGCCTCGCGCGGGTGTCGTCGGCCAGCGCGGAGGACTACGAGCTGCTCGTGCGCAGGGCGCAGCAGGCCTTCGTGGCCTGGCGTGCGACTCCGGCGCCCCGGCGTGGTGAGGCCATCCGCCTGTGCGGCGAGGCGCTGCGCCGCCAGAAGGACGCGCTCGGCTCGCTCGTCTCGCTGGAGATGGGGAAGATCAAGGCCGAGGGTGACGGCGAGGTGCAGGAGATGATCGACATCGCCGACTTCGCCGTCGGTCAGTCACGGATGCTGTACGGCCTGTCCATGCACTCCGAGCGCCCCGGCCACCGCATGTACGAGCAGTGGCATCCGCTGGGCCTGGTGGGTGTCATCAGCGCCTTCAACTTCCCGGTGGCCGTCTGGGCGTGGAACGCGTTCATCGCCGCGGTCTGCGGCAACATCTCCATCTGGAAGCCGTCACCGAAGACGCCGCTGTCGGCCATCGCCGCCATGCGCATCTGCAACGAGGCGCTGAAGGCTGGCGGCTTCCCGGACGTGTTCTTCCTGCTCAACGACGGCGGCACCGCGCTGGCGCAGCGGTTGGTGGATGACCCGCGCATCGCGCTGGTGAGCTTCACCGGTTCTTCCGCCGTGGGCAGGCAGGTGGGCGTGCGCGTGGCCCAACGCCTGGGCCGGAGCCTCCTGGAGCTGGGTGGCAACAACGCCATCATCGTGGACCGGACCGCCGACCTGAAGCTGGCGATTCCCGCCATCGTGTTCGGCGCGGTGGGCACCGCCGGCCAGCGCTGCACCACCACGCGCCGGCTCATCGTGCACGAGTCGCTCGTCGACGACGTCGTGGCCCGGCTCACCGCCGCCTACAGGCAGGTGGAGGCCCGCATTGGAGATCCGCTCCAGCCGGGCACCCTCATGGGGCCGCTCATCGACCCGGCCGCTGTGCGGCGCTTCGAGGCCGCCGTGGAGAAGGCCCGGGCGTCCGGCGGCACGGTGGTGACGGGAGGCAGGGCCCTGGGCGGGCCGGGGAACTTCGTGCTGCCCACGCTCATCACCGGAGTGCGGCCCGCGGATGACGTCGTCCAGACGGAGACCTTCGCGCCCATCCTCTACGTCATGCCCTACCGGACGCTGGAGGAGGCCCTCGCCATCCAGAACGGTGTGCCGCAGGGGCTCTCGTCGGCGGTCTTCACCCAGGACCTCCGGGTGGCCGAGCAGTTCCTGGCCGCGTCCGGCTCCGACTGCGGCATCGCCAACGTCAACATCGGCACCTCGGGCGCCGAGATTGGCGGCGCCTTCGGCGGCGAGAAGGAGACCGGCGGCGGCCGCGAGTCCGGCTCCGACTCCTGGAAGGCCTACATGCGGCGGCAGACCAACACCCTGAATTACTCTGACGCGCTGCCTCTGGCGCAGGGCATCAAATTCGACGTGTGAGCAGGCGGGCTTCCGCCATGACGAAACCATGACAAAGAGGCGGAGGTCTCATGACCCTTCGACCACCCCCGGCTCTCTAGGCTGACGGCATCATTCAGCCTTGGAGCACGCCGCCATGCGCGTCCTCACCGCCTCGTTGCTCGTGGAAGCCGTCACCGAACTCTCGAAGGGCACGCCGCTGGTCAAGGCGAGGGACGTATTCGCCTGGTGCCAACGCAACGGCGTGGACTACCAGGGCGAAGGACCGCTCCATCAGGCGCTCTGGGATGCGGACCAGGACGAGGCCCGGGGCCAGCAGCGCCTGCTGCGGTTCAAGAGCGGGGAGTGCAAGCAGTCCCGCGTGGGCTGGTCCGTCGCCGCTCGCGGGGCGCGGGCGCGTGAGGCCGCGGCGCGCCTCGGCTGGGACGAGATGCGCTGGAACGGCCAGCAGTGGGACTGGATGCACGGGCCCCACCCGAAGGCAGTGCCCGGGTTCATCGAGGCCCCGCGAGCGGCCTGACGGACCCGGCGCCGGGCCGGCCAGAACGCCTCTGAATGTCAGACCCGCCACGTATGGTTCTCCTCGTCGGCACACACGAGGGGGCCATACACATGAGCGCGTCAGTCATTGATAACCGCGTCGAAATCGCCTTCAGCTTCGATACCACCGGCAGCATGTATCCGTGCCTCGCGCAGGTGCGCAAGAAGCTGCGCGGCACGGTGTCCCGGTTGATGAAGGAGATTCCCGGCATCCGCATCGGCATCATCGCGCACGGGGACTACTGCGACGCGGGGTCCACCTATGTCACCAAGGTGCTGGACCTGACGGATGACGAGAACGCCGTGGTCCGCTTCGTGGACCGCGTGGGTCAGACGGGCGGCGGCGACGCGCCCGAATGCTACGAGTTGGTGCTGCGCGAGGCGCAATCCCTCTCATGGACGGTGGGCTACACGCACGCCTTCGTGCTGATTGGCGATGACGTGCCGCACGCGCCGAACCAGAACCCGAAGAAGCTGGACTGGCGCAAGGAGGTGGACGCGCTGGGTAGGATGGGCGTGCCGGTGTACGGGGTGCAGGCGCTCGCGCGCCGCCACGCGACGCCCTTCTACAAGGAGCTGGCGGAGAAGTCGGGCGGCTTCCACCTGAGCCTGGACCAGTTCGCGCACGTCACCGACATGCTGCTGGCCGTCTGTTACAAGCAGGCGTCCGACACGCAGCTCCAGGCCTACGAGGCGGAGGTGGTGAAGGAGGGCCGCATGAGCCGCGGGCTGAACACCATGTTCAGCACGATGCTCAAGCGCAAGACGCCGTCCATGTTCGGTGCGGCGGACCTGCGCGCCGTGCCGCCGGGCCGGTTCCAGGTGCTGGACGTGGACCGGGCCATGCCCATCAAGGACTTCGTGCAGGAGAACGGCCTGGGCTTCAAGACGGGCCGCGGCTTCTACGAGTTCACCAAGACGGAGACCATCCAGGGCCACAAGGAGGTGGTGCTGATGGACCGCAAGACGGGCGACCTCTACAGCGGCGAGCGGGCGCGTGAGCTGCTCGGCCTGCCCGAGGGCGAGACGGTGCGCATCCGCCCGGCGAACCTGGAGAAGTACATCGTCTTCGTGCAGAGCACGTCGGCGAACCGCAAGCTGATGGGCAGCTCGAAGTTCCTCTACGAGGTGGAGGACTGGGACGGCGAGAAGGCCGCTGCGGCGTAGTCGTGATGAGCGGCGAAGGCACCGTCGCGCGGCGGCCCCCGCGCGGTGGTGTCAGGCGCGCGGTTCCGGCTCCGCGCTGGCAGCCTCAGGGCGTGGCGGGGCTCGCGGCGGCGGACGTTCCCCCGGCGGCCGGCTGCTCCGTCCCACCGCGCAGCCGGCGGAGGATGCGCGGCGCCTCCAGGGCGAAGCGGGCCTGGGCGTCGGGCAGCGGGTTGTCGTGCAGGTCGGTGATTTCCGTGCCGGGCAGCCCCGCGCCGAAGCGAATCTTGAGCTGCTGGCCGATGAGCGCATAGCGGGGCTCCCAGCCGATGGTGGTGAGCAGGTAGCGCGACGCGTCCGGCCTCGTCATCGGGATGCCGTCCCCCAGCCGGGCCGGGTCATGCGTGTCGCCGAGCAGATCGAACAGGGTGGACACCACGTCGATGTGGCCGGTGACGGCGTCCACCTCGCCGGGAGGAAGGCGCTCGTCGAAGATGACCATGGGGACGTGGAGCTGTGACTCCGTCACGTCGCTGGCGTGGCCGACGCGGCCGTGCTCGCGGAACTCCTCACCGTGGTCTCCGGTGAAGAGGACGAGCGGCCGCGTGCCCCGGACGGACTCGATGCGCGACAGCAGTGCTTCCACCTTCGTGTCCACCTCGTAGGCGGCATTCCAGGCGCGGGCCTTCAGGTGCTCGGCGGGCACGCTCGCGGTGGCGAGTCCGCCCCGGCCGTCCCATGCGGGCTGGAAGACGTCGGAGCGGGGCGGGTAGTCGTAGTCGAAGTGCGTGCCGGCGAAGAACAGGAAGAGGAAGAGCGGGGTGTCGCCCGGTGCCGTCTCCACCACGGAGAGCGCGTCCTTCACCATGGCCTCGTCCCGGAGGTGGCTCCTGCCGGCGTAGTCGGTGCGCAGCCCGCCCTGCACGTCGCGGAACACGGTGTCCTTCAGGCCCATCCAGTCGACCGACGACGCGGCGAAGAAGGCCTGGTGGTAGCCATTCTCCCTCAGTGCGGGGAAGAGCAGCGGCGCCCGTCCCGCGCCCACCACCGCGTCGCGCCGCTGGGCCTCCAGTCCGAAGAACAGGCTGAAGAGGGAGTAGTCGGTGGAGCTCGCCCCGCTGTGGTGGGACAGGTAGCGCGTGCCGTCCGCCGCCCGCCGCCACAGGTTGGGCATCACGTCCTCGCGGAAGAAGTCGTCGCGCAGGCTCTCCACCAGGATGATGACGATGTCGGGCCGGCGGGTGAAGCGCACGGAGGCGGGGTCGATGCTCGCCGCGGGGACGCCAGCCTCGGGGCTGACGCCCAGGCGCAGGCCGGAGGCGGACGGGGTGCCGGTGAGCTGCGTCAGCAGCCTGTTCATCCGCACCGGTGCCTGGAGGGGCAGGGTGGTGGCGGCGTGCTGGACGGCGCCGCCGTGGGAGAAGATGAGGTACGCGCTCAAGAGCCGCTCCCCGGCACAGAGCAGGAGGAGCACGAGCGCGAGGCGCAGCACCCGGCGCGGACCGGGGAGCCTCCGCATGAAGTGGACGCCCGCCCACATGTCGAGCCCCAACAACGTCACCGCTCCCGCCGCGGCGAGGAGGACCTCCGTCTGGGACAGCCCCGTCTCGGCCAGGGCGCGCGGCTGCAGCGCCACCGCCAGCACGAGCCCGTTGATGTGGAAGCCGAGCGACGACAGGACGAGCGAGTCCACCCCGAGCAGCGCCACGGCCAGTGCCGCCACTCCCGCCGCCGCGGGCACGTAGTGACGGCCGAGCAGCACCAGCGGCAGCGCCGCCGCGAAGGTGAGCAGCCCGAGGAACAGCGCCTGGACGACTCCGCACGCGAGCACCAGCGGCTGCACGGTGGGCGCGAGCCGCTCGACGGCGGACAGCAGGGAGGCGCCGAAGAAGCCGAGGGAAACGAGCCCATGCAGCACGCACCAGAGCAGTGCGGGGCCCAGGAACGGCCGGGCCTCTTCCATCCGGCGGCGGAGCCCTGCCGCGGCGGGAGGGGCGTGAAGCAATCGTGACATCGCGCTTCCTGCTAGCCCGCCCCTGGCGGATGTTCAAGAAGTGACGAAAGCCCGGCCGCTCCTCTTCCCAGGGGGCGTGGAGCGGGCCTGTGCCCTCCGCTGCCTCGGGGCCCACAGTCCCTTGCGGCATGACGGCGCGTTTCGGGCATCTTCCAGACGGCGGAAGCCACGTGTCGCCCGGGGAGGGCGGTGCGAGGATGGCCGCATGCCCCCGCGCAAGCTCGTCCGGCACCTCGTCTGGTTGGAGTCCTTCGCCGCCGCCGTGGAGGCCGGCAGCATCGAGGCCGCCGCCGAGCACCTGGGGGTGGCCCGCTCGGTGGTGAGCGAGCACATCCGCGCGCTGGAGATGGCCCTGGCGGAGGGGGCCTCCCTCCTGGAGCGCGGCCCCGGCCGCCGCCTGCAGCTCACCGCGCGCGGCGAGCGCCTCTTCGCGGGCACTCAGACGCCGCTGCACCAACTGGACATGAAGCGGCTTCAAGACCTGGCCAGCGCCGAGCCGGTGGTGCGCCTGGGCCTCAACCCCACCCTGTCCCTGTCCCTGCTGGGGAACGTGGCGCGGGAGGCCGCCGCCAGGGGACTCAAGCTGGTGCTCAGCTTCGGCGGCCCGCATGAGCTGACGCGCCAGGTCAAGACGCGCCAGCTGGACCTCGCCCTGGACTTCACGCCCCTGCCTCCCCATGAGGGGGTGGAGTCCGAGTCCCTGCTGCGCATGCCCTTCGTGGTGCTGGCCGGGCCGGAAAGCCCGCTCATCCACGAGGCCGCCTCCCGTCGGGCGCTGCATGTGAAGGAGCTCGAGGGCCAGCCCTTCGTGGACTGGCTGCGGGACGACCCGTACGGAGGCGCCAACAGCGCGCGCTTCACCACCCACGGGGTGAAGGTGGTGGAGGTGGCCCGCGCGGAGAGCTTCCTCCTCATCTACGAGCTGCTGCGCGCCTTCAAGGCCTGTGCGATTGCGCCGGATTTGCGGCTGATGCACCCGTTTCCGCCCGACATCCGCGCCTGGCCCCTGCGCGAGGAGGAGCCCCAGGCCGTGGAGGTGGTCGCCCTCTGGCCCGCCGGCTCGCTCAGCCCCGGTGCCCGCACCCTCCTGGACGGGGTGCGTCATGTCCACCAGCCTCGTCGTTAAAACGACGAAGCCGTCGAATTCCTACGGATTTCCGTTTGGCCCCAGAAGGGATATATTGGCAGGGTAGAAGATTATGTCAGGGGTGCACAACGATGACTCCCACGGAACGAACGATTGCCCGCCTCCCCGCCCACCTGCGTCGCTACGTGGTGGGCCAGGACTACGCGGCGTACACCGCTCGGGATCAGGCCGTGTGGCGCAACATCCTGGGCAAGCTGCGCGGCCACCTGGCGGACAAGGCGCACCCCGTCTACCTGGAGGGCCTGGAGGCGACGGGCATCGGCTCGGAGTGCATCCCCAGCCTGGACGAGATGAACGAGAAGCTGTCGCGGCTGGGCTGGGCGTGCGTGGGCGTGCGCGGCTTCATCCCGCCCGCCGTCTTCACGGAGCTCCAGGCGCTGGGCGTGCTGGCCATCGCCGCGGACATCCGCACGCACGAGCACATCGAGTACACGCCGGCGCCGGACATCGTCCATGAGAGCGCGGGCCACGCGCCCATCCTCGCCAACCGCCGCTACGCGGAGTACCTCAAGGCGTGCGGGCTCGTGGGCTTCAAGGCCATTGCCAGCGTGGAGGACCAGGCCGTCTTCGAGGCCATCCGCAATCTCTCCGTGGTGAAGGAGGACCCGGACGCCAGCGAGGACGAGGTGGCCCACGCGCAGGCGCGGCTCGAGGCGGCCAGCGCGAGCCGCCGCTTCGTCAGCGAGAGCACGCGGGCCAGCCGCCTGTACTGGTGGACCGCGGAGTACGGCCTCGTCGGTGACGTGGAGCGCCCGCGCATCTACGGCGCCGGCCTGCTGTCCAGCATCGGCGAGGCGCAGCACTGCCTCACCCCGGCGGTGAAGAAGCTGGCGCTGAGCATGGCGTGCGCGGACACCGAATACGACATCACCCGGATGCAGCCGCAGCTCTTCGTCGCGCGTGACTTCGAGCACCTCTTCGAGGTGCTGGGCGAGTTCGAGTCCACGCTGGCGTGGAAGCGCGGCGGGGACTTCGGGCTGGCGGAGGCGCTGCGCTGCCGCACCGTCAACCACCTGGTGCTGGCGGACGGGCGCGAGGTGACGGGCCGGGTGCTGGAGATGGTGGCCGCGCCGAAGCAGGTGGCGCCGGGGCTCACCACCGCGCTGGTGCGCATGGATGGCCCGGTGGTCGCCTCGCGTGGCGGGAAGGCCGAGGACGGCAAGCCGTGGAACGGCCCGGCGCTGGTGGCCTTCGGCGCGGGGAAGCTCCCGGAGCGCGGCCCGTTCCGGTTGGTGCTGGAGAGCGGGCTGGAGCTGGAGGGCTTCGCCACCGACGGCGGCGAGGTGCTGGTGCTGCGGGGCCGGCTGGCCGGCCGCGAGCTGGAGCTGCCCGCGGTGGCGAAGCTCTTCGTCAGCACGCACCTGCCCTCGGTGGCGGGCGGGCCGGCGGACCCGGAGTCGTGGGACCAGTGGTTCGGCGAGCTGAGCGCCTTCTCGGAAGGGGACGGCGAGTCCAAGGCGCGCTCGCGCAAGGCCATGGCCCTGCACCCGTCGCTGGCCGCGCTCTACCGCGAGGTCCGCCAGATGCGCGAGGGGCGCACCGTGAAGCCCGAGCGGCTGGCGCAGATTGCCGCCGCGGCCACGGACTTCCCCGACGACTGGCTGCTGCGCACCGAGGTGGACGAGCTGCGCGCGCCCCGCGCCTGAGAAGTCCCGCACGGCTTCGCGCCGAGGCGCGAGGTTGTTCAGGCTCCCGGCATCGAGGCTCGCACTGTCGTTACCGCCGACGCCCTCTGCTCCATGCGAGCCGAGGGCGTTGTCGTTCGGCCTGAGCCCGTTCGATTCTGGAGGGCCAGTGCCCTCTGTTCCCGTGTGGGCGGAGGGCGTTCGTCGTTTCGTGCAATGCGCCGGGCCGAGTGCCCTGACCCCGACACTCCGGCCCCCCGAAAACGCCACGGGCCCGACCCCGCGGTTTCCCGCGCGGACAGGCCCGAGGTTGGCGTCAGCTCCCGTGAAGGAGCGTCGGCTCACTTCTCCTTGGAGGCAATCTTGCGCAGCGCCTTCTGGTCGCGCACGCAGAGGATGCGGCCGACGTTGCCGAGCACGCCCTCGCGCTTCATCTCGTTGATGAGCGTGGACACGAAGGAGCGCGAGGCGCCGACGAGGTCCGCGAGGTCCTGCTGGGTGATTCCGCGCAGGTCCGTCTCACCGCCGTGCGGGCAGCGCTCGCCGTGCGCTTCGACGAGGGTGAGCAGGGTGTCCGCCAGGCGGGCCGGAACTTCCTTGAAGGTCAGGCCCAGCACGCGCTTGCGCAGCGAGCGGACGCGCTCGGCGTAGGCGCGGACCACGTCCACCGCCAGGGCCGGACGGGCCTCCAGCTGGGCGCGGAAGTCACGGCCCTCGATGCTCCACACCTCGGCCTCACCGGCGGCGACGGCCATCTCCTCGATGGGCGTGCCCTCGGGGCGGAACAGCTCGCCGAACAGGTCACCCGGGCGGAGGATGGACACCACCGAGCGGGTGCTGTTCTTGCCGATGCGCATCAGGCGCACGCGGCCGGACTTGAGCAGGTACACGCGGTCCGTGTTGTCACCGGGGCGGTAGATGGTCGAGTTGTGCGGGAAGGACTCGACCTTGAAGTACCCCTTGAAGTCGATGGCCTCCTGGCCGGGGATGAGCTTGTTGGCCGTCACCATCATCCCGGAGGAGGTCGTCTGCAGCGGCGCCACGACGTTGGAACCGATGGGGCCGAGGGGGCGATTGAAACCGTGCATGGGATTCACTCCGGGGAAGGAAGGAAGAGGAAGACTGGCCGCTTGCTTCAGCGGCGGACGGGGGTTTCCTTTTCCAAGTTACGTGCCAGCCGGGAATGAAGTGCCACCAGGGGAACACATTGAGTAATGCCGGGTACTTAGCGCTACAGGACAGGCTCACCCGGGATTCTGTGTCCAAAACCTGAAACAGAACGTTCAAACAGTCTGATCAAGTTGAACGAAACGTTGAATCCGGGGGCTCCATTGTCGAGCCCGCGACAATGTTCAGGAAGCGTCCTTCACGGGGAAGGTGTGCACCTGAGGGCTCTGCCCCTGTGCCAAACCGTACTTCTGGAGCTTGCGCTCCAGGGTGGGGCGGCTGATTCCAAGAATCTGGCAGGTGCGACCCTTGTGCCCCTTGGTGACGGCCATCGCACGGGCGATGAGCTGGCGCTCGGCCTCTTCCAGGGTGGGGATGAGGCTGGCGTCGTCCACGGCCGGGGCGGCGAACATGGCGCCGGCGGGGGCGGGGCGGCCGGCGTCCGGATTCGGAGCGGCCTCCAGCGCCGGCAGGTCGTCCCCGCGCAGCACGTCGCCGGGGGCGAGCACCACGGAGCGGGTGAGGACGTTCTCCAATTCGCGCACGTTGCCGCGCCAGGGCAGCCGGGTGAGCCGCTCCATGACCTCGATGGGCACGCGGGTGACGCGCTTGTGGACCTTCTCGTTGATGCGCTCGAGCAGGTGCTTCACCAGCAGGGGGATGTCCTCGCGCCGCTCGCGCAGCGGGGGGATGAGGAGCGTAATCACCTTGAGGCGCTGGTAGAGGTCCTCGCGGAAGCGGCCCGCCGCCACCTCCTCGGAGAGGTTGCGGTGGGTGGCGGCGATGACGCGCGCGCGCAGCTTGATGCGCTTGACGCCGCCGACGCGCTCGAACTCGCGCTCCTGCAGCACGCGCAGGAGCTTGGCCTGGAGCATCAGCGACATGTCGCCAATCTCGTCCAGGAACACGGTGCCTTCCTCGGCCACCTCGAACTTGCCCAGCTTGCCGGAGGTGGCGCCGGTGAAGGCGCCCTTCTCGTGGCCGAACAGCTCGCTCTCCAGCAGCGTGTCGACAATGGCCGAGCAGTTGATGCCGATGAAGGGCCGGGGCTCGTCGTACGAGTAGTTGTGGATGACGCGGGCGATGAGTTCCTTGCCGGTGCCGCTCTCACCGGTAATCAGCACGGTGGCGTGGCTGCCCGTCACCTTGCCAATCTCCTTCACCAGCTGCTGCATGGACCCGCTGGTGCCCACGATGTCGCCCAGGCGGGCGGCGGCATTCTCGCGGTTGACCTCGTCCGCGCGGCGCGACAGCTGGCGGTACTCCAGCGCGCGCTCCACCACCAGGTCCAGGGCGGCCGGGTCCGGGAAGGGCTTGTGGATGTAGTCGAAGGCCCCGGCCTTCATGGCCCGGATGGTGGTCTCCATGTCGTGGTAGGCGGTGACGAGGATGATGCGCGCGTCTCCGCACAGCCCCTTCATCTCCTCGATGATTTCCAGGCCCGTGCGGTCCGGGAGCATCATGTCGAGGATGACCACGCTGGGCATGCTCTCCTGCGCGGCGCGCAGCCCCGCGGCCGCGCTGGTGGCCGTGGCCACGTGGTAGCGCGGCTGGCCGTCGTGCTCGATCTCCTCGAAGTGCATCTTCAGCGTTTCGAGGAGCGAGACGTCGTCGTCGACGATGAGAAGGGTCTCCATGGCGTCGTCTCAGGTGGCGAACGTCAGCGTGAAGACCATGCCGGGGTCGGCGCTGCCCTCGGCGGCCAGGTCTCCCCCCTGGCCCGTCATCACCCGGCGCAGGGCCGCGAGCGACAGGCCCGCCCCCCTCGCGAGGCGTGAGCCGAAGGGCTCGAAGAGGGTGCCGCGCTCCTCGGGGGGCAGCGCGGCGGCGGGGTCCTTGAGCACCATCAGCACCTGTCCGGCGCCGCCGCGGCGCAGGGCGACCTCCACGGGGCTGTCCTCGGCCTGGCCCATGGCGATGTTGAGGAGCACCTGGGCCAGCACGGGCCGCAGCCGGTTGGGGTCCACCCGTACTCGCGGCAGGTCCGGCTCCTCGTCCACGCGCACCTCGATGCGGCGCTCGGCCAGCTCCGGGGCCACCATGCCGGTGGCCTCCTGTAGCACCGAGCGCAGCGCGTGCGCGTCCAGGTTGGGCGTGGTGTCCCGGCCGTACTCGGACAACAGCCACAGCATCCGCTCCATGGTGCGGATTTCGCGGTTGGCGATGGTGAGCCGCCGCCTGTCCCGGTCCGACAGCCCGGTGTTCCGCGCCAGCGTCTGCACCGCCATCTTCACGGAGGACAGCGGGTTGCGAATCTCGTGGCTGAGCGAGGAGGACAGGCGCGAAATCTGGACCGGCGGCGCGCCCTCCAGCACGGTGTTCAGGTCGAGCACGCCGGCGCAGGCCTCGCCCGCGTCCAGGCCCAGCGTCAGGCGCAGGGGCGTGGGGTCCTCGCCGCCCAGCTGCGAGGAGACGAACTCCACGGCGCGGCGGTCTTCACGGGCACGGGCATCCAGCTCCCGCGCGCGCTCGGCCGTGACGCCGAGCACCACATGGAGCGGACGCTCCAGCAGCTCCGCGGAGGGGCGGCGCAACACGGTGGCGGTATCGCCCTCGACACGCGTCACCCTCAGGCTTGGAGACCAGGCGAGCAACACGGCTTGCAGGAGGTGGGCGTTCATTTGATGGGCCTGAAACATACCGAGTAAGGTCGCGCGCTGTCCCCATGTCCATCACGGCACGTCTTCCGAAGAACCTTGTGGCCTGTCTGCTGTTCCTGTCCGGCGCCACGGCGCTGGTCTACGAGCTCGTCTGGTCCAAGTACCTCGGGAACGTCCTGGGGAACAGCGGACAGGCGCATGCCGTGGTGCTCGCCACCTTCATGGGGGGGCTGGCGCTGGGGGCTTCTGTCTTTGGGCGGACAGCCGACCGGGTGAAGAACCCCCTGGCCCTCTACGGCCTGCTGGAGCTGGGCGTGGGGCTCTACGCCCTGGCCTTCCCGTACGTGCTGGAGGCCCTGGGGGCGCTGTGGCTGGTGCTGGCGCCCGGCGTGCCGGACGGCTGGCGGGTGGCGCCCCGGCTGCTGGTGGCGTCCCTGTCGCTGGTGGTGCCCACGCTGCTGATGGGCGGCACGCTGCCGGCACTGGTGCGGCACTTCGCCTCCAGCCTGGCGGGGGTGCAGCGGGAGCTGGCCCGCCTGTACGCCGTCAACAGCCTGGGCGCGGCGGTGGGCGTGTTCCTGGCGGGCACGCACCTGGTGCCGGCCTTCGGCCTGGCGGCCTCCGCGAGGGGGGCCGCGGGGCTCAACGTGCTGCTGGCCCTGGCCGCGCTGGCGCTGGCGCGGCAGCACCCGCCGACGCTGGCCCCCGGCCAGGCCGCGCCGGACGTGGAGGGCGGGGCCGAAGTGGCCTACCCCCGGGCGGCGGTGCGGGCGGCGTTGGTGGGCGTGGCGCTGTCGGGCTTCACGTCCATGTTGTACCAGGTGACGTGGATCCGCCTGTTGTCCATCGTCATGGGCGCGTCCACGTATGCCTTCACGCTCATCCTGACGGCCTTCATCCTGGGCATCGGCCTGGGCAGCTTCTGGCTGATGACGCGCGGGTCGAAGGTGGACTCGCTGCGGATGTACGCGCGCATGCAGGTGGCGCTGGTGGTCAGCCTGTGTGTGGCGCTGCCGCTGTACGTGCGGCTGCCGTACTACTTCCGCACCGCGCGCTGGATGCTGACGGCCACGCTGGAGACCTGGCCGGTGTACCAGTTCATCACCTTCGGCTTCTGCTGCATGGTGCTGCTGGTGCCCACCTTCTTCATGGGGGCGGCCTTTCCGGCGGCGGCGCGCGTGGCCACGGCGAAGGTGTCCGAGGTGGGGCGGCAGCTCGGCGGCGTGTACCTGTGGAACACGGTGGGTACCATCAGCGGCTCGGTGCTGGGCGGGCTGGTGTTGATGCCGTGGTGGGGCATGGAGGGCAACTTCGTGGCGGGGGCGGTGGTCAACCTCGCCGCCGCGGCGCTGGCCTTCGCCGCGGTGCCGGGGCGTCCGGCCCGCACCGCGCGCGCCCTGTGGCCGGTGGCGGTGGCGGCCGGCCTCACCGTCGTGGTGCTGGGTGGGATGCGGGGCTGGTCGGTGCGGCTGAGCAGCATCTCCGCGCCGCGCTTCAGGGACAGGGTGTCCAGCTACGACAAGCTGGTGGAGGGTATCGAGAAGAGCACCGTTCCCCACTTCTACCAGGACGACACCTTCGCCACGGTGCTGGTGGCGGACATCGCGGGCAAGCACCGGTACCTGAAGATCAACGGGAAGGTGGATGCCTCCACCGGCATCGACATGGAGACGCAGATCGTGGCCGGCCACCTGGGCGCCCTCCTGCATCCGCGCGAGCCGAAGAACGTGCTCGTCGTGGGGTCCGGCGCCGCCATCACCGTCGGCAGCATGCTGACGCACCCGGTGGAGCGGCTCGACCTGGTGGAAATCTCCCCGGCCGTCATCGAGGGCGCGCGCCTGTTCAAGGCCGACAACCGCAACGCGCTGGAGGACCCGCGGACGCACATCCACATTGACGACGCCAAGACGTTCATGGCCCTGGCGCCCCGCAAGTACGACCTCGTGGTGAGCGAGCCCTCCAACCCGTGGGTGTCGGGTGTCTCCGGCCTCTTCACGCAGGACTTCTTCCAGGCGGTGGACCGGCACCTGACGGACGACGGCGTGCTGGTGCAGTGGATCCACGTCTATGAGAACCGGCAGGAGCTCATCCGGTTGGTGATGCGCACCCTGCGGGACACCTTTCCGCATGCCACGACGTGGATGGGCCCCCAGGACCTGGTGCTCGTGGCCAGCCGCAAGCCGCTGAACTTCGACGCGCGGCGGCTCGCCGAGCGCATGGCCCTGCCCGACGTGAAGGCGGACCTGGCGCGGGTGGACATCCACGACGTCTTCGGGCTGCTGTCCAAGCAGGTGCACAGCGAGGACGGGCAGCTCGAGTTCGCCGGGGAGGGGCCCATCAACACCGACGACGACAACATCCTGGAGTACGCCTCGCCCATCGCCTTCTTCGTGGGGGAGAGAGACCACTTCCAGGACGAGCGGCGCTCCCCGGACGGCGGTTCGCGGCTGTTCCTCCACGACTACGTCCGCCAGCACCCGCCCACCGCGGAGCAGCTGGAGCGGCTGTTCCGCAACATGGACCGCCACCACCAGGATTCCGACCCGCTGCTGCGCGGCGTGGCGGCTCGGTGGTACGCGCTGGCCCCGGACAGCTCCGACGCGGCGCTGGCGCTGGGGAGGACGGCCCTCAACCAGCACGACATGTCGCTGGCGGGCGCGGTGCTGGACGCGCAGGTGGCGAAGGGCGTGCGTGATCCGGAGCTGGTGGCCCTCTACCTGGAGATGGCGACCGCGCGCCTGTGGTCCAACCGCACCATCTGGACGCCCGCGGAGGCCGACACGGCGCTGGCGGTGGGCCTGGAGACGGCCCGGGCCCACCCGGAGCACGCCCAGCTGGCCAAGATGCTCGCGGCCCTGTGCAAGGGCCTCCCCGGCGCCCGCTGCCCCCCGGCTCCGTCGGCCCCCGTGGCCACCCCCGAGGCCCCCTGAAAGGCCGCCCGGAGCTGTAACAATGTTGCCAAAATGCGGGAATCACTCAGGATTCCCGGCATCCTCCCGATGACGGATGGAGGGCAGGCGGCAATCCATCCTAGTGTCCCTGCAACCCTGAGAAGTCAGGGTTCGCTTTCCCGCCCGAAATCCCCCCTGGAGACTCTCATGACTGCGCTTCCCAAGAAGACCAAGGCCCTCCGCAAGTCCCGTGGTCAGGGCATGACCGAGTACATCATCATCGTCGCGCTGATCGCGATCGCCGCCATCGGCGTCATCACGCTCTTCGGCGACAACATCCGCAAGCTGTTCGGCGCCTCCGCGGCGGCGCTGGCCGGTGAGGACAACGTGGCCAACGACGGCCAGAAGTCCACCAAGGACCTCAACCAGAAGACGATGAAGACGTTCGGCCAGAACAACACCTACTGAGCCGTTCCGAGTCGTTCTCTCCGAAGGCGTCATCCCTGGCACTGGCCATGGGGTGGCGCCTTCGAGCTTTTCAGCGCCCGAGCTGCCGGCAGGCGCCTCTTCACGGCGGGGGGCTTGACCCTCACGCGACGTGAGACCCTACACCTCCTTTCCGAGGTGGAGGGATATGGCCCTTACGGTGAGTCAGGTGGCCCGGCTGGCGAAGGTGAGCGTCCGGGCGCTGCATCATTACGACGAAATCGGCCTGCTGAGCCCTTCGGAGCGCAGCGAGGCCGGTTACCGGCTGTACACCCAGGCGGACCTGCAGCGGTTGCAGCAGGTGCTCTTCTTCCGGGAGCTGGAGTTCCCGCTGGAGGAGATTCGCCGCATCCTGGGGGACCCTTCTTTCGACCTCCGCTCCGCCCTGCGGATGCAGCGGCAATTGCTGTCGGAGCGTGCCGCGCGGCTGGACGCGCTACTGGGCGCCGTGGACTCGGCGCTGGACGCACTGGAGAAGGGGAAGACCATGGACCAGGAGAAGATGTTCGAGGCCTTCGGCGACTTCGACCCGACGAAGTACGAGGCCGAGGTGAAGGAGCGCTGGGGCGACACGGAGGCCTACAGGGAATCCGCCCGGAGGTCGGCGCGCTACACGAAGCAGGACTGGCAGGAGATGAAGGCGGAGTTGGACCGCATCCAGCAGGCGCTGGCGGAGCAGCTCGATGCGGGCCGCGCGCCGAGCGAGCCGGCGGCGATGGACCTGGCCGAGCAGTGGCGGCAGCACATCTCGAAGTGGTTCTACCCGTGCTCGTACGCCATGCACCGGGGCCTGGGGGAGATGTACGTGAGTGACTCCCGCTTCATGGAGAACATCGACCGGGTGAAGCCGGGGCTCGCGCGCTTCACGCGTGACGCCATCCTCGCCAACGCGGAACGGCACGGCGGGTAGGCCGCACCGTCAGGGCCGCGCCGTCGCGCCGGGCCGCTCCCGCACCCAGAGGACGTACTCGCCGTCCCGGAGCTGCTCGCGCCAGCCGCCGCGCGCGCGCAGTTTGTCGAGCAGGATGTGGCCCGGGTTCTCCACCTTCCAGACGAGGTAGTCCGGGTCATACCGCTCGAGGGCGTCCGCCCAGCCCGGCTGGCCCCAGGTCAGCCGGGTGTAGTCGTCGTGGATGGCCAGGGGGAACGGGTCGTTCCGGCTGTCGATGAAGACCTTGTAGTCCGGCCCGGCGAAGTACGAGATGGAGCCGCCGAGGGCGAAGGGGTTGAGCACCCGTCCCGGTGGCAGCCGGCGCAGCGCCGCCAGGGCGTCGAGCGGAATCCACGTGCGCTTCACGCCCTGCTCCATCGGCGTCGGGTGCGCCGCATGGATGGCGGTCAGCGCCGCCAGGACCAGGGTGGGCCAGAGCGCGCCCCGGCTCCGGGAGGCCCAGCCGTCCAGCGCGTCATCCACCTGCTTCCAGAGGCGCCACGCTCCGGCGCTGGACGCGCCCGCTGTCGTCCGCGCGGCGTGCTCCAGCAGCGCGAGCGCCAGCAGCACGGCGGCGTACGGCGCATGGCGCTGCACCTTGAGGGCGGCGATGCCGAGCACCACCGCGGGCAGGAGGCAGGTCACCGAGCGCGAGGGCGCCCGGCCCACGGTGAACAGCGCCGCGCCCGCCAGCGCGAGGTAGGCCCAGCTCCAGCCCAGGTCCAAATCGAGCGGCCGCCACTCGACGATGGTCTGCGTGGACTCCAGCACCGAGTGGTGCAGGGGATAGAGGTAGATGGCGGGACCATCCGGGCCCAGGCCGGCCGCGAGGTATGCGGCCACGGCGAAGGCAAAGGCGTGCAGCGAGCGGCGCCGCGACTCCGGCCCCGGCACCTCCAGCGCCTGTCCCACGGCGGCGGCGCCGAGCAGGGCGGGGCCCAGCGGCCAGCTCCCGTGGAGGTTGGCCCAGGCGACGCCCAGCAGGGGGAAGGCCCAGAGGACGCGGGAGTTGCCCGCGCGCCACGACTGGACGCACAGCACCGCGACGGTGAAGAGCAGGTGGCCCACGTGGAAGGGGCGCTCCGCCGGCCAGGTGGGGGCCTGCACCAGGAGGACACCGCCCAGCGCGGCCAGGGTGAGCAGTCCGCGGTGCCCGGAGGCGGCCCGGCCCAGGGCCTTCCACAGGAGCAGGATGTTGGCGGCCACGAGCGCGGCGATGAAGAGCGCCGGCCCTCCCGCGCCGAGCCACCGCGCCAGCAGCACGCAGAGCACGCCGAAGCCCCACTCGTGCGGCACCCAGCCGGAAGTCCCGGTGAGGCTGAAGGGGTCCACCCGGGTGAAGCCGTGCTCCAGGATGAAGCGGCCCCCGGCGAGGTGGAAGAAGAGGTCGTAGTGCTTGAGCGGCGACATCGCCAGCCGCGTGGCGAACACCAGCGCGAGGAGGGCCGCCGGCCCGGGGAGGAAGAGGGCGTACCGCGTTCGCATCCGCGCCGCCGGCTAGCGCAGCCCCAGCCGGCGCAGCATCACCGCGCGGATGGAGGGAATCCGGAACCGGTAGATGAGCGCGTCCGCGAAGTAGTGCGCCAGCACCACCGCGAAGCTCAGGGACGTCAGGACGCGCAGCAGGGGCCAGGCGCGCACGACGTCCGCCTGGCTCGCGGACACACCGAACAGGGCCTCCTCCTGGAGCACGCCGTGCACCACGCCCAGCGCCAGCAGGGGCAGCATGCTCGCAATCATCAGCGGGACGATGAGCGCGCGGGGCACGCGGGAGGTGTCGCCCTGGCGAGGCTCCAGCATCCGGGCGGAAATCACGTAGTACTCCAGCCCGTGCATGGCGGGCAGCATCACGTAGCCCCACGAGGGCGCCACCAGGACGAGCCCCGTGGCCGTCGCCATGGCCAGCAGGTAGAGCACCTTCGGCCCGCTCCGCGTCCCCGCGCCCAGCACGGAGCGGAAGAGCACCACGAAGTAGCCCATCCACACCGCCAGCAGGACGGCGAGCGTCTCGCGGGGCAGCACCGCGCCCTGGCCCACGTCGAGGTAGGCGGAGGCGTCGGGGCTCGTGGACTCGGAGACGAAGAGGATGCGCACCAGGAGCAGGGTGAGCATCAGCGGCACGTACAGCTTCTGCAGCTCGCGCTCCTTCGGGGAGGACGCGGGCAGCCCGGCGTCACCTTCGCGCAGCCCGTGCAGCGACCAGAGGCCCCGGTGCTGGGACAGCGTGTGGTGCAGGCCGAACACGTTGAACACCACGGCCACCGCGTAGGTGTGCGCGGTGAGGTCCGCGTAGAAGCTGAAGAAGAAGCCCGTGCCTACCGCGAGCATGGCCAGCGCCCCCGCGAGCACCTGCCGGGGCTGGCCCGGCGCCGCCGTCAGCACGTCCCGGTGCACGGCGAAGAGCAGGAAGGTGAGCACCACGTGCGTGGCATTGCCCAACAGGTTCTGCGCGGTCCACGCCGCCAGGCGATGCGCGCCGTCCGCGGCCGGGGCGGACAGCACGCTGGACGCGGCCACGCCCAGCGCGAGCGCCAGGGGCAGGGCGATGATGAGGAGGTCCGCCCGCGCGGAAAACAGCCACAGCCCACGGAATGCCAGGGTGCCCGGCAGGCCGGGGGCTGGAACGTGGGTCCGGGAAGGGGCGGCGGGAAGCACCGGCGTCATCGGGCGTGAATCCTACCACGCCTGATGCGCACCGTGCCCCCAGGAATTCCAGGCGGTTGGACCGGCCTCCGGGCTTCCCCGTTGAGGGCCGCAACCTTCTGCCACCAGGTGCGATAATCCCGGTAACGGATCACCACATTCGAGGGGGCAGTCATGTCCATCAACGGTATTGGCAGTGGCCGCGGCGCCACGACTCCGCAGACGGTTCGCTCGCCGGACGTCGAGGAGACCCGTCAGCCCCAGCCCCGCACGGCCAACGCCACGCCCCGGACGGGCATGCCCTCCACCAGCGCCTTCGAGAAGCCCCAGGCGGACTACCGCAAGCTGGGCGCCCCCGAGCCGGGTCCGCTCGAGTCCATCGGCAAGGCCGTGGGTGAGGCGGTGAAGGCCGCGGCCGCCGCGGTGGTGCAGGCCGCGGAGGACGCCAAGCGGCTCCAGGACATCAAGGACACCCTCAAGGACTCGCCCACCGGCGCGGCGGCGGTGAAGTACCTGGAGGACAAGAACATCAAGGTCGAGTTCGCCGACGGCGGTGGCTCGTACTGGGATGGCAACAAGATTGTCATCGACCGCACCCGCCCGGTGGACCGCAACGCCCTGACGCTGGTCCATGAAGTCAACCACGCCAAGGCCAGCATCGACGGCCCCAAGGCGGACATCGTCAAGGACACGCGCGCCGACTACGTGAAGAAGATGCTGGACGAGGAGGTGCGCGGCACCGTCGACAGCATCAAGGCGAAGAACGAGCTGGTCGCCAGCGGGAAGACCATCACCGCCACGTACCCGCTGGAGGCCAAGTACAACGAGGCCTACAAGAAGGGCGTCGAGGACGCGAAGAAGGCGAACCCCAAGGCCACCGAGGCGGAGCTGAAGGCGGCGGGTGAGAAGGCCGGCTACGACCGCGTCCTCAAGGGCTTCCAGGACGGCGAGGTGACGACCAGCACCACGGGCGTCAAGTATCCGGACTACTACGGGTCGGCCTGGGACCGCGCCCATCCGAAGTGAGACGACAGGCATTCACCGTGGGCCTGCTGGCCCTGAACATGCTCTACTGCGCCCACGCCCCTTCGCGGAGTGGGCCTCGTGAGGATGAGATGGTGATTGCCAAGACCGAGACGCTGCTGCGCATCGCCCAGGTCGACCCGGTCCACGCCGACACGATGTCCCGGCAGCCGACCACGTTCTCCACGGAGCCGCTGAGCTTCTACGGCCACTTCAAGCTGCTCACCGCCGACGTGATGCTGCCGCACCGGCCCATCCAGTTCCGCTACGTGGATGATGGCAGGCAGGTGGTGGTCCTCTCCGGCCGGGAGCAGGACATCTACAACGTCAACGCGCGCGAGAAGCTCTCTCTCGACGCCGCGCACGTGCCGGAGTACGTGCGCTTCTTCATCGCCAACACCGGGGGCACCGGCCGCCGCGTGGTGGAGAAGGCCGCGGATGTTCCCTGGCGGGGCGATGTGGACACCACGCCCGAGCTGGCCACGAAGAAGGCGGAGGTCAGCGCCCGGCTGCACCCCCTGCACGTCACGGCCGGCGACGCGGGCTTCCAGGCGGTGGCGCTCGTCCTCGAGGACGACGTCCTCCACGAGCTGACACTCCAGATCCGCAAGGACGGCCACGTGGACACCACCCGCTCCCAGGTGGTGCTGTCCTCCCTGCCGGTGCCCGTCACCTTCTAGGCCGGCTCGCCGCCGCCCGTGGTAAGACAGGCCTGTTCATGGAAGGCCGCCTGCTGCTGAAGAACTGCGCCGTGTTCCGCGCGGATGGTCGCGTCCGCAACGGCATGGCCGTGGTGGTGGAAGGAAACACCATCCACCGCGTGGCTCCGGACGCCCAGGTGCCCGTGCTGCCCGGCGACTGGGAGGTGGCGTGCCGGGGACGGCTCGTCGCGCCCGGGCTGGTGGACTGCCACTCGCATCTCGTCAATGGCCAGTTGTTGCCGCCCACCGGGCCCTTCCTGCTGCTGTCGCCCGCCGAGCGGCTGGAGCGGATGCTGCGGGTGGCGCGGCTGCTGACGGACGAGGACGTGGAGGCGCTCACCCGCTTCGCCGCGGCCCGCGCGCTGCGCGACGGCGTCACGCTGGTGGTGGAGCACCTGTCCTGCCAGGACGTGGCCGGAGGGCTCGCCGCCCAGGCCCGCGCGGCGGAGGCACTGGGCCTGCGGCTGGTGACGAGCCACTCCACCC
Source organism: Pyxidicoccus sp. MSG2 (assembly GCF_026626705.1). Classification (NCBI taxonomy): domain Bacteria; kingdom Pseudomonadati; phylum Myxococcota; class Myxococcia; order Myxococcales; family Myxococcaceae; genus Pyxidicoccus; species Pyxidicoccus sp. MSG2. The sequence continues at coordinate 9,427,841 of NZ_JAPNKC010000001.1, forward strand.
ACAGCCTGGAGGGCGCCCCGCAGGCGGAGGCCTGGCTCCAGGCCAACGCGGACTTCGTGCGCGAGCGCCGGGAGCATCCGCTGGTGCGCGGGGCGCTCGGCTTCCATGCCTCGTACACGTGCGACCACGCGCTGCTCACCCGTGTGGCCCGGCTGAGCCGCGAGCTGGACGCGCCCACCGTCTTCCACCTCGCGGAGAGCGAGGACGACCTCACCATCACCTACGCCCGGCACAACCAGCGCGTGGTGCCCCGGCTGGACGCGCTGGGGCTGCTCAACGCGCGCGCCATCGCCGCCTACGCGCGCACCCTGGACAGCGCCGAGGCCGTGCGCCTGCAGAACAGCGGCGCCTTCGTGGCGCTCGCGCCCCGTGGCGTGCGCACGCTGGAGCGTGGCGGGGACCCGATGGAGGCGGTGCTGTCTCGCATGCACCTGGTGGGGCTGGGCACCGGCGGCCATGGCTCGCTCCAGGAGGAATTGCTGGCCGCGCTCGTGGGCGTGCTGCGCATCGCCCGCGCCGGGCGCCTGCCGGACGTGGACGGCTCCCTGGCCCACCTGCTCATCAACGGCCCGGCGGAGCTGTGCACGCGGCTGTTCGGGCTGCCGTCGGGCAACGTGGAGGAGGGGAGCATCGCGGACCTCGTCGTCTACGACTCCGTGCCCCCGGCGGACCCGGAGACGGGCTACTCGCCGCACCTGCTCGGGCAGATGTCGCGCGCGCCGGTGGCGTGGACGGTGGTGGACGGCCGCGTCCGCGTGCGCGAGGGCCAGTTGCTGGGCCTCGACTTCGTGGAGCTGGCCAGCGCCGCGACGGATGCGCTCCACCGGGTGTGGACGCGCGCACGGCTGGGCAGCTGAGGGGGATGGGCGCCGTGCCTTCCTCGCTGGTGGACACCCTGCGCGCCGCGCGTGACAGGCGGGGGCCGCTGCTGTCCGACGCGCGCACCACCGCCTTCCGCGTGCTCCATGGCGAGGCGGACGGCGTCCCCGAGGTGACGGCGGATGTCTTTGGCGGGGGGCTGTATGTCATCAGCCTCTACAGGGACTTCACGCCCGCCGAGGAGGAGGCGCTGCTCGACGCGGCGGTGGCCGCCTGGGCGCCGAGGAGCGTCTACCTCAAGCGCCGTCCCCGCGAGGCGCGCGTGCTGGCCAACGTGGCGAAGGAGTCGCTCGCGCCGGAAGTCCCCGCCCGGGGCGAGCCGGTGGAGTCCCTCACCGCGCTGGAGAATGGCCTGTCGTTCCTCATCCGCCCCGCGCAGGGGCTGTCGGTGGGGCTGTACCTGGACATGCGTGACACCCGCGCGTGGCTCCAGGAGCGGGCGCGCGGCCTCTCCGTGCTCAACCTCTTCGCGTACACGTGCGCCTTCGGCGTGGTGGCCTCCGCGAGCGGCGCGAAGCGGGCGCTCAACATCGACGCCAGCCGCCGCGTGCTGGAGTGGGGCGAGGAGAACGCGCGCCTCAACGGCCAGCCCGTGGACCGCTACGACTACGTGGCCGGGGACGTGTTCGACTGGCTCAAGCGCCTGGCGAAGAAGGGGGAGGCGTTCGACGTCGTCATTTCGGATCCCCCGTCCTTCTCCACCACCCGCACCGCGCGCTTCTCCGCCGCGCGCGACTACGCCCGGCTGGCGGACGCCGCCGCGCGCGTGGTGGCGCCCGGAGGCCGGCTGGTCGCCTGCTGCAACCACGCGGGCCTGCCCGCGCGCCGCTTCGAGACGATGGTGGCGGAGGGCGTGGCGCTCGCGGGACGGAAGGGGAAGGCGGTGGGCTCGCTCGGCCCCTCCGCGCTCGACTTCCCTTCCTTGCCCGGCGAGGAGCCAGCCCTGAAGGTCCACGTGGTGGAAGTTCGTTAGCGCCGCGGGGCCCGGCGCGGCTAAGGTCAGCGCGTCATGGCTCCCGTGGCCCAGCAGCAGCGCGACACCGCCCGCTTCGGCAGGTACCGGCTCATCGACCGCATTGCCGTGGGTGGCATGGCGGAGATCTTCCTCGCGCACCAGAAGCATGACGACGGCCACGAGTCGCCCGTCGTCATCAAGCGCATCCGCCCGCACCTGTCCAAGCACGCGGCCTTCGTGAAGATGTTCCTCAACGAGGCCCGGCTCGCCTCGCAGCTCAACCACCCCAACGTCGTCCAGATTCACGACCTGGGGAAGATTGCGGAGAGCTACTTCATCGCCATGGAGTACGTGGCCGGGCGCGACATGCGCCGGGTGGTGCCCAAGGCGGAGGCGCTCGGGATTCCCTTCCCGCTGGTGTACGCGGTGAAGATTGCCTCGCAGGTGTGCGCGGGGCTTCACCATGCGCACACGAAGGTGGACCTGTACGGCAACCCGCTCAACATCGTCCACCGGGACGTGTCGCCGGAGAATGTCGTCGTCGCGTTCGACGGCTCGGTGAAGATTCTCGACTTCGGCATCGCCAAGGCCGCCAACCAGGTGGAGCAGACGCGCACCGGCGAAATCAAGGGCAAGCTCAGCTACATGAGCCCGGAGCAGTGCCTGGGCAAGCCGCTGGACTGCCGCAGCGACATCTTCTCCCTGGGCGTCGTCCTCTACGAGTGGCTCACCGGCTTCAAGCTCTTCACCGGTGAGTCCGAGGTGGCGGTGATGCGCAGCATCACCGAGGGAAAAATCTATACGCCCTCGTACTTCCGGGAGGACCTGCCCGAGCGGCTGGAGCTCATCCTGATGAAGGCGCTGGAGCGCGACAGGGACAAGCGCTACCAGACGGCCGCGCAGATGCAGAAGGACCTGGACGCCTTCCTGGACGCGTACGAGTTCACCCCCACGCCGCTGCACCTGTCCAACTTCCTCAAGCAGCTTTTCGAGGAGGAGCTGCAGGAGGAGCAGCGGCGCATGCAGGTGCGTGCGGCGCAGGCGCCCACGTCGGAAGAGGCGCTGGAGTTGTCGGACGTGGTGGCCGCGCTCGACACGGTGAAGGGCGCGCCCGCGCCGGAGCCCGTCTCCCCGGAGGGCGCGAGCGACGACCACACGGAGCCGCGCATGCTGGCCGTGCCGCTCAGCCCCGCCGCGTACGAGGCGCTGGAGGCGGTGGCCCGCCGCAACGACGTCCCGGTGGGCCGGCTCGTGTCCGAGCTCCTCGAGTCCTGGCTGAAGTACCGCTGACATGCCCCGGCTGAAGCTGACGCTCGAGTACGAGGGGACGCGCTACGTGGGCTGGCAGGTGCAGCCCAATGGCCCGTCCGTGCAGGCGACGCTGGAGGACGGGCTGGCCCGGCTGCTGGGCGAGCGGGTGTCCGTGTTCTGCGCGGGGCGCACCGACTCGGGCGTCCACGCCACCGGGCAGGTGGCCAGCTTCGACACCGCGCGGGTGCTGCCGATGAAGGCGTACGTCATGGGCCTCAATGGCCTGCTGCCGGACGACCTCGCGGTGGTGTCCGCGGTGGAGGTGCCGGACGACTTCGACCCGCGCCGCTGGTCCCGGGGCAAGCGCTACCGGTACCGGCTGAGCAACCGCCGCACGCGCTCGCCGATGCGCCGGGCGACACACTGGGAGGTGTTCGCCGCGCTGGACGTGGAGGCCATGCGGCGCGCGGCGACGCACCTGCTGGGCCGGCACGACTACTCCGCCTTCCGGGCGGCGGACTGCCAGGCGAAGCACGCGATGCGCGAGATTCGGCGGCTGGCGGTGGAGGGCGAGGCCGGGGACGCGGTGTCCTTCGTGGTGGAGGGCACGGCCTTCCTCAAGCACATGGTGCGCAATCTGGTGGGGACGCTGGTGGAGGTGGGGAAGGGGAAAAGGCCCGAGGCGTGGGTGGCGGAGGTGCTGGCCTCGCGCAACCGGAAGCGGGCCGGGCCCACGGCGCCGCCGCAGGGGCTGGTGCTGGAGGAGGTCTTCTACGGGGATGGCCCGCCTCCTCGCACGCCGGGTAGCGCGGCGGACGCGGACGAGGACGAGGGCTGAACTGGGGTAGGCTGCCGGCCGTGAGCTCCAAGACGAGTGTCCTCGAACCGCTGCGCGTCCGCATCCGCCGCCTCCAGTTCATCATGGGGCTGGGGTTCATCGCGCTCATCGTTGGCCGGGGCCTCGGCTGGGTGCTCATCATGCGTCTGACGACGCGCATCCAGGAATTGCCCTTCGCCTTCCTGCAGATGCTGGCCGCGGTGGCGCTCGTGAATCTGTGGCTGCTCGTGGGGCTGCCGCTGCTCTGCTACGGCGCCGCGCGGGTGATTGAGCTGCGGCCGTGGACCACGGCGCTCGGGGCTTCCGCCACGGGCCTGGCCTTCATCCTGATGATCGACTTCGTCCAGGGCGGCGCGGATGCCCTGTGGGAGGGCGGTCTCTGGTCCGTGCTCAACGTGGTGACCTCCGCCGTGGGCGTGGTGCTCAGTGCCCGCGCCGTGGTGAAGGGCCGGGCCGCGGCGGCGCAGCAGGTCGGCAAGGCGCAGGCGAAGGCCCAGGAACGCAAGTCCGAGTACGACGAGTTCCTCCGCGCGGCCGAGGCGGGCGCGGCCCGGCTGGAGCAGCGTGAGGCCGAGGCGCAGCAGGCCCAGGCCACTGAGGTTGCACCCTCGCCGGACACGAGCAAGACGCCGGCCGCCTGAGCCGGCTTCAGCTCCCGGTGCGTCTGGCCGGGAGCCTTCCCTCCTCCCACTGCACGCTCACCCGGCGGTGATGCGCCCGGGGGCTTCGTTGGTGCCCGTCGTCGTATGGCACGAGGCGCAGGCCCCGGTGTTCTGGGGCGTGCTCATGGCGCGCTGGACTCCGGCCACGTTGATGCGGGCGGTGTAGGGGAACGTGAAGCCCTGGGCATCCCCGGCGCGGAGGAAGAAGTTGCCCGAGGCATTGGTCTGCAGCGTGTAGCTCTTCTGCTGGGCGTCGGTGATGACCACCTGGGCGCCTTCGACGCCGGCGCAGTCGTTCGCTTCGTGCGCGGTGGCATGGACGGTGCCCGCCACCACGAACCGGGGCCCCTCGCCCCGCTCGGTGTGACACTGGATACAGTCGCCTCCGGGGTGCATCAGAGGTGACTCGCTGTCCCCGCCCGTCCACTTCTTCCCGGTGGAGCACTCGGTGGTGCTCGTGGGCTCCAGGGTTCCTCCCTCACCACAGCCCGCGTGCAGGCTACCCAGGATGAAACACAAAACAGCAAACGACGGACGGCGATGGGACATGGAACTCCTCTTGAGAGGGATTGATGCAAAAGAAGGCGAGCGACGCCGTCTGTCAACATCAATCGCAGAGGTGTAGTCATTCCAATGGCTTGCGCTGACGCCGTTGCTCGCGGTGTTGGTGCGGTGTCTGCCATTTATGAGAATTCATTCAGAGATGTCTCAAACTCGCCTGGTGCGACACCGCTACGGTGCCCGCCATGGTGGTCGTCCTGACAGCCTTCCTGCTTGCCGCCTCGCCCGAGACGGCGCCCCTGAGCTTCGCGGAGGCGCTCGCGCTGGCGGAGCGCGCGCCCCTGCCCGACGCCGCCGCACGCGCGCTGGAGTCCAAGCGTGCCGCGGATGCGCGCATGTCCACGCTGGCCAACCCGCAGCTCGTCGTGGAGCCCGGCTGGCGGCGCTCGGAGGCCGCTGGCGGTGGACTGGACCTGCGCGTCGGCGTGGCGCAGCCCTTCAACCTCTCCGGCCACGGGGCCGCGCGCGCGGAGGCCGCGCGGCTGGAGACAGAAGCCCTCTGCGCGGAGGCCCGCGCGCTCCTGCTGGCCCGGCGGCTGTCGGTGGCCGAGGCCTGGCTCCTGCTGTGGGCCGCCGAGCAGGCCCATGCGCGGGCCGCCGAGGAGGTCCGGCTCGCGGGTGAGCTGCGACGGGCGGTGGAGTCCGCCGCGGCGCTCGGCGCGGCCACCGCGCTGGACGTGGCGGAGGCCACCACCTACGCGGCCGAGGCCCGGCTGGCGGAGCTGGACGCGCAGGGCCAGGTGGCCGAGCGTCGCGCCGCCTTCTCCCGTCAGGTGGGGGGCCGTGGGACATGGCCCGTCTCCGCCGCCGGCCCGCTGCCCGAGGTGGTGCTGCCGCCCGAGTCGCGGTGGCCGGAGCTGCAAGCGAGCGCGGCGCGGCTGCCGGCGGTGGTGGCGCGGCGGTTCCAGGCACGCGCAGAGCGCGCCCGGGCCGACGAGGTACGGGCCGCCAGGGGCGTCCAGCTCCAGCTCGGCGTCGCGGCCCTACGCGAGTACGACGGCGCGGTGGGCGGCGTGGCCACCGTGGGCGTGACGCCGCCTGTGTTCGACCGCGCCGAGCGCGAGCGCGGCACCCTGCTGGCCGGCGCCACGCGGCTGGAGGGTGAGGCCGCCGCCGACGCCGCCACCGCCGGGGCGGACCTGGCGCTCGCCCTCCACGAGGTGGAGCACTCGCACGAGGTGGCAGAGGTGCTTCGCGGCACGCTGCTGCCCGGCGCCGAGAAGGCCGCGAGCCTGGCGGAGCTGCTCTTCCGCGCGGGTGACGCCACCGTCCTCGAGGTGGTCCGCCTGCGCCGCGCGCTCGTCACCGCCCGCATCCGCCTGGGCCATGCGCAGGCCGGGGAGGCCCTGGCGCGCGTGCGGGCCCACTTCTTCGTCGACGCGCTCCGCGAGCCTGCTTCGTGAGGTTGCACACCATGAGATTCGTCTTGCTGCCCATCCTCCTGCTGCTGGGGGTGGCTCCTGGCTGCTCCACGCCACTGGAAGCCGGGGCCGACTCCGCACGGCCCGCGGCGCCGCGGCCGAGCTCCGCCTCTTCCTGGGTGCGTCCCCGTCCCGCGCGGGGAGTGCCGCTGGCGGAGGCGCCCGCCCGCGTGCTGCCGGCGCCCGGGGGCACGGCCGTCGTGGGCGTCCCCCTGCGCGCCACCGTGGCCCGCATCGCCATCCGCCCGGGCCAGCGGGTGAAGCAGGGCGAGGTGCTGTTGGAGGTCCGCATGCCGGAAGCCGTGGAGGCCGCGGGCCGCTTCCTGGCCGCGTCCCTGCGGCGCGACGCGTACTCGAAGCGGCGCGAGCAGCTCCTGGCGCTCCAGGCACAGGGCATGGCCCGGCTGGCGGAGCTGTCCGAAGCGGAGACGCAGGTCGCCGAGGCCCAGGCGGCCGCGCAGGCCGCGCTGGCGCTGCTCGCGGTGGCGGGGCTGGGCGCGGGGGACGCGGCCGCCCTGGCGCGCGGCGGCGCCGTGCCGCTGCGAAGCCCCGTGGCGGGCGTCGTCACCGAGGTGTCCGGGGAGCTGGGCGAGACGCGCGAGAGCGGTGGCGTGCCGTGGGTGCGGGTGGCGGGCGAGGGCGAGGCCCTGCTCGAGGCCCGCTTCACCCGAGGCCTTCCCGCGGAGGCCCGCTTCGAGCTGGCCCTTCCGGGCGAGGCGCCGCTGCCTCTGCGCGAGGTGGGCCGCTCGCCCGCCGTGGACGCCCGGGACGGCACCACCGCGGCCTGGTTCGCTCCCGAGCCCTCGCGCGTCCTGCCCGCGGGCCTCACCGGCACGGTGCGCGTGCGCGCGGACAGCCTGCCGGGCGTCTGGGTGGTGCCGTCGCGGGCGCTGCTGCTGGAGGCGGGGCGGGCCGAGTTGCTGGTGCGCGAGGCGGAGGGCTTCCGCCGCCAGCCGGTGGAGGTGGTGGTGACTTCCGGCGCGGACGCGCTGGTGCGGGGGGCCGGTGAGGCGGACGCGGTGGCCGCGGACGCGGAGGCCCTGCTCGCGGCCGCGAGCGTCGCCCCAGGCGAGGAGGAGACACGGTGATTGCCCGGCTCGTGGAGGCCAGTGTCCGGCACCGCGGCCTGGTGCTGTCGCTGACGGTGGTGCTCGCGCTGGTGGCGGGCGCGGTGGCATTCCGGCTGGAGCTGGACGCGCTGCCGGACATCACCACCAACCAGGTGCTCGTCCTCACGCGCGCCCCCGGGCTGACGCCCGAGGAGGTGGAGCGGCTCGTCTCGCGTCCCATCGAAGCGGCACTCAGCGGCATCCCCGGGCTCGTCGAGCACCGGAGCCTGTCGCGCTATGGCATCTCCTCCGTCACCGCCGTCTTCGAGGACGGGGTGGACCCGTACCGCGCGCGCCAGGGCGTGCAGGAGCGGCTCACCGGGCTGGCGTCCCGCCTGCCGCCGGGGGTGGAGGCGCCGGAGCTGGGGCCGCTCACCGGTGGCCTGGGCGAGGTCTTCCACTTCACGCTGGGCTCGCCGGAGCGCACGCCCGCTGAGCTGCGCGAGCTGGCGGAGCTGCGCGTGGCTCCGCTGCTGCGCGGCGTGCCGGGCGTGGTGGAGGTGAACAGCTGGGGCGGGCAGCAGCGCACGCTGGAGGTGCGGGCGGACCCGGTGAAGCTGGCCGCGCGCGGGCTGACGCTCGCGGACGTGCGCGAGGCGCTGGAGGGCGCGTCGGGCGCGGTGCCGGGGGCGAGCCTCGCGGCGGGAGACCGGCAGGTGCTGGTGCGCGCGGTGGCCCGGCCTCCAGGAGCCACCGAGCTGGGCGGCGCGGTGGTGCGCACGCCGGGCGGCGGCCACGTGCGGGTGGCGGACCTGGCGGACGTGGGGCCGGGCGCGCTGCCCCGCATCGGCACCGCCACCGCCAACGGCCGGGGTGAGACTGTCTACGTCATGGTGCAGATGCTCCGCGGCGCCAATGCGCTGGAGGTGGTGGAGGCCCTGCACGCGCGCATGGCGGACGTGGAGGCGGTGCTGCCCGCGGACGTCCGGGTGGACCTCGTCTATGACCGGGGCGTGCTGGTGCGCGGCACCCTGCGCACGGTGGCGAAGAACCTGGCCGAGGGCGGCCTGCTGGTGGTGCTGGTGCTGCTGGCCCTGCTGGGCCGCTTCCGGGCGGGGCTGCTGGTGGCCTCGGTGATTCCGCTGTCCATGCTGGGCGCGTCCGTGGGCATGGTGCTGCTGGGCATCCCCGGCAACCTGATGAGCCTGGGCGCCATCGACTTCGGCCTCCTGGTGGACGGCGCGGTGGTGATGGTGGAAGGCGTGTTCCACCACGTGGGGCACGCCCGGCAGCCCGTCCCGGAAGACGCGTGGCGGCGACGGCTGGGCGAGGTGATGGCGTCGATGTCCCGGCCCGTCTTCTTCTCCGTGCTCATCATCATGCTCGTCTACGTGCCGGTGCTGTCGCTCACCGGCGCGGACGGGAAGATGTTCCGGCCCATGGCGCTCACGGTGATGCTGGCGCTGGCCACCTCGCTGCTGCTGGCGCTCACCTTCATCCCCGCGGCGGCGAGCTGGGTGCTGCGGCCCCGGGACATCCCGGAGCGCGAGCCCTGGTTGGTGCGCGCGGTGGAGCGCGCCTACCGCCCGCTGCTGGAGCGGGCCCTGCGGCACCCGGCTCGGGTGGCCGGTGGCGCGGGGGCGCTGCTCGTCCTGGGCCTCGTCCTCTACATGCGGGCGGGCATCGAGTTCGTCCCCCAGCTGAACGAGGGAGACCTGGTGGTGCAGACGACGCGCGCGGGCGACCTCCGGCTGGAGGCGGCGGCGCGCGAGGCGGGACGGCTGGAGGCGGCGCTGCTGGGGCGCGTGCCGGAGGTGGTGCGGGTGGTGTCTCGCGTGGGCAGCCCCGCGGTGGCCACGGACATCATGGGCCTGGAGCAGGCGGACGTCTTCGTCACCCTGACGCCGCGCGAGCACTGGCGCCCGGGCCTGACGCCGGAGGCGCTGGTGGAAGACTTGCGGCGCGCGCTGGACGCTCACGCCCCCGGCGGCGAGCCCTCCTTCACCCAGCCCATCCAGATGCGCTTCAACGAGCTGCTGGGCGGCTCCGTCACCGACGTGGCGGTGAGTCTCTACGGAGAGGACCTGGGCACGCTGCGTGGACTGGCCGAGACGGTGGCGTCGCGGGTGGAGGGCGAGCCGGGCGCGGTGGACGTGCGCGTGCTCGCGCCGCCGGAGGTGTCGCTGCTGGAGGTGGAGCCCCGGCCGCTGGACGCGGCGCGCGCGGGCTTCTCCGTGCGGCAGGTGCTGGAGGCGGTGCAGGCGGTGCGCACCGGGCTGGAGGTGGGCGCCACCTACGACGGCGCGGTGCGGGTGCCCATCGTCCTCCGGCTCGGCGCGGACGCGGAGGCCTTCTCGCTGGAGGACCTGGCGCTGCCCACCGCCTCGGGCGGGCTGGTGCCGCTGTCACGCGTGGCGGACGTGCGCCTGACGGCGGCGCCCAGCCTGGTGAGCCGCCAGGACGGGCAGCGCCGGCTGGTGGTGGGCTTCAACGTGCGGGGCGCGGACCTGGGGACGGTGGTGGCCGGTGCGCGGGCGAGGGTGGAGCAAGGGCTGCGGCTGCCGGACGGCTACCGGCTCGTCTGGGGTGGCCAGTACGAGACCTTGACGGCGGCGGCGCGGCGGCTTTCGCTGGTGCTTCCCGCGGTGGGGGGCCTCATCGTGACGGTGCTCGTCGTGGCGTTCGGGCGGCTCCGGCCCGCCCTCATCATCTTCACCCACGTGCCCTTCGCGTGCGTGGGCGGCGTGCTCGCGCTGTCGCTGCGCGGCATGCCGGTGTCCATCTCCGCGGCCATCGGCTTCATCGCCCTGTCCGGCATCGCCGTGCTCAACGGCGTGGTGTGGGTGTCGCGGCTCCTGCAGCATGAGGCGGCGGGGATGTGGGTGCCGGAGGCGGTGCGGCTCACCGCCCGCGAGCGGCTCCGCCCGGTGCTGATGACGGCGCTGGTGGCGGCCCTGGGCTTCGTGCCCATGATGCTGGCGCGGGGCGTGGGGGCGGAGGTGCAGCGGCCCCTCGCCACGGTGGTGGTGGGCGGGTTGGTGACGTCCACGCTGCTCACCCTGGGCGTGCTGCCCTCGCTCTACCCCTGGCTGTCGCGGCGCCGGGTCCGGAGCGCGCTGCGGCTCGCCGCGCCGGAGGTCTCGACGTGAAGCTGCTGCTGGTGGAGGACGAGGAGCGCATGGCCCGGCTGCTGAGCCGCGGGCTGTCCGAGGCCGGCCACCACGTGGACGTGTGCGAGCGGGGCGAGGACGCGCTCCAGCAAGCGATGGACGTGGCGTACGACATCGTGCTGCTGGACTGGAACCTGCCGGACCTGGACGGGCTTGCGGTGTTGCGACGGTGGCGCGAGCGCGGGCTGCGCACGCCGGTGATGCTGCTCACCGCGCGCGGCACAGTGGGCGAGAAGGTGACGGGCCTGCGCGCTGGAGCGGACGACTACCTGGCCAAGCCCTTCGCCTTCGAGGAGCTGCTGGCCCGGCTGGAGGCGTTGCACCGCCGGGGGGACGCGGGCACGCCGCTGTGGCAGGTGGGGCCGCTGGTGCTGGACTCGCGCCGGCGGGTGCTGCGGCACGGCGACCAGGAGCAGCCGCTCACCGGGCGTGAGTTCGCGCTCTTCCTGGAGCTGGGTGGGCACGTGGGCGAGGTGCGGGCCCGCTCGGAGTTGCTGGCGAGCGTGTGGGGCGACACCTTCGACGGGCCGCCCAACATCGTGGACGTGTACGTGGGCTACCTGCGCGGAAAGCTGGAGCGGCTGGGGGCCTCGGGGGCGGTGTCCATCCAGGTGGTGCGCGGGGTGGGCTTCCGGCTGGTGGTGGGAGGCGGGAAGTGAAGCTGGCCACGCGGCTGTGGCTGCTGGGCGCGGCCGTGCCCGTGGTGGGCGTGGTGCTGGCGCTGGTGCTGGCGGGACAGCTCTACGAAATCTGGCTGGCGCGGGTGGTGGACCAGGCGCTGCTGTCACAGGCGGCGACGGAGGCCGTGAGCCTCTTCGACGGGCCCGGTGGTGAGCCGCACCTGCACCTGGAGCACTCGCCGCTGACGGACGTGGTGCGCGCCTTCGCCCCCGTGGCGGAGGTGTACGGCCCGGATGGGCGGCGCGTGCTGTCCTTTCCGTCTACGGAGTCCGCGGCCTTGGAGCGGCTCGTCCCACCGGCTGAAGACGCTCCGCCGCGCCTGGAGACGGTGCGCGAGGGGGATGTGCCGATGCGGCGGTTGACGGTGCGCGTGGTGTCGCCCGCGGGCGTGCCACACCTCCTGCGGCTGTCCACGTCGCTGGCCTGGCACGAGGCCGCGGTCCGCGCCTTCCAGGGCACCACCCTGGGGATGGCCGCGCTGCTGGGGCTCGTCTTCTTCGGACTGCAGACGTGGCAGGCGCGGTGGCTGGAGCGGCGGCTGAAGGAGCTGCGGGGCCTCATTGCCCGGCTGCGCGAGGGCGTGCTGTCCGGCGCGCCGTCGGAAGGCGCCACGCGGGACGAGGTGGCGGAGGTGGAGTCCGCGCTGCGCGAGGCCGCGGGCCGGCTGGGCGCCGCGCGCGAGGCCCAGGAGCAGCTCATCGCCAGGGCCGCGCACGAGCTGCGCACGCCGCTGGCCCTCATGCGCACGCACCTGGACCTGGCGCTGTGGAAGGAGCGCGACGCGGCCGAGCTGCGCGCGTCGCTGGAGGAGACGCGCCGCGAAGTGGAGCGCCTGTCCACGCTGGCGGGCAACCTGCTGGACCTGGCCTCCTTCGGCCGGGGGACGTGGGAAGTCGCGCGGGGAGACCTGGGCGTGGTGCTGGAGGACGCCTCGGCGGCGGCGCGCGCGCAGGCGGAGGAGCAGGGCGTCTGGGTGACGGTGGCGGCCCCGCGGCCCGCCATGTGCGCGTTCCATGTCAGCTCGGTGCGACAGGCGCTGGACAACCTGCTGGCCAACGCGCTGCGCTTCGCCCCGCGCGGCACCGAAATCACCCTGCGCGCCGAGCGGCGGGAGTCCCTCTGGCGCGTGTCCGTCAGGGACGTGGGGCCCGGCATCCCCGCCGCTCACCGCGAGAAGGTCTTCACCCCCTTCTATCGCCTCGAGTCCTCGGGCCCGGGCACTGGCCTGGGCCTGGCCGTGGTGGAGGAGGTGGCCCGACGCCACGGGGGCCGCGCCTACGTGGCGGAGACGCAGGGCCCCGGCGCCGAGCTGGTGATGGAGCTGCCCGACGCGGGGCCGGCGGCTGTCTCCCTCCACCATCCCTGAGCGCTGAAGCACCTCCGGGAGTTCGTCCCGCGCCGCCCCGGGTTCGTCCCTCGCCCGGGCACCTTCGTCACATTCCGCGCAGGCGGCTGACCCCTGTTGGTACTGAACACGCGTCATTCGCGTTTCAGAGGGGGTTCACCAAATGAAAGCCGTTACATCCATCCGGGGTGCCTTCGTTTCCGGCACCCTGCTCCTGGCCTCCTTGTCCGGATGCCAGGGAGAAGAAGTGTCTGTCCCCGAGTCGCGGCCGGAGAGTTCCCTGGCCACCACCACCCAAGCGCTCAACTGCGGTGCCAGCCTGGTGCCACTGATGACCAGCCCGTCACTGCCTTCCGGCAGCGTGACGCGCTCGGGAGTCCTGGGCTCGAGCTACGAGGCCTGGCTGGCCTTCGACAGCAACGACGCGGCGCCGTCCATGTGGCTCTCGCAGGTGGGGGTGACGCCCGCCTGGATTGGCTACGAGTGGGCGGATGGCGCGAAGCGCGTCACCCACTACGCCATCCGGTTCGTGAACGGCTCGCTCACCTCGCGCGCGCCCAGGACCTGGACGTTCCAGGGCTGGAATGGCTCTGCCTGGGTCGTCCTGGATACGCGCGGCAACGAGGCCGGCTGGGCCGCTGTCGAGCGACGTGAGTACACCGTGGCCACGCCGGGCACCTACTCCAAGTACCGCCTCCATGTGACGGACGACAACGACAGCCGCAGCACCGGCATCGAGACGGTCTCCATCGGCAAGCTCGAGCTCTTCCGGTGCCCCGAGGACACCCAGCCGCCCGCCCCCCCGGTGCTGACGGGCTTCGCGCCGGCCTCGCCGTCCAACAACACGCAGCCCGTACTGTCCGGCACCGCCGAGGCGGGCGCCACCGTGCACATCTTCGCGGGGGTGTCCTGCGGGGGCCCCCAGGTGGCCTCCTTGACGGCGAACGCGAGCGGGGCCTTTTCGTCGACCCGCTCCGTGACGCCCAACGCGACGACCACCTTCACGGCCATGGCGATCGACGCGGCGGGCAACGTGTCTGGCTGCTCGGCGGCGCTCAGCTACCTGCATGATGGGCTGGCGCCCTCCGCGCCGTCGCTGACGGGCTTCACTCCGGCCTCGCCCTCCAACAACACCCAGCCGGTGCTGGCCGGCACGGCGGAGGCGAACTCCACCGTGCGCATCTTCTCCGGCGGCGCCTGCGCGGGCACGGCGGTGGCGACGGTGACAGTCGCGGCCAACGGCAGCTTCTCGTCCACGCGCTCGGTGGCCCTGAACACCACGTCCACCTTCACCGCCACGTCCACGGATGCCGCGGGCAACGTGTCCGTGTGCTCGGCGGCGCTCGGCTACCTGCATGACAACGTCGCGCCCGCGGTGCCCTCGCTGACGGGCTTCACCCCGGCCTCGCCGTCCACCAGCACCCAGCCCGTTCTCGCGGGCACCGCCGAGGCGGGCGCCCGGGTGCGCATCTTCTCGGGCACGGCCTGTGGGGGCACGGCGCTGGTCACCGTGACGGCCTCGTCGGACGGCTCCTTCTCGACGACGCGCACGGTGACGGCCAACACCACGTCCACCTTCACCGCCAACGCGCTGGATGCCGCCGGCAATGCGTCCGCGTGCTCGGCGAGCATCAGCTACCGGCATGACTCCATTGCGCCCCCGGCACCGACGCTGACGGGCTTCACTCCGGCCTCGCCCGGGGTGTCCCTGACGCCGCAGTTGCGCGGCACCGCCGAGAAGAGCGCGTCCATCCAGGTCTTCCGTGGCAGCGGGTGCCCGGCGCCCGTGGTGACCACCACCACGGCGGACGCCTCGACGGGCGCTTTCACCGCCTCGCTGACCGTGACGGCCAACACGTCGACGGGCTTCTCCGCCCGTGCGGTGGACGCGGTGGGCAATGTCTCCAGCTGCTCCATCGTCGCCACCTACGTGCACGACACGGTGGCGCCGCTGCCGCCGACCTTCCTCTCGGGCTACATCCCGCTCGACGCGCCTCCCGTCGCCGGGCAGGTGCGTGCCCAGACGGAGCCGCGAGGGCAGGTGGCCGTGTTCACCGATGCGGCCTGCACCCTGGCGGCGTCTCCAGCCGGCGTGGCACCGGCGGACGGGAGTGGCTTCGCGCTGCTGTCCCTGTCGCAGCCGCAGCTCACGACGCCGATGTTCGCGGTGGCCGTCGACGGCGCGGGCAACCGCTCCACGTGCGTGTCCTTCCAGGCGGGCTGCCCCGTGGGCTTCGCGGACTGTGACGGCAACCCGGCCAACGGCTGCGAGGCCGACCTGATGACCGACGAGCTGAACTGCGGCGTGTGTGGAACGACGTGCGGCGGGGCGCCTTCCGCCAGCGCCGTGTGCGGCGCGGGCACCTGCGGCCTGGGCTGCGTGGTGGGCACTTTCGACTGCGACGGCCTGGAGGCCAATGGCTGCGAGTCCACCACCGCCTGCGGCCCGGCGGTCTGCCAGGTGGACCCGTTCGAGGAACTGCTCATCACCGACCTGTCCGTGGTGGAGGACCCGGTGCGCACCACCGGCTCCGGCGCGTGGACGTTTGGCGCGCTGATGCGGGCGATGAACGGCGGGAGGGACCCGTCCGAGCTGGTGCGCAACTGGCTGAAGACCTGGCAGCAGGACCAGTTCATCGGCGCCACCTTCGTGCCGGCCCGCCCCCAAATCGGGCCCGTGGTGCTGAACTCGTGGGAGGCGCTCAGTGGTGGCCCCACCGCGCCGCTGAACTTCAACTTCGCGCCGTTCCGGCTGCTGGCCATCGTCAACCGCATGGACCTGCGGCGCGAGGGTGAGCACGCGGGCGAGGGGCGCTTCGTGTTCGGCGTGACGGACCCGAGCGGCAACCCGATGCCCTTCACGGTCATCCTCGAATACACGCTGCCCGGTGGAAACCCCGAGGAGTTCCAGCGCTGGGCTCGTGACTGGCACGAGCTGGGCCGGCTCGGGCTGACCCATCCGAACTACAACGCGAAGCTCCAGGCGCTGACGGACCGCTTCACGAAGTCCTTCGTGGCGTCAGGACGCTTCATGGGCAGCGCCATCAGCCAGGTGCGCACCAACGAGAACACGCTGGACCCGGAGTGGGAGCTGCGCGAGTTCCACTTCGGGCCCGAGGGACTGGCCCCGGCGCACGTGGCACTCACGCCTCTCTTCTTCATGAACGGCTCGTCGCTGGTGGCGGACTACATCAACCAGAACCAGTCCTCCATCCTCACGGAGACGCACGTGGTGCCCGAGTTCTTCCAGGGGCAGCCCTTCCTCTGGGGCTCGGCGCTCACCCCGTTCAACTTCTTCTGGAACGCTCCCGGGGTGGACCCAGAGGCGCGACACAAGTTCTCGCTCAACACCTGCAATGGGTGCCACGCGGGAGAGACGCAGACCTTCTTCCTCCACGTCGGCTTCCGCCCCCAGGGCTCGCCCGCCTTCCTCTCGCCGTTCCTGGTTGCCAATGCACCCACGCCGGACCCCGTCACCGGGCAACCTCGCGTGTTCAACGACCTGGGCCGGCGTGGGCAGGACCTGAACGCCCTGGTGTGTGGCGTGCCCGCGTCCCTGACGGCGTCGAAGGACCAGGTCGGCGAGTCGCTCCTCGCACCCGCACGGTGGAACAGCGCCGCCGTTCCCGGCTTCCCGGTCCGCTCCAACCTGCCGGCCGGCCGCGTCCACTGACGGGGGACTGAGCGTGCGGCACGCCTGGAGCTTCGGGCGTGCCGCACCGGGCGTTCATGCGCATCCGTCCGGACGTGGACTGCGGCGTCATCCCGTCGGGCAGCCGATGCCCGGAGGAGGCTCCATCCGATATCCTCCAGCCGGTTGGACGTTGCAGTCGCACCCACCGAACGGAAGAGAGAGGCACCGCGGATGCGCCGAGCCCTGGTAGGTCTCATTTTTCTCCTGGCCGGCTGTGCGAGGAGTGCCCGTCCCTCCGAGGGTGTGGCCGCCGCACCCGTCGAGGAGCCCGAGCTGGAGGCGCCCCGCTTCGAGCACATCTTCATGATGCCCGTGGAGCGGGCCCTGGCCGAGGCCACGAAGCTGCTGGCCGAGAATGGCTGGGTGCTCAAGCCCATGGATGACCCGAAGTACCTGCTGACCGAGTGGAAGGCCGCGCAGCTTGCGACAACAGAGTCGTGGGGCTACCAGAGCGACGGCGACCACACCCGGTACCTGGTGGTTGGCGAGCCGCTCGCGGTGCGGCAGTCCGTCGTGCGCATCTTCCGCATGAAGCGGGTGGCCTTCGCCAACGACGCGGAGATTCGCTACGACGGCCACACGGGAGAGCTGGTCCCCAAGCACCTGGTGATGGAGCAGTTCGAGCAGAGCTTCCGGGCCAGGGGGGCTCCGGTGACGCTCGCCCAGCAGGAGCGCGACACCGCGCCGTGGGTGGAGCTGGACGGTGCCGTGAAGGGCACCCGGGACTTGAAGCTGGAGCGGGACCTCACCCTGCGGCTGGAGTCGCGCCCCTCGCTGGAGACGCTCACGGGCACGCTCCGCCTCACGCGGGATGACTCCTTCGCGAGAGACCCGTCCTTCTACCTCAAGCGCTGGCGACAGGAGACGCAGGAGCCCTGTGCGCGGAAGGTCGGCGGCTTCCAGTCGATGCTGCGCCCGGGGCTGATGGTGCTCATCGGCGAGCAGCTCGGCACGCGCGAGGTGCCCGCCACCGTGGGAGACCTGGCGTGCGAGGCCGCCCAGGCGGGGCTCGGCGTCACCGTGGGGCTCGCCATTCCGTCAAAGGAGCAGGAGCGCATCGACACGTACCTGGCGAGCCCGGGAGGCCCCTCGGACCAGGATGCGCTGCTGAGTGGGAACTTCTGGCGCAAGCTTCAGCAGGACGGCCGCGGCAGCCGCGCGGTGATGGACCTCATCGACCGGGCCCGGGCCCTGCGCGCCGCCGGGCGCTCCGTCTCCGTGGTGGCCTTCGACACGGACACGGAACATGGAAGCGCGCGTGATGCGCGCATGGCGCGGGCGGTGCTCAACGCGCACAGCGCGCGTTCCAAGAACGTCTTCCTGGTGCTCGCCGGCAATGCGCACACGCGACTGGTGGCGGACGCGGCCTGGAACGAGGACTTCGTTCCCATGTCGAAGCACGTGGCCGAGGTCGTCCGGGACTTGAAGATTCTCGAGGTGGGCTACGCCCAGGGCCGGCGGTGGGGCTGCGACCTGGAGCCGGATGGGGAGATGGAGTGCAACGTCATGGGCATCACCCCGGGGCCTCGCGTGGAGATTCGCCCGGAGACGCCCGTGGGCATCCGGATGCTCCCGGAACTGGATGACGACGGGTTCCACGGCTTCCTGGACGTGGGGGCGCTGTCCGCCTCGCTTCCCGCGATTGCGCTGCGTGGGCACGAGCCGCCTGTGCCAGCCACGGAGCCCGCTCCTGCTCCCGCACCCGCGTCGGCACCCGCTCCCGCTCCCGCTCCATAGCCGCCGGGAGCCCCGGAACGGGCCGTGGTGGGGGCCCCACGTCCGGCGCCGGCCCCGGCCCGAGGACGCCGGCTCAGGTTCCGACGGCTCCCGCCGGAGCGCGAGGCTCGCCCTGCTGCGAGGGCACGTGGCTCTCGGCCGCGTCCGCCTGGGCGATGCGCTCGTCCAGCTCCGCGGTGAGCCGCTCGAAGGCCTCCTTGCCAATGGTGGCCGACTGGTAGGCCTTGAGGAGCGACTCCTTCTCCACGATGAGCATGCGGCGGACCGCCTCCTGGTGCTCCTCCTCGTGGAAGCGCATCGACTGTTGCTTCAGCGCCACCAGCTCCTTCTCCGCGACGCCCTCCTTCGCCTGATACTCCCGCTCCAACTGCTCCAGCACGTCCGCGGGGACCTCCCGGTTGCGGCGCATGCCCTCCAGCGCGGCCAGGGCGGCATGGACGGCGCCCAGGCGGCCCCGCGCCAGCTCGTACTGCTCCTGGTAGGCGTCCTTCAGGCCGGTGATGCCCAGCCGCCGCAACAGCGGCGCCATCGTGAGGCCCTGGATGATGATGGAGAGCAGCACCACGCCGAAGGTCATGTTCACCAGCAGCTCGCGGTGGAGGAAGTCCGGCGGCAGGCCGAGCACCAGCACCATGGAGATGGCGCCCCGCAGCCCGCTCCAGGTGAGCACCGCGCTCCAGGCCCACGGCATGCGCTCCGACGTGAGGCGCAGCAGCGCGGACACGCCGTACACCACCACCGCGCGGCCGGCGACCACCGCCACATACGCCGCGAGGATGGGCTTCCAGGAGGCCAGCAGCGAGCCGAGCTCCACCTCCAGGCCGATGAGCAGGAACACCACCGAGTTGAGCGCGAAGGCCAGGTACTCCCAGAAGCTCTCCACGGCGACGCGCGTGGTGGGGCTCATGCCCTCATGCGCCGCCCAGTTGCCGCACAGCATGCCGGCCACCACCGTCGCGATGACGCCCGAGTAGTGGAAGTTCTCCGCCACCACGAATGAGCCATAGGCGGCGATGACCGTGAGGGTGATTTCCACCATCGCGTCGTCCACGCGCTTGATGACCTGCGCAACGACGAACCCCACTGCGCTGCCGATGAGCGCGCCCATCCCCGCGACCTTGATGAAGTCGAGGACCGCCCCTCCCACGGTGAAGTGGCCACCGGTGGCCACCGCCACGACGAGGGTGAAGAGCACGACGGCCGTGCCGTCATTCAGCAGGCTCTCTCCCTCCACGAGGATGAGCAGCCGCTTGGGCGCGCCCAGCGACTTGAAGAGGCCCACCACTGCGATGGGGTCCGTGGAGACGATGACCGCGGCGAACACCAGCGCCGGGAGCAGCCCGAAGCCGCTCACGAAGTCCATTCCGGCCATCACCGGAGAGAGGATGAGCGCCGTCAACCCCGCTGACGCGGCCACGCCGGGGATGGCCATTGCGTGGATGGCCAGCTTGTTCTTCCAGAACTTGCGGAACTCCACGTGGAAGGCCGCCTCGAACAGCAGTCCGGGAAGGATGATGGCGAAGAGCAGCTCCTTCGTGAGATGCGGCGGCTCGAAGGCGTGCACCGCGCCCAGCGACAGCCCCGCCACCACCAGCGCCACCGTGTAGGGGAACTTGAAGTGGCGCGCGACGATGGCCACCGCGGTCGCGATGGCGAAGATGAGGACGAAGGCCAGCTCGAAGTGCATGTTCCGCTATCCCGTTTGAGTTCAAACCTTCGTGCAGCATAACTCAAACGGGTGCGGGCCCGGGCATGTCCGCCCGGGCCCTGCGGGGGGCGCGTCTACGGGTAGCAGGCAGCCTGGCGCAGGGCCGTGTCCTCGGGCAGGCCGAGGGCCACGTTGAAGTTCTGCACGGCCTGGCCGGCCATGCCCTTCACCAGGTTGTCCAGCGCGGCCATGACGGCGACGGAGCGGCCCTTGGTGGCCACGGAGATGTCGCAGAAGTTGCTGCCCGTCACCGCGGCCACGCGCGGCGTGCCCTCGACGATGCGGACGAACTTCGAGCCCTCGTAGTAGCGGCGGAACTTGTCCGTCAGCGATTGCGTCACCACCGCGCCGCCGTGCTCCGGCCACTCGAACTGCACGGTGGCGAAGATGCCGCGCACCATGGGCGCCGAGTGCGGCACGAAGGCCAGCCGGTGCCGCTGCGCGCCGTGCGCCACCAGCATGACCTCCACCTCCGCCTCGTGCTGGTGCTCCAGCGGCTTGTACGCGCGGAAGTCATGCGCGCGCGTCGGGTGGTGCGTGCCCTCGCCCGGCAGCGAGCCGGAGCCGGACGAGCCCGTCACGCCCGAGACGGCCAGGAGCCCCAGCCCCGGCGTGGACGCAATCGGCAGCAGCGCGAGCTGCACCGCCGTGGCGAAGCAGCCCGGGTTGGCGATGCGCTTCGCCGTCTTGATTTCGTCGCGCTTCCACTCGGTGAGGCCGTAGGTGAAGGTGCCCAGCAAATCCGGGGAGGGGTGGGGTCGGCCATAGGCGCCCGCGTAGCGGCCCGGGTGGTCCAGCCGGAAGTCGGAGGACAGGTCCACCAGCAGCACGCGCTCGGCGATGCCGGCGTCGGCCCACTGCTTCTCGATGTTGGTGAACTGCTTCGCCAGCTCGCCGTGCCCCAGCGCGCTGAACACCACCGGCTGCTGCGAGTCCGACAGCCAGCGCCAGTCCGGCTCCGCCTCGAAGCGGCCGTCCACCAGCCCGCGCAGGTGCGGGTGCACCTTGTGGATGAGCTCGCCCGCATGGTGCCGCGACACCACGCGGATGCCCGCCACCGCCGGGTGTCCGGAGAGGATTCGCAGCAGCTCGCCCCCGCCGAAACCGGAGGCCCCCAGGATGTAGATGTTCGCCCGCGTCATGACTTCCTCCCCGCGCCCAGCTTGGGCGCGAGCTTCTCCAGGATGAGCCCACCCAGCGCCGCCGCATTCGCCCGGGCGTTGCGGGCGGGAATCCCCACCACCTGCTCCACGAAGCGCACGCCCACCGCGTTGTCCGTGGCGGGTCCGGCCACCATGTCCACGTCGATGCCGTACGTCTCGCGCAGGTGCCGCACGCCGCCGGCCGCGCCCACCGGGTCGTTCGCGCACAGCACCCACGCGCCCGCCAGGCTCCGCAGCTCCGCGTCCGCGAGGATGCCCTGCACGCCGTACTCACCCATGATGCCGTCGCCCGTCTCCGCGACGATGACGTCCACGTTCTCCGCCGCCAGCTCGGAGAAGAGCACCCGCGCCACGCGCGCCCCCGTGCGGGGGCCCGTGCACACGACGCCCGCGTCGGTGAAGTCCATGACCACGTCCGCGCCGGAGTCCTGCATGCTCAGCGTGTCGCGCATCAGCGACACACCCGTCAGCTTCGCCCCGCCCACGCGGTAGCCCGCCTGGGCCAGCGTGCGCACCATGGCGCTGGCCGCGTACGTCTTGCCCGCGTTCATGCAGGTGCCGACGACGAAGACCACCGGGCACTTCACCGGGGTGGACGTGCCCTTGAGCGCGCCCGAGGTGACGTGCGCCGGCTGCCCGGTGCGCGACATCAGCTCCGGGAACTCCAGCACCTGGCCCAGCACTTCCGCCTCGAAGGGCGTGCCCACGCCGGGGTTGTGCGAGGTGCACTTGCCGATGACGCCGCCCATGTTGAGCACGTGCAGGCGCTGGCCCACGGTGACGGACTCGGGCACCACGCCCTCGTAGCCGTGCAGCGCGTTGCGGTGCCCCAGGGCGCCCACGACGATGTCACCCGCGTGCAGGGTGACGAGGCGCCCGTGCGGGTCCTCGAGCTGGTTGTAGACGCTCTTCTCTCCGTGGATGCGCACGGCGACCACCGCGCCCTCCTCGGCCTTCACTTCCGGAGCCAGGTGCACCGTGCGGCCCAGGCCCAGGTTCCGGGTGACGCTGCCCACCTTGTCGACGAAGACCTTCATTTCAACCTCCCTTGGCCCGGTGAGAGAGCATCTGCGCGACGCCGTACAGCTTGGCGAATCCAGCGGCTTCAGAACCCGTCCACAGCACGTTTGCTTCCCCGTACGTCGCCACCTTCGCGTCCATCAGCGAGTGCGGCGACTTCACGCCCTCCACCACCAGCGTCCTGGGGTGCAGCACCAGCCGCACCTCGCCCGTCACCCGGTCCTGCGAGGAGGTGAGGAACGCCTCCAGGTCCTTCACCAGCGGGTCGAAGAAGTGCCCCTCGTGCAGCAGCGAGCCGTAGAGGTTGCCCATCGACTCCTTCCAGAAGAGCTGCTTGCCGGAGAGCACCAGCTTCTCCAGCTCGCGGTGCGCGGTGATGAGCATGTGCGCCGCCGGGGCCTCGAAGCCCACGCGGCCCTTGATGCCCAGAATGGTGTCACCCAGGTGCACGCCGCGGCCGATGCCGTACGTGCGCCCCAGCGCGTTGAGCGCCTCCACCAGCTTCACGGGCGACAGCTTCTCGCCGTCGAGCGCGGAAGGGACGCCCTGCTCGAAGGAGAGGGTGAGCGTGCGGGGCTTCAAGTCCGTGGGAATCACCCCGCCGGGGAAGGCCGCCTCGGGCAGCGCGCTCCACGAGTCGAGCGTCTCGCGGCCGCCCACGGACGTGCCCCACATGCCCTCGTTGACGGAGTAGGAGCCCAGCTTCGGCGGCATGTGGATGCCGCGCTCGGCGAGGAAGGACAGCTCCTGCTGCCGGCTCAGGCCCAGCGTGCGGATGGGCGTGAGCAGCTCCAGCTCCGGCGCCAGCGAGCGGAAGGCCACGTCGAAGCGCACCTGGTCGTTGCCGGCGCCGGTGCTGCCGTGCGCAATCGACTGCGCGCCCAGCTCGCGCGCCATGCGCACGGCTTCCACTGCCTGGCAGGCGCGCTCCGCGGAGACGCTCAGCGGGTAGACCTGGCCGCGCAGCACGTTGCCGGCGATGAGGTAGCGCAGGTAGCCCTGGAAGAGGGTGTCGCGCGCGTCCACCGTGTGGTGCGCCACCGCGCCGAGCTTCGCGGACAGCGCCGCGATGCTGGCGAGCTGCTCGGGCGGGAAGCCGCCCGTGTCCACGGTGACGGTCGTCACGGAGTAGCCCTGCTCGCGCAGGTAGACGGTGCAGAAAGCGGTATCGAGTCCGCCGGAGAAGGCCAGCACCACGTTCTTCTTGCTCATGTCGTCACTCCTCACGGGGAAGGGGTTCACAGCGCCCACACGCGCGCGGTGGCGGAGGCCACGGCGCGGTGGGTGTCGTCGAGCCAGGCGCGCGCGGCGGCCAGCTCCTCACGGGCCTGCGGCAGGCCCAGGTTTCCAGCACCGCCCAGGTGGGTCGCCGTCAGCGCCCCGCGGTCCGGATGGAACGTTCCGTCCGCGATTTCTCGTCCCACCTGGCGGTAGGCGTCGCGGAAGGGCAGGCCCCGGGCCACCAGCGCGTAGGCATGGTGCGCCGCGTACAGCGAGTCATCACTGGCGCGAGCGGCCGCCTCGGCCTTCACCTGGAGCACGGGCACCAGCCGGGCGAGCACGTCCAGCAGGTCCTTCATGGACGTCAGCGCCGCCAGGGTGGGCGACTTCAGCAACTGGAAGTCGCGGTGGTAGCTGGACGGCAGGCCGCCGGCCACCGCCTCCACCTGGTGCGCGATTCCACGCAGCTCGCGGCAGCGGGCGCGCGCCAGCTCCACCACGTCCGGGTTCTTCTTCTGCGGCATGATGGACGAGCCCGTGGTGAACGCGTCCGGCAGCGCCAGGAAGCCGAACTCGTCCATGCTGTAGAGCTGCACGTCCCACAGCCACTTCTCCAGCGTGCCAGCCACCGAGCAGGCCCACCCCAGCACCGCCGCCTCGTGCCGGCCCCGGCCGTTCTGCACGTCGATGGGGCTGCGCTGCACGCGGCTGAAGCCGAGCAGCGAGGCCACGTACTCCCGGTCGATGGGCAGCGGCACGCCGAAGCCCGCCGCCGCGCCCAGCGGGCAGCGGTCCAGCCGGGCCCACACTCCGCGCAGCGCCTCCAGCTCCTCCAGCAGCCCTTCGGCGAAGGCCATGCCCCACAGCCCGAAGGTGGACGGCATGGCGCGGCGCAGGTGCGTGTAGCCGGGCAGGGCCACGGCCGCGTGCGCCTGGGCGAAGTCCAGGAACGTCCCGGCCAGCTCCACGGCGCGCGCGCCCAGGGCGAGCACCTCCTCGCGCAGCAGCAGGCGCATGGCGAGCTGCACCTGGTCGTTGCGCGAGCGCCCCAGGTGGATGCGCTTGCCGGGCTCGCCCGCGCGCTCCACGAGCGCCGCCTCCAGCGCGGTGTGGCCATCCTCCTGCTCCGGGCGGATGACGAACGCACCGGCGCGCGCCTCGTCGTGCAGCACCTTCAGCGCCGCCACCAGCGTCTTCGCCTCGTCGTCGCGCAGCAGGCCCACGTGCGCCAGCATCCGCGCATGCGCGGCGCTGCCGAGCGCGTCGTGAGGCGCCAGCGCCAGGTCCGTCACCGGGTCATTGCCCACGGTGAAGCGGTGGATGGCCGCGTCCAGCGGCGTGCCCTTTCCCCACAGCGTGTCAGCCACGGGCCACCTCCTCGAAGTAGCCGCGCACCAGGCGCGTGTAGAAGGCGGCGCCCGCTTCGAGCTCCGCCCGGGTGAGGTACTCGTCCGCCTGGTGGCTGCGCAGGGTGTCGCCCGGGCCCACCTTCACCGCCGGAAGGTCGCCCAGGAAGGCCCAGTCGGACGTGGTGCTGGAGCCCACCGGCTCCGCGCCCGACGCCGCCACCGCGGCACGGACGATGGGCTGCTGCGCCCCCGTCGCCTTCGGCAGGTAGCGCGCCGAGTGCACCTGCACCTCGCTCTTCAGCGCGCCGGCCACCTGCTGCGCCACCGCCGCGTGGTCCATGGCCGGCGTGGTGCGCAGGTCCACGAAGAACTCGCACTTGTCCGGCACCTGGTTGCGCGCCAGTCCGCCACTGATTTGCGTCACCTGCGCGCGGGCCTCGCCCAGCAGCGGGTGCGAGGGGAAGCGCAGCTCCGACAGGACGGAGATGTCCCCCGCCGCCAGGTGGATGGCGTTGAGGGCCGGAGTGCTGTGCGCGTGCGCCACGTGGCCGCTCCGGCCGTGCGCCGTGCAGCGCAACAGGAGCATCCCGCGCTGCGCGGTGCAGGGCTTCAGCCCCGTGGGCTCGCCGACAATCGCCGCGTCCAGCGGCCCCAGCTCGGACAGCATCGTTCCCAGTCCCTGGCCTCCTGTCTCTTCCTCGGCGGTGAAGGCGAAGACGACTTCGCCTCCGGTGGGTGCTCCTTCGGTCAACAGGGCGCGGGCGGTGAGGAGCATCCCCGCCACGCAGCCCTTGGCGTCATTGCTGCCCAGGCCGTACAGCCGGTCCTCGCGCCACTCGGGCGCGTGCGGCGCGTACGTCCACCCGGCGCACGGCTTCACCGTGTCCAGGTGCGAGTTGACGAGCAGCCGGCGCGGCCCGCTCCCGACGGAGAACCACACGTTGTGGCCCTTCCGCTGGACGCGCGCGCCCCAGCCCTCGGCCCACGCGGACACGGTGTCCGCGATGCGGCCCTCGTCACCCGACACGCTGGGGATGGCCACCAGCGCCTGGAGCAGCTCCGCCGCCTTCATCCCACGGCCCCGGCCGGCTTCGGCGCGGACTCGCGCACCACCATGGTGCCGCTGCCCTCGTTGGTGAAGACCTCCTCCAGGAGCGCGTTGGGCAGCACCCCGCTGACGAGGTGCACGCTGCCCACGCCGCCGACGAGCGCGTGCCGGATGGCGTGCGCCTTGGGCCGCATGCCGCCGGAGATGGCGCCCGTGTTCTCCATGGTGGCCAGGTCCGTGAGGTTGGCCAGCGTGACGAGCGACGTCGGGTCGTTCAGGTCCTTGAGCAGGCCCGGCACCTGGACGAGGAAGAAGAGCTTCTCCGCCGACAGCGCCACCGAGAGCGCCGCGGCCACCGTGTCCGCGTTGGTGTTGTAGACGGCGCCGTCGGAGCCGCCCGACAGGGGCGCCACCACCGGGACGTAGTCCGCCGAGCGCAGGTGCTCCACCACGCGCGTGTCCACAGACTCGATGTCACCGACGAGGCCGTAGTCGACGAGCCGCCCCTCGGTGGCGCCGGGCTCGGTCACCATGACGGGAGGACGCTTGCGCGCCTTGATGAGGCCCGCGTCCACGCCGCTCAGGCCCACCGCGGGCACGCCCGCCGCCTGGAGGTCCGCCAGCAGGTCCGTGTGCAGCTTGCCCGCGAGCACCATCTTCGCCGCGTCCAGCACGGGCGCGGAGGTGACGCGGCGGCCCGCCACCTTCTCGATGGGCAGGTGGAGGGCGTCACACAGCGTGTCCAGCTCCGGACCGCCGCCGTGCACGACGACGGGGCGGATGGAGAAGGTCCACAGCAGGGCAATCTGCTCGCACGCGGAGCGGCGCAGCTTCGGGTCGCTCAGCATGGCGCCGCCGAGCTTCACGACGAACGTCTTGCGGCGGAATTGCTGCACGTAGCGCGCGGCGTGACGGAGCGCGGAGTACGGGTCGGGCGACAGGGGCACGGGGCACCTCTAGAAAAAATGGAAGGAAGGAGAGGGGGGCGAGGGCGCGCTAGCGCGACTGCGTGCGCATCCAGTGAAGGAGGGCGCGCTGGACGTGGTAGCGGTTGCCCGCCTCGTCCACGACGCGGCTGCTCGGGTGGTCCAGCACCTCGTCGGCCACCTCCACGTTGCGGCGCACCGGCAGGCAGTGGAGGAAGGCCGCGTCCTTCGCGGCGCGGGACATGGTGCCCAGCGTGGGCATCCACCCGGAGTAGGACGCGAGCAGCGCGGTGACGTCGTTGGGCGAGTACGCCGCCGCCGCCGACGGGCCCCACGACTTGGCGTACACCGCGCGGCTGCCGGCGAGCGCCTCGTCCTGGTCATGGGTGTAGGTGATGCTGCCGCCGGTGGCCTTCGCGTACGCCTCCGCCTCCGCGCGCACGGCGGGGTGCAATTCGAAGCCGGGAGGATGCGCCACGCGCACCTCGCAGCCCGCGGCCGCGGCGCTCAGGAGGAAGGAGTTGGGGACGGCCTTGGGCAGCGGCTTGATGTGCGGCGCCCAGGTGAGCGTCACCGGCAGCTTCTTCGTGCTGCCGAACTTCTCGCGCAGGGTGAGCACGTCCGCCAGGCCCTGACAGGGGTGCTCGCGCGCGGACTCCATGCTCACCACCGGCACGGTGGCCCACTTGCGGAAGGCGCCGATGATGGGGTCCACCTCGTCCTCCTCGTCGCCGCCACCCTGCGAGAAGGTCCGCACGCCGAGCATGTCCACGAAGCGCGACAGGACGGGAGCGGCCTCCTTGAGGTGCTCGGCCCGGTCCGCGTTCATCACCGCGCCCTCGCGGTGCTCGAGCTTCCACACGCCCGAGCCCACGTCGAGGATGATGGCGTTGCCACCCCCGCGCAGCATGACGGCCTCGAACGAGGTGCGCGTGCGCAGCGACGGGTTGAAGAACACCATGCCGAGGATGGCGCCGGGGAACAGGGGCTGCTCCGGTCCCTTCAGCTTCCAAGCGGCGGCCTGCGCGAGCACCGCCTCGACGCCCGCGGGCCCGAGGTCCTGGATGTGGGTGACGTGCTTCATGGGCCTGTGCTCCAACCGGCTGCTGGCCGGATGCATGGGTGGGTGGATATGCACGAAAATGCGTGCATCCTCTTTGGGAGGCGCGGATATTATGCAAGAAGACGCAGCGCGCAAGCCTCTTGTTCCCAAATTTTTCATGCAGGCCCTTGCATGAATATTCACGCAAATGCATGGTGGGTGAATGAACCTGGACGAGACCATCCTGCGGCTCATCTCCGAGCGGGAGATCAGCGATCAGGCGGTACTGCAGGAACTGCTGGAGGCGGAGGGTGAGGCGCCGAGCCAGTCCACGCTGTCGAGGCGGTTGAAGAAGCTGGGCGTGCAGAAGGTGGCGGGGCGCTACCAGCGCGTGGAGGCCCCGCCGGTGCCAGCGCCGGTGCGGCCGTGGCTGAGGATCATCGAGGCGCCGCCGAGCCTGCTGGTGCTGAAGACGGCGCCTGGCTACGCGCAGGTGTTCGCGCTGGCGTTGGACCGGGAGCCGGACGTGCCGGGGCTCGCCGGCACGGTGGCGGGGGACGACACCATCTTCGTCGCGGTGACGGAGCCCTCAAGGCTCCGTGAAGTGCGCGAGGTGGTGGAGGAGTTGATGACGCGGGGGACGTGAGGGCCGAGGCCTTGCGCTCGGCGCTTTTCGGGGACAACCTGTAGGGGAGGGTGCAGAGGTGCCGCCCTCACACGTCAGACCCTGGTGCTATCTCCGCACGCATGGAACTGGAGACGGGCGTTGGGGAACATGGGCGGGGTATGGAATCGAAACGGGCGACCTACGCGGACCTGGAGGCGCTTCCCGACACTGTGATCGGGGAGATTGTCGGCGGAGTGCTGTACGCCAGCCCGCGGCCGGCGGGGGCGCATTCCGTGGCGGGCGCCCGATTGGTGGGCGCGTTGAGCGGCCCATTCGATTGGGGAATAGGCGGACCGGGAGGACGGGTCGTGCTCTACGAGCCCGAGCTTCACCTGGGAGAAGATGTTCTGGTGCCGGATCTAGCTGCATGGCGCAGCGAGCGGATGCCACGACCCACGAGTCATGTGGCCTATTCGGTCGCGCCGGACTGGGTCTGCGAGTTGCTCTCTCCTTCCACGAAGAGCCTGGACCGGAAGGAGAAGCTCCCCATCTACGCGCGTGAGGGCGTGCGGAACGTGTGGCTGGTGGACGCCAAGGCCCGAACGGTGGAGGTGTTCCGGCTGGAGGACTCAGGCTACAGGCTGCTTGCGATGCACGAAGGGAGTGCCCCCATCCGGGCCGAGCCTTTCGATGCCATCGAGCTGCGGGTGGCCTACCTCTGGGACGAGCGGTAGTCGCTGATTCAGGGCGCCCGATTCGGGGAGGCCTTGCGCTCCGCTCTTTTCGGGGACAACCTGTGGAGGTGGGCTCGGCGTTGACGCCCTCACACGTCAGACCCCGATGTTACCTCCGCACGTATGGAACTGGAGACGGGCGGCGGGGAACATGGGCGGAGCATGGAACGGAAACCAGCCACCTACGCGGACCTGGAGGCACTCCCCGACAATGTGATTGGGGAGCTCATCGGCGGGGTGCTGTACGCCAGCCCCCGTCCGGCAGGGCCGCACATGACGGCGTTCTCCCACCTGGGGGCCGAGCTGGTGGGGCCATTCACGCGGGGCAGGGGCGGACCTGGAGGATGGTTCATCTTCGATGAGCCAGAGCTGCACCTCTCGGATGACGTGCTGATTCCGGATATCGCGGGCTGGCGCCGCGAGCGGATGCCTGAGCCACCTCGCGGTGTGGCGACCACGCTGGCGCCCGACTGGGCCTGCGAAATCCTGTCGCCTTCCACGAGGGGCCTCGACCGCAAGGAGAAGCTTCCGGTGTATGCGCGAGAGGGCGTCCGGCACGTGTGGCTGGTGGACCCCAAGACGCGCACGCTGGAGGTGTTCCGGTGGGAGACGACGGGCTACGCACTGCTCGCCACGTATGAAGGCAAGGGCCCGGTTCGGGCGGAGCCCTTCGAGGCCATCGAGCTGGAGCTGGCCTTCCTCTGGGACGACCGGTAGCCACAGGCCCCCGGTTACAAGCCGGTTACACCCCTTTGGGTCGTCCATTCGTACTGTCCTCAGCGTGCCCGGACAGGCACCGCCGTACGAAAGGACGCACGATGAAACCGGCCCTCAAGCTCCCCATCATCCTTGGCTCCGCCGCGGTGCTCGCGGTCTCCGCCCTCCTGCTGGGCACGCCGGCGCCCGGCACGCCTTCCCCGCGCCCGGTGCCGCCGTCCGCCGTGCCGGTGCCGCCGTCCACCGTGCTCGCGCCGCTGCCGAAGCCGGATGTGGCTCCCATCACGTCGGCGCCGCAGAACCAGCCCGTCATCCAGATTGCCGTGCTCCTCGACACCAGCGGCAGCATGGACGGCCTGCTCGACCAGGCGCGCACGCAGCTGTGGAACATCGTCAACCGCTTCTCCCACGCGAAGCGCAACGGCGTGGCCCCGCAGCTCCAGCTGGCCCTGTACGCCTACGGCAACACGGACCCGGGGGCCAACCGGGACGAAATCCGCCAGGTGGTGCCCTTCACCACCGACCTGGACCTCATCTCCGAGCACCTCTTCTCGCTGCGCACCTCCGGCGGCTCCGAGCACTGCGGCGAGGTCATCCGCGACGCCACCACACAGCTCGCCTGGAGCAAGGACCCGGACGCCATGCGCCTCATCTTCGTCGCCGGCAACGAGCCCTTCACCCAGGGCCCCGTGGACTTCCATGACGCCGTGAAGTCGGCCAAGGAGCGGGGCATCACCGTGAATACCCTCCACTGCGGCGGTTACGAGGAGGGCATCTCCGGTGGCTGGAAGGACGCCGCGGTGCTCGCGGACGGCAGCTACCTCAACATCGACCAGAACCAGCGGGTGGTGGAAATCGCCGCGCCGCAGGACTCGGAGATTGCCCGGCTGGGCGGGGAGCTGAACAAGACGTACGTGGCCTACGGCGCGGGCGGCGAGCAGGCCCAGGCGCGTCAGGCGGCGCAGGACAGCAACTCGCGCGGCGTGTCCATCTCCAACATGGTGTCGCGCTCCCTCGCCAAGTCCTCGAGCAACTACTCCAACGAGAGCTGGGACCTGGTGGACGCGGTGAAGAAGAACCAGGTGGACGTGGCCAGCGTCCGCGCCGAGGACCTGCCGGAGCCCATGCGCGGGCTCGACGGCGAGGGCCGCAAGGCGTGGCTCGCGGCCCGCGAGAAGGAGCGCGCGGACATCCAGCAGCGCATCCAGACGCTCAACGCCGAGCGCCAGAAGTTCCTCGCCGAGGCGCGCAAGCAGCAGGCCACCAAGGGCGACGACACGCTGGAGGGCGCCATCGGCCAGGTCGTCCAGCGCGAGGCGCAGAAGCGCCAGCTCACCCTGGAGTAGAGTGCCGCCATGGCCGCGCGCCGAGTGCTCGTCGTGGAGGATGACCCCGCCATCCGGCGCGGAATCGTGGATGCCCTGCGCTTCGAGGGCTACGAAGTCCTCGAAGCCGGGGCGCGCGAGGAGGGACAGCGGCTGGCCGAGCGCACCCCGGTGGACCTCGTGCTGCTGGACCTGGTCCTCCCCGACGGTGACGGGCTGGACCTCCTGAGGGCGGTGCGCAGGAGCCGCCCCACGCTGCCCGTCATCATCCTCACCGCCCGGGGCCAGGAGGAGGACCGCGTCAACGGCCTGAAGCTCGGCGCGGATGACTACGTGGTGAAGCCCTTCTCCGTCCGGGAGTTGCTGGCCCGGGCGGGGGCGGTGCTGCGCCGCTCGGCGGAGCGGCCCGCGGGCGTGGTGCGCATCGACTTCCCGGGCGGCCACTTCGAGGTGGAGCGACGCGAGCTGAGCTTCACGGACGGCTCGCGGGTGGACCTCTCCGAGCGCGAGGCGGACGCGCTGCGCTACCTCGGCGACAACGCCGGGCGCGCCATCTCCCGCGAGGAATTGCTCGAGCGCGTGTGGCACCTGCCCGCGCGCGGCGTGCAGACCCGCACGGTGGATATGACGATGGCGCGCCTGCGGGAGAAGCTGCGCGACGACTCGGAGGAGCCGCGCGTCATCCTCACGGTGCGGGGCAAGGGCTACATGTTCGCCGCGCGGGAGGCCTCGCCGTGATTCGCTCCTGGCGCATCTGGATTGCGGTGAGCGCGTGCCTGTGCCTGGCGCTGGCGGGCGTGGTGTGGCTCTCCGCCTTCGCGCTCCGCCTGGACCGCGCGGACCGGCAGGCCCGCGAGAGCGCGGCGCGAGAGGAGAACGCGCGGCTGGCGCTGTGGCGGCTGGACTCGGACCTGCTGCCGCTGGTGGCGCGCGAGAGCGCGGTGGCGGCGGAGGCGTACGGGCCCGTCTCCCCCGCGCGAGGCGTGCTCGACGAGCAGCGGCGGCCCATGCCCGCGGGCACCGCCTTCCTCTCTTCGCCGCTGTTGGCCCCGTTGCCGGAGCACGTGCTGCTCCACTTCCAGCTCGCCCCGGACGGCACGGTGTCCTCGCCCCAGGTGGTGGAGCCCGGGCTGCGCGAAGCGCTGGGCGCGCCGCTGCCCGCGTCCGAGGTTACGGTGCTGGAGGGCCGTCTGCGTGACTTGACAGCGCTGCTGCGGGAGACGGACCTGCGGCGGGCCCTGGCGGAGCCGCCCCTCCAGGCCCGCCGCGCGCAGGTCCGCGTCGAGCCCACCAGCACCCTGGCCGACATCTCCCAGGTGGCGAAGAACGCGAGCGAGTACAGCGCCCGCTCCCGGAGCGCGAACCAGGCCGTGCGCCAGAGCCAGAACCTCTCCAATGCCTTCCTGGAGGAGCCTCCGCAGGCCGAGGCGGACGTGGCGATGCGCGCCGTCTGGGTGGGGGACTCGCTGCTGCTGGGGCGGCGCGTGCGCCTGGAGGGCCGCGACTACGTGCAGGGCTGCTGGTTGGACTGGCCCGGGCTGCGCACGTGGTTGCTCGGGCAGGTGGGAGATTTGCTGCCCTCCGCGGTGCTGGAGCCGGTGAGAAGCCGCGAGTCGCAGGGGGATGGCCGGATGCTGGCGGCGCTGCCGGTGCGGCTGGTGCCGGGGCCGGCGGCGGCGGACGGGTATGCGTCGGGGACGCTCTCCACGCTGCCCGTGGTGCTGATGGTGGCGTGGAGCGGCGTGCTGCTGGCTGTCGTGGCGGTGGTGGCGCTGCTGGTGGGCGTGGTGGCGCTCAGCGAGCGGCGGGGCGCCTTCGTCTCCGCGGTGACGCACGAGCTGCGCACGCCGCTGACCACCTTCCGCATGTACACGGAGATGCTGGCCGCGGGCATGGTGCCGGACGAGGGCCGGCGGCGGGAGTACTTCGACATCCTCCACCGCGAGGCGGAGCGGCTCAGCCACCTGGTTGAGAACGTGCTGGCCTACGCCCGGATTGAACGGGGCCGCGCCCCGGCACGCCTGGAGCGGGTGGCCGTGGACGCCATGCTGGAGCGCATGACGGAGCGGCTGGCGCAGCGGGCGGCGCAGGCGGGCATGGAAGTGTGCGTGGCCGTGCCCGGGGACGTGGCCGTGCTGACGGACCCGTCCGCCGTGGAGCAGGTGCTCTTCAACCTGGTGGACAACGCGTCCAAGTACGCGGCCTCGGCGGTGGACCGGCGCATCCACGTGGAATGCGAGACGCGGCGGGGGCGGGTGGGGCTTTCGGTGAGGGACCACGGGCCCGGGGTGGATGCCGCGACGGCGAGGCGGCTCTTCGAGCCCTTCTCCAAGTCCGTTCAGACGGCGGCGAAGACGGCCCCCGGTGTCGGGCTGGGGCTGGCGCTGTGCCGGCGGCTCGCGCGGAGCATGCGCGCGGACCTTCGCCATGAGCGCGTGCCCGGAGGCGGGGCGCGCTTCGTGCTGTGGCTGCCGTCCGCCTGATGCCCCGGGCTGGCGGAGGTCCGCAACGGCTGCGCGCGGGCCCCGTGTACCCGCGGGCCGGGGGTCGTTACCTGTCCGACACCCACACCCCCGAGGGCCCCCGCCCAACCGCCTGGGATGTGCGTGACTGTGGGAACCCAGACCGTGGGGCGAGGAGATGTTTTCCCGATGAGGGAGAATTGCTCCTCCTATCTCAAGAATTTCCGGCGAAGCCGTAGGTCAGGGGAGGGCGCTGGATTTTCCGGGTCGGCGGCGCCCGCATGCCCTGGAGGGCACCATGAGTACGTCGGAGCTGACGGTGCTGCTGGACGGCGCGCGCAAGGGAGACACGGACGCGCGCGATGCGCTGATGGCGGTGGCCTACCAGGAGCTTCGTCAGCTGGCGCACGCGGCCCCGCGCGTCTCGCCCACGGCGCTGGTGAACGAGGCGTGGACGCGCCTGTCCAGCGGCGGCGTGGCCTTCGAGAACCGGCGTCACTTCTTCGGCGCGGCGGCCCGGGCGATGCGGCGGGTGCTGGTGGACCGGGCGCGCGTGCGCAGGGCGCAGATGCGCGACGCGGCCCAGGAGCGGCTGTGCCTCCGCGACGCGGAGGTGGAGGGCCCCGCCGGCATGGACATCGAGGTGCTGGAGTTGGAGCGGGCGCTGGCGGAGCTGGAGACCTTCCAGCCGCGCCTGGCCCGCATGCTGGAGCTGCGCTACTTCGCGGGGCTGGGGCTGATGGAGACGGCCGCGTCGCTGGCCGTGTCGCCCGCCACCGTCCGGCGCGACTGGGCCTACGCGCGCGTCTGGCTGGTGGAGCGTCTGAGCAACTGACGCGGGGCGGGCGGGGCGGCGCCGCGGAGGGTCAGCGCATCAGCAGCCGGCGCACGAGCGGCAGGGGCAGGCTGCCCTGGGCCACGAAGGCGTCGTGGAACTGCTTGAGGCTGGCGCCCTTCGCCGCCATGTACTCGCGGGCGAGCTGCTGAATCTCCAGCTTGCCGTACGTGTAATAGAGGTACGTGGGGTTGTACGCGCCGCGGCGGGCCTCCTCGTAGGCGTTGGCCGGCTGCTGGAAGCAGCGC
This sequence comes from Pyxidicoccus sp. MSG2, assembly GCF_026626705.1. NCBI lineage: Bacteria > Pseudomonadati > Myxococcota > Myxococcia > Myxococcales > Myxococcaceae > Pyxidicoccus > Pyxidicoccus sp. MSG2. The sequence goes on from NZ_JAPNKC010000001.1 coordinate 9,462,489, forward strand.
TCGCGGAACAGCTTCGCGCCCTCCTCCACCGTCCAGCCCGCGGTGTGGAGCTTGATGCCGGTGACGTAGCGGCAGTCGCGCAGCAGGGCCTCGGAGAGCTGGGCCAGGCGCAGCTTCGGGTCGCCGTTGCCGTAGCCCTGGTCGAGCATCATCTGCTCCGCGTAGTGGGCCCAGCCCTCCGCGTTGCTGCTCACGCTCACCAGCTTGCGCACCTTGGTGGGGAAGCGCGGCGCGTAGAGGAACTGGAGGTAGTGGCCGGGCCAGACCTCGTGGATGTTGATGAGGTCCACCACGGGCTTGTTGTACAGGCGCAGGTGCTCCTCCTTGTGCTGCGCCGTCCACTCCGGCTCCACCGGCGTGACGTAGTAGAAGGCCTCGGTGGCCTTCGTCTCGTACGGCCCGGGCGTGTCCATGGACGCGAAGCTTCCCGAGCGCGCATAGGGCGGCGTCTCCTCCACGTGCGGGCGCACCTCGGAAGGAATGGTGACCAGGTCCTTCTCCACCAGGAACCTACGCACGCCCTCCACCGAGCGGCGCACCGAGGGAATCAGGTCCTCCGCGGTGGGGTGGTCCTTCTCCAGCGAGGCCATCACCTGCGCGGGCGTGAGCTTCGGGTTGATGCGCTTCGCGGTGGCGACGAACTCCGCGTAATCCTTCTCCAGATTGGCCTCGCCGCGCGCGAGCAGTTGCGGCAGCGGCACGTCAATCATCTCCTCCAGGCGCAGCTTGGTGAGGAAGCGCTCCTCGCCCAGCGCGTAGCTGCCAGTGGAGCGGGGCAGCAAATCGGTCTCCAGCCACCGCGCGAAGTCCTTCACCGCCGCCACGGCCTGGGCGTTGGCTTGCTGGAACTCGGCCAGCAGCGCGGCGTCGCCGCCGGCGGCGTCCGTCGCCCACTGCGTCACCGAGCCCTCGAAGAAGCCCACCGAGCCCTTCGTCATGCGAATGGCCAGGTCGGTGAATTCGCGGGGCGGGGACTGCACGTTGGCCTTGCCCGCGGCAAACACGGCGGGCACCTGCTTCAGGCGGGCAATCACCGAGCGCAGCCGCTCCGCCTTCGGCGCGAAGTCGCGCTTCATCAGCCCGTCCACCGCGCCGCCCGGCAGCCCGGCGTAGGTCATGGGGTTCTTCTCCCAGCCGCGCACCACGCTCAAGTCGTAGTGCTCGGCGCGGAGGGCCTGCAGGAGCGCATCCGCGTCGATGGCCTCGTCGAAGGAGAGCGCGCCACGGTCCAGTGCGTGCACGCGGGAAATCAGCGACTCCAGCTCGCGGATGCGGGCCTCGATGCGCGGCCGGCTCAGGTCCTCCAGCCGGGCGTCGTACTCATGCATCCCGTACGAGGTGGCGTTCGAGGGCGCATAGGCGAAGGACGCGGCGAAGACGGCGTCCACCAACTCGGGGAACCGGTCCCCCTTCGCGGCGGTGGCCGGGGGCGCCTCGGTGGGCGGAGCGGCGGTGGGGCCCGGCCCCTGACGGGCACAGGCAGCGAGCAGGCCACAGCAGGCGACGAGCAGCAGACGGCGGAGGCAGGGGAGGGCGGGGGAGGCTCCGGGCATGCCCATGTTCTAGCAATGAAGGGAGGCGGAGGTCGGCGCGGAAGGAGGGAGGCGTTCACCAGCAGCAGGAGACGCTGGCCTCCCATCATCGTCCTCCTCCGCGCGCCGGCATGAGGCGCGGGAAAAACGAAGGCGCCCCGTCACCCTCGGGAGGGTGGCGGGGCGCCCGCGTCACGACGTGTGGGCTACTTCTTCCGGCGAACGCGCCGCATCAGCGCGAGCGCGGCGAGCCCCAGCGCATTGAAGCCCGCGGCGCCCGAGCCGCTGCAGCCGCAGCTGTCCGACGCGTCGTCGGGCATCGGCGCGGGAGTGGCCGCCGCATCGACGTGCACCGACACGGCCAGCTCCGCGCTCTGGCCCGCGGAGTCCGTCACCTTCATCGTCACGGCGAAGTCGCCCGTGGCGGCGGGCGTGCCGGAGAAGACGTAGGCGTCTCCCCGCTGCGCGCCCGTCACGCCCTCGGGCAGTGAGCCGGTGTGGCTCCATGCGAAGGGCGCGCGTCCTCCCTGGGCGACGAAGGCCGCCTCGTAGGCGCTGCCCTGCGTCGCGTTCGGCGGCTCGGCGGCCGCGATGCCCAGCGGCGGGACGACCTCCAGGTTGTAGGCGTGCGACGTCTGGGTGCCACGCACGTCCCGGGCCTTCACGGTGAGGTCCGCGGTGCCGGCCGCGGTCGGCGTGCCGGAGATGGCGCCGGCCGTGAAGCCCAGCCCCGCCGGCAGCGTGCCTTCCAGCGAGAGCACCGTGCCTCCGCCACCGCCGCTCGTCTCCACGGACGCGCTGTAGGCCTTGCCCACCACCGCGTAGGGCAGCGACTCGGTGGTGAACGCGGGGCCTGCCCAGGCCCGGCGGGTGGCCATCATCGAGAGGCTCGTGCTCACCGCCACCACCGTGCGCTCGCCGGTGGCGAAGGAGGTGGACGAGAAGCCGCCCGCGGCCCCCGTGACGTACGACGTCCAGGCCCGGCCATCCGCCGACGCGCGCAGCTCCAGTTGCGGCAGCGTGGTCAGCGTCGCCAGCTCGAGCTTCGACGTGGTGACCACGAACGTGTCATCCACGAAGGCCACCACGGGCTCCTGCGGCAGCTCGGTGCCCGACGGCAGCACGCCCTGGACCTGCTGCCACGTCGTCCCGCGGTCCTCGGACATGAAGAGGATTCCGGCCGGCTCCGTCGGAGGCGGCACGCCACCGTCCGAGGTCTCCGTCTCGGGCGGGGTCTTCCACGTGAAGGCAATGAAGCGGCCGTTGCCGTAGACGACGTCGCGCACCTCACGGCCCGCCAGCGCCTCCACCTGCAGCGTGTCCCAGCCGGAGCCGTCCGCCCGGGAGCGCAGCACGAGGCTGCCGGCGGAGAGGTCCCCATTCTCCGGCTGACCCGTCGCGAAGAAGGTGTCCTGCCCGGCGACCACCTTCACCAGGACGTTCTCCGTGTTGGCGCTCTGGTCCGTCCACGTGGTGCCGTCGCTGGAGACGGCGATGAGCCCCTTCGCGCCCGTGGCCACCAGGCGGGTGCCATTCGAGGCCAGGGCCACGAAGTTGCGGCCGACCTCCGCGCCCTCGGGCACGGGGTCGCTGTACGCCACGGCCCAGGTCTTCGCATCATCGGAGGACACGACGACCTTTCCGCCCGACAGCGCGAACCACCTGCCCTGGACGAAGACCGGCCCCCGCACGACGATGGCCGTCTCCACGTCGCCCTGCATCGTCGGAGAGAAGGCCGTCCACTCGGCGCCGTCCGTGGAGCTGAGCAGGCCCGTCTCGGAGGTCGCGGCCAGGAAGTGGCCGTTGCCGTAGGTCGCGCTCGACGCCTGGGCCGCGGGGCCCGTGGGACCGAAGGACGTGGCCTTCCAGTGGTCGAACGTGGTGGCCGGCGCCACATTCACGTGGAGCAGGCGCTCCAGCCGCCCCGAGAAGTCGGTGGCCTGGTAGGTGGCGGGTGTCTCGCCCGCGTCCGCGTCCGCGGCGAGGGCGAGCTCGGGCGTGGGCTCACCGCCATCGGTCTCCGGCGGCTTCACGCGGCGGAAGCCCGTGAGGTACGCCACGCGGTAGGCCCCCTGGGCGACCTGCGGCACCGGCAACTGGAGGTGCGCGAAGGCGCGCGTCTCGTTCGCTCCGTCGACGGTGACACGCTCGGAGGTGAGGCAGTGCCAGGTGGAGCCCGCGATGGCGAAGGCCGTCTGGGCCTCGGCCGTCACTTCCGCGTCCGCCACGCCGCGGACTCCGTCCTGCGCCTGGTACGTATAGGTCCCTTCCGGCGCGGCCCAGCCCTCGGGCAGGCCAACGCAAGCCACCAGCTTCCCGTCGGCCGTCGAGCCTCCGCCCGCGGCGAAGGCCACCTGCAGGTCCAGCGGGACGGACGTCCCACTGCTGACCTTCTCTTCATGACCGACAAAGGAATACGACTGACAGCCACCCACCAGCCACAGCGTCGCCCCCACCAGGGCACGCCGGGCACCGATACGCTTGAACACTTGAAGAAAGTCCTCTCGGAGAGCTGCCGGGAGAACTGTCTAGATCTTGAGGATCCCAGTCAAATCCAGTGCGGTTGGAGCCGCTTCCCTGCCTGCCGCTTCACGCCTGCGCGGCGGGGCGCGCCTCGGAGAAGGCCAGGGGCGGGAGCGCATCCGGCCGGTCCCACAGGGGAAAGTGGCTGCAGCCCTCCAGCGGCACCACCTGCAGTCGGGGCCCGGCGCGCTGGGCGCTCTCCTTCATGGAGTGGGTGTCGAGGACGCGGTCCTTCCCGGGGACGAGCACCGTGCCGCGCTGCACGTACTGGTAGAGCGAGGCGTCGCGCTCGTGCATCCAGTCATCAATCCCTTGCAGGTTGGAGACCATGGTGGCGACGCGCTTGGGATTGAAGGGGAAGGCCATGATGAGCTCGCGCTTGCGAGCATTCTCCAGCGGGCCCCACGCGCCGCGGTTGCGCTGGGAGATGGGCTCCCGGCGCCACAGCGGTACGAAGAAGGACAAAAGCCAGAGCTGCACGGCCGTGCTGCTCGTGTAGGGGCGGGCCTGGGGAAGGACAGGGGCCTCCAGCACCACCTCCACGCGAGCGAACAATTCCGGTCGCATCCGGGCAGCCTCCAGGACGACGGCGCCACCGCGCGAGTGCCCATGGACGCGGATGCTGTCCGTGCGGGGCAGGTGCTCCAGGGCCTGCACCAGGACGGCGGCGTCGTAGGGGATGGAGCCCTCGGGCTCCGTGGGCACCTTCACCCACGGGGCGGACCGGAAGCGCGGGCCGGTAATCGGCACGTGGTAGTCGCAGCTCGTCAGCAGGATGAGCTGGAGGCTCGGGTCGCTGTAGTAGTCCGTGAAGTAGCGCATGTCGGCGACGAAGCCGTGCATGCAGATGACGGTGGCGCGCGGGCTGTCGCTCCGGCGCTCGGCGATGGCCGCCTTGCCCACCCGGTAGACGTCCCCGTCGAAGGGCTCGCTCTTGCTCGGGGCGCACTCGCGGTGCAGCAGCCACTGCCGCGTCACGAGCACGAGCGCGACGAAGACAGCGAAGAGTCCAAGGGCCAGGTACATGGTTTCTCCCGGGGAGGCTCAGGCCACCTCGCGCATCATGTTGCGCGCGATGACGAGCTGCTGAATCTGACTGGTGCCTTCGTAGAGGCGGAACAGGCGCACGTCGCGGTAGAAGCGCTCGATGCCGTAGTCGGCGATGTAGCCGGCCCCGCCGAAAATCTGCACCGCGCGGTCCGCCACGCGTCCCACCATCTCACTGGAGAACAGCTTGCAGCAGGAGGCCTCGGTGCTGACGTTCTGCCCGTCGTCGCGCCTGCGGGCCGCGTCCAGCACCATGCAGCGGGCGGCATAGGCCTCGGTGCGGCTGTCGGCCAGCATGGCCTGGATGAGCTGGAACTCGGCAATCGGCTTGCCGAACTGCTGCCGCTCCATGGCGTAGCGCAGGCTCTCGCGGATGAGGCGCTCGGCGACGCCGACGCAGACGGCCGCGATGTGGAGCCGGCCGCGGTCCAGCACCTTCATCGCCGTCTTGAAGCCCTGGCCCTCGCGGCCGCCCAGCAACTGGGTGGCGGGCACGCGGCAGTCCTCGAACAGGACGTCCGCGGTGTGCGTGCCCTTCTGGCCCATCTTCCTGTCGTGCGGGCCGATGTGCAGGCCCGGCGTGCCCCCCTCCACGAGGAAGGCGGAGATGCCGCCCGCGCCCTTGTCCTCGGCGTTGGTGCGCGCCATCACCGTGAACAACCCGGCCTCGGGCGCGTTGGTGATGAAGCGCTTGGTGCCGTTGAGCACGTAGACATCGCCGTCGAGGCGCGCGCTGGTGCTCAGCGCGGACGCATCCGAGCCGGCGTTGGGCTCGGTGAGCGCGAAGGCGCCGACAATCTCTCCCGAGGCCAGTCGGGGCAGGTACTTCTTCTTCTGCTCCTCGGTGCCGTCCAGGACGATGCCCTGCGAGCCGATGCCATTGTTGGTGCCGATGAGCGAGCGGAACGCGGGCGACGTCTGGCCAAGCACGAAGGCCACCTGCACCTCCTGGCTCATGTTCAGTCCGATGCCGCCGTACTCCACCGGCGTGGAGAGGCCGAACAGGCCCAGCCCGCGCATCTCCTCCACCAATTCCGGGGGGATGGCGTCCTCGTCCGCGACGCGGTGCTCGTTGGGCACCAGTCGCTCCTTGACGAAGCGGTCCAGCGTGGAGAGGAGCTGGGCCAGGGTGTCTTCATCACAGGCCATGAAGGGAGTACCTCTTCAGCGGCGCAGCATGGCCGCTTCGACGTTGCGAACCAGGTTGACGAGGCGAGGCCCCAAATCCAGCAGCAGCCGTTGGCGCGGCATCAGGAACGAAGGGCCTCCACAGTTGAAGGCGAGGATTCCGCCGCCGTCCGGGACGATGAAGGGCACGCCCACCGCGTTGACGTCGCGGTCCCAGTCTCCGGTGGAGAGCGTGAAGCCGTGCGTCTGGTAGTCCGCGAGGGCCTGCTCGATGCCCTCGCGCATGCGGGGCCACCTGTCACCCTCGCGCTTGGACATGTGGTCCATGAAGTAGTTGCGCTCCGGCGCGGGCAGCGCGGCGAGCAGCGCCCGCCCCATGGCCGTGGTGGCCAATGGCAGCCGTGAGCCGATGTCCAGCCGCAGCGTCACCGCGGCCGTGGAGCGGCAGTGCTCGACATAGACGACGTTGAGCCTGTCGCGGCTGCCCAGCGACACCGGGACGTTGGCGTAGTCCGCCAGCTCCTGCATCAGTGGCCGCGCCACGTCGCGCACGCCCATGTTGGACAGCGCCGCGAAGCCGAGCGCCAGCACTCGTGTGCCGAGCTGGTACTTCCCCATCCGCTCCGAATACGTGAGGTAGCCCAGCCGCGTCAGCGTGTGCGTCAGCCGGGAGATGGTCGGCTTGGGCAGGCCCGTGCTCGCCGCCAGCTCCTGGTTGCCCAGCATCGGCCGCTGCGGCGTGAAGGCGCGCAGGATTTCCAGCCCGCGCGCCAGCGCCGTCACGAACTGCCTGTCTTTGGCCTCCTCCTCGCCGCTGTCGCCGAGCAGCTCCAGCGACTCCATGGAGGTGATGCCGGTGTCATTCGTGGGCGCGGAATGGCCAGGGGAACGAGACATGGCGGTCCTGGAAAGAGTGGGATTGCAAGGACGATAAACAGTCTGTAGATAGGGGTCAAGGTTTTGCGAAACTCAATTTCGCTGTGCGAAATTAGGGAAAACGCGACAGAGCTTGGGTCGCGAAAGCCCACGGGGAGGGACGCTGACAATGCTGGACGTCAATCAGCCCGGGCTCGTGCTCGGAGTCGTGGGCACGGGCACCATGGGTCGGGGCATTGCCCAGCTCGCGGCGCAGGCGGGCGTCACCGTGCGCCTGTTTGACACCCGTCCCCAGGCCGCGGAAGAGGCGCGCGCCAACGTCGGGGCAATGCTGGACTCGCTGGCGGCGAAGGAGCGCATCTCCGTGGAAGAGGCCCGCGCCGCGACGCTGCGACTCCAGCCCCTTCGCGCCGAGGCAGAGCTGGCCGGCTGCCACGTGGTGGTGGAAGCCATTGTCGAGGAGCTCCAGGCGAAGCAGGGCCTCTTCACGCGCCTGGAGAAGATTGTCGGGCCGGACTGCCTGCTGGCCACCAACACCTCGTCGCTGTCGGTGACAGCGATTGCCGCCGCATGTGAGCGCCCCGGCCGCGTCGGCGGGTTCCACTTCTTCAACCCCGTGCCGCTGATGAAGGTGGTGGAGGTCATCGACGGCGCGCGCACGGAGCCGTGGGTGTCTGCCGCGCTCGTCGCGCTCGCGAAGCGCATGGGCCACCGCCCGGTGCGCGCGGCGGACACCCCGGGCTTCATCGTCAACCACGCGGGCCGGGGCTTCGGCACGGAGGCGCTGCGCATCCTCCAGGAGGGCATCGCCTCCTTCGACGAGGTGGACCGCATCCTCCGCGAGGCCGCGGGCTTCCGCATGGGCCCCTTCGAGCTGCTCGACCTCACCGGGCTGGACGTGTCGCATCCGGTGATGGAGTCCGTCTACGAGCAGTTCTACCAGGAGCCCCGCTTCCGCCCGTCGTACCTGCTGCGGCAGCGGCTGGCCGCGGGACTGCTCGGGCGCAAGTCGGGGCAGGGCTTCTACTCGCACGAGGGCGGCAGGCAGCACCCCGTGCAGACCCCCGTGGTGCCTGCGGGAGCGCGCCGCCCGGTGTGGATTGACGCCGACGAGCCGGCCTGGCGAGACGCGCTGCGGAACGTGGTGACGGCCGCGGGCTGGATATGGGACGAGGGGCAGCGCCCGGCCCCCGAGTCGCTCTGCCTCGTGGCGCCACTGGGCCGCGACGCCACCACCACGGCGCTGGCGCTGGGCGTGGACCCGGAGCGCACGGTGGCGGTGGACCTGCTCTTCGGCCCGGAGCGCCGCCGCACGGCGATGACGACGCCGGTGACACGGCCCGCGTTCCTGGACTCGGCGCTGGCGCTGCTCGCGGCGGACGGCACGGCGGTGTCGCGCATCCACGACAGCCCGGGGTTCGTCGCCCAGCGGGTGCTGGCCACCATCGTCAACATCGCCTGTGACATCGCGCAGCAGCGCATCGCCAGTCCGGAGGACATCGACGCCGCCGTCACGCTCGGGCTCGGCTACCCACGAGGGCCGCTGGCCTGGGGCGACGCGCTGGGCCCGGGCCGTGTGCTGAAGGCGCTGGAGGCCCTGCACTCCGCCACGGGAGACCCGCGCTACCGCGCCAGTCCATGGCTCTCCCGCCGGGCGCGCCTCGGCGTGTCGCTGCTCACTCCGGAGGGATGAATCGCATGAGCGCCTATCTCTACGACGGACTGCGCACCCCGTTCGGCCGGCACGCCGGCACGCTGGCCCCGGTGCGTCCCGATGACCTGCTCGCCGGCGTCATCCGGGCATTGCTCGCCCGTGGCCCCTTCGAGGCGCACGAGGTGGAGGACGTCATCGCCGGCTGCACCAATCAGGCGGGCGAGGACAGCCGCAACGTGGCCCGGCACGCCGCGCTGCTCGCGGGACTTCCCATGGAAGTGGCGGGCCTCACCGTCAACCGCCTGTGCGGCAGCGGCCTGGCCGCGGTGCTCGACGCGGCGCGCGCCGCCACGGCGGGGCAGGGAGAATTGTTCGTCGCGGGCGGCGTGGAGAGCATGAGCCGAGCGCCCTTCGCCCTGGCCAAGGCAGAGTCCGCCTACAGCCGCGACGCGCGCATCTACGACACGACGATGGGCGCGCGCTTCCCCAACCCGCGCCTCGTGGCGGGCTTCGGCGACGACACCATGCCGGAGACGGCGGACAACATCGCGAGCGAGCTGGGCCTGGGCCGCGAGTCGAGTGACCGCTTCGCGCTGGCCTCCCAGCAGAAGTACGCCGCCGCGCTGAAGGCGGGCTTCTTCTCCGGGGAGCTGATGCCCGTGGAGCTTCCGGGCCGCAAGGGCGCCGTCACCACGGTGGCGGTGGATGAGCACCCGCGTCCGGACACCACGCTCGACAAGCTGGCCGTGCTGAAGCCGCTCGCGCCGGAGGGCGTCGTCACCGCGGGCAATGCCTCGGGCATCAACGACGGGGCCGCTGCGCTGCTGGTGGGCACGTTGGGCGTGGGCGAGCGGGCCGGGTGCAAGCCGTTGGCACGTATTGTCTCGGCGGCCGTGGCCGGGGTGCCGCCGCGCACCATGGGCCTGGGGCCGGTGCCCGCCTCGCGCAAGGCGCTGGAGCGGGCTGGGCTGTCGCTCGCGGACCTGGACGTCATCGAAATCAACGAAGCCTTCGCCGTGCAGGTGCTGGGCTGCCTCAAGCTGCTGGAATTGGCTGAGGATGACAGCCGCGTGAATCCGAACGGCGGCGCCATCGCTGTCGGCCATCCGCTGGGGGCCTCGGGCGCGCGCCTGGCGCTGACGGCGGCGCGGCAGCTTCAGCTCGGTGGAGGGCGCTACGCGCTCGTCAGCATGTGCATCGGCGTGGGGCAGGGCATCGCCGCCATCCTGGAGAGGGTTTGATACTCATGAGTCAGCGCACGCCGTTCCGGTGGGAAGACCCGTTCCTCCTCGAAGAGGAGCTGAAGGAAGAGGAGCGGCTGCTGCGCGACACCGCGCACAACTACTGCCAGCGGCAGCTCATGCCGCGCGTCCTCGAGGCCAACCGCCACGAGGTGTTCCACCGCGAAATCATGAACGAGCTGGGCGGCCTTGGCCTGCTGGGCTCAACGCTCCCGCCTGAGTACGGCGGGGCCGGAGTCTCCTATGTGGCCTACGGCCTGCTCGCGCGCGAGGTGGAGCGCGTGGACTCCGGCTACCGCTCCGCGATGAGCGTGCAGTCGTCACTGGTGATGTATCCGATTCATGCCTACGGATCGGAAGACCAGCGTCGCAAGTACCTGCCGGGGCTGGCGAAGGGCGAGCTCGTCGGCTGCTTCGGGTTGACGGAGCCGGACGCTGGCTCCGACCCGGGCTCCATGCGCAGCCGGGCCCGTCGGGCACCGGGGGGCTACCTCCTCTCCGGCACCAAGCAGTGGATTACCAACTCACCCATCGCGGACGTCTTCGTCGTCTGGGCGAAGGACGAGCAGGACGAGATTCGCGGCTTCGTGCTGGAGAAGGGCATGAAGGGGCTCACCGCGCCGAAGATCGAGGGCAAGTTCTCATTGCGGGCCTCGGTGACGGGCGGCATCGCCATGGACGACGTCTTCGTCCCCGAGGAGAACCTGCTGGCTGGAGTGAAGGGCTTGAAGGGCCCGTTCGGCTGCCTCAACAACGCGCGCTACGGCATCTCCTGGGGGGCCATGGGTGCGGCGGAGTTCTGCTGGCACACGGCGCGCGCGTACACGCTGGAGCGGCAGATGTTCGGCCGGCCCCTGGCCGCCACGCAGCTCATCCAGAAGAAGCTGGCGGACATGCAGACGGAAATCACGCTGGGGCTGACGGCGGCGCTCCGTCTGGGGCGGCTGAAGGACGCGGAGAAGGCCGCGCCGGAGGCCATCTCGCTGCTCAAGCGGAACAACTGCGGCAAGGCGCTGGATATCGCGCGCGTTGCCCGCGACATGCTCGGCGGCAACGGAATCGCGGACGAGTACCACGTCATCCGGCACGTGATGAACCTGGAAGCGGTGAACACCTACGAGGGCACCCACGATGTCCACGCGCTCATCCTCGGGCGTGCGCAGACGGGCATCCAGGCCTTCAGCTGACCTGTGGGAGACAGCCATGCACGGCTTCGAAAAGCTGTACATCAATGGTGAGTGGTCGCCCTCGCGGGGCAGGGGCCACATCGACGTGCTCAGCGCCTCCACCGAGGAGGTGATGGGCCGCATCCCCGAGGGCACCGCGGAGGACGTGGACCTCGCGGTGCGCGCCGCACGCGCCGCCTTCGAGGCGTGGTCCACCCGCCCCGCCGCCGAGCGTGCCCAGGTGCTTCAGCGGATTCACGACGGCCTGACGGCGCGGCAGGACGACCTGGCGAAGACGATTACCGGCGAGGTGGGCATGCCCCTGGGGCTGGCGAAGCCCATCCAGGTGGGCACGCCCATCACCGTGACGGGCAGCTACGTGAAGCTGCTCCAGGAGTTCGCCTTCGAGGAGCAGGTGGGCAACTCGCTGGTGGTGCGCGAGCCGGTGGGCGTGGTGGCCTGCATCACCCCCTGGAACTATCCGCTCCATCAAATCATCGCCAAGGTCGCCCCGGCGCTGGCCGCGGGCTGCACGGTGGTGCTCAAGCCCAGCGAGGTGGCGCCCCTCAACGCCTTCCTCCTCGCGGAAGTCATCCACGAGGCGGGCGTCCCGGCCGGCGTCTTCAACCTCGTGTCGGGCACGGGCACCGTTGTTGGCGAGGCGCTCGTCCGGCATCCCGACGTGGACATGGTGTCCTTCACGGGCTCCACGCGCGCGGGGCGGCGCATCTCCGAAGTGGCCTCCGCCACCATCAAGCGCGTGGCCCTGGAGCTGGGCGGCAAGTCGGCGGCCCTCGTCCTCGATGACGCCAACCTCAAGAATGTCGTGAAGCGGGTGGTGGGCAACTGCTTCCTCAACTCCGGGCAGACGTGCTCGGCGCACACGCGCCTGCTCGTGCCGCGCGCCCTGCATGAAGAAGCGGCGCGCCTCGCGGCCGAGGTGGCCGCGAGCTTCACCGTCGGAGACCCGTTCAAGGGCGAGGCGAAGCTGGGCCCGCTCATCTCCAACGCGCAGCGCACGCGCGTCCGCGAGTACATCCAGCAGGGCGTCCGCGAGGGCGCCCAGCTCGTCGCGGGTGGCGCCGAGCCGCCCGAGGGGCTTGCGAAGGGCTACTACGTGAAGCCCACCGTCTTCGCGGGCGTCACGCCGGAGATGACCATCGCCCAGGAGGAAATCTTCGGGCCCGTCCTCGTCATCATGCCGTACGAGGACGAGGACGATGCCCTCCGCATCGCCAACGGCACCATCTACGGCCTGTCCGGCGCCGTCTGGTCCAACGACGTCGAGCGGGCGAAGCGCGTCGCCCGGCGGATGCGCACCGGACAGGTGGATATCAACGGCGGGCGCTTCAATCCGCTGGCACCCTTCGGTGGCTACAAGCAGTCCGGGCATGGCCGCGAGTTCGGCCGGTACGGGCTGGAGGAGTTCCTGGAGCACAAGGCCGTGCAGCTCTGAGCGCCCACCCGCTGTTCCTCCCTACACCCGGAGTCGCCACCATGAAGGCTGCTGTGTGTTTCGAGAAGGACAAGCTGACCATCGACGACGTCCGCCTCGACGCGCCGAGGGCCCAGGAAGTCCTCGTCCGCATGGTCGCGTGTGGCGTCTGTCACACGGACCTGTCGGTGCTGAACGGCACCGTGAAGATGAAGCTGCCATGCGTGCTGGGCCACGAGGGCGCGGGCATCGTCGAGGAAGTGGGCGAGGGCGTCACCCACGTGAAGAAGGGCGACAAGGTCGTCCTCTCGTGGGTGGCCCAGTGCGGTGAGTGCTACTACTGCCGCATCCAGCGCCCCAACCTGTGCGTGCTCGGGGAGAAGATCAACGCGAGCAACCGGATGCCGGACGGCAGCACCCGGCTGCGCAAGGGGGAGCAGGACCTGAACGTCTTCTCCGCGTTGGGGGCCCTGGCCGAGTACGCCGTCGTCCACGCGCGCGCGGCGGTACGGCTCCCCGCCGACGCTCCGCTGGACAAGGCGGCGCTGATTGGCTGCGCGGTGGCGACGGGCGTGGGGGCGGTGTTCAACACCGCCGAGATGCCGCCGGGCCAGACGGTGGCGGTGTTCGGCGCCGGTGGCGTGGGGCTGAACATCATCCAGGGCGCGGTGATTGCCGGGGCGGAGCGCATCATCGCGGTGGACGTCCACCCGAAGAAGCTCGAGCTGGCGAAGGTCTTCGGCGCGACGGACGTGGTCGACGCGAAGGCCGGGGACCCGGTCGCCGCCATCCGCGAGCTGACGCACGGCCGTGGCGCGGACTATGCCTACGAGGCCGTCGGCCGCAAGGAGACCATCGAGCAGGCCTATATGTGCACGCGCAAGGCGGGCACCTGTGTCGTCGTCGGCGTGGGCAGCGTGAAGGAGCAGATCAGCCTCAACGTCTTCGTGCTGCCCCTCTTCGAGAAGCGGCTGCTCGGCTCCTGGTTCGGCACGGCGGACGTGCACCGGGACATGCCGAAGCTGCTCGGCCTCTACACGCAGGGGAAGCTCAAGCTCGATGAGCTGGTGACGACCACCTACAAGCTCGACCAGCTCGACGCGGCCTTCGCTGACATGCAGAGCGGGGCGAATGCCCGCGGCGTCGTCCTCTTCTGAGCGGCGCGCCACGGGCGCCCTGAAGCCCGTGGCGTCCGGCTCCCGCTTCAGGGTTTGCCGAGCAGCTCCAGCGCGGCGGTGGTCAGCGTGGTGACACCGGTGCGCAGCGAGCGCTCGCGGTCCGGCGCATAGAGGGGCGAGTGCGCGGAGGGCAGCGCTTCTCCCGCGGCCTGGGCCTGGGCGAGGCGCTTGGGCTCGGTGATGCCGAGCCAGAGCATGACGGCGGGAATGCCCGTGCGGCCGTACTCGGCGAAGTCCTCGCCGCCCATGACGGGCTGCGTTTCACTCAGGTTCTGCGGGCCGAGTACGCGGCCCACCGCGCCCACCAGCCGCTTCGTCAACTCCGGGTCGTTGAAGTTCGCGGGCGTGCCCTCGGTGACGGCGATGTCGGGCGTGCGGGGCGCGTTGGCGGCCAGGGCCTCCGCCTTCGTCACGCGCTCGATGCCGGCCAGCAGGACCTTTCGCACCTCGGGCTTGTACGTGCGCAGCGTGAGCTGGAGCTTCACGTCGTCCGGGATGATGTTGTGCTTGGTGCCGCCGTGGATGGAGCCCACCGTCAGCACCGCGGGCTCCAGCGGGTGTTTCTCGCGGCTGATGAGCGTCTGCAGCGAGAGGATGGTGCGCGCCGCCATCACCACCGGGTCCACCGTGGTGTGCGGATACGCGCCGTGCCCGCCCTTGCCGTAGAGCGTGATGTCGATGGAGTCCACGCTCGCCATCGAATAGCCGGGGGTGAACTGCACCGTCCCCGACGCCGCGGTGCCCACGGTGTGCATGGCGACGGCGAAGTCCGGCTTGGGGAAGCGCTTGAAGAGGCCGTCCGCCAGCATGGCCCGGGCGCCCGCGCCAAGCTCCTCGGCTGGCTGCCCCACCAGCATCACCGTGCCGCGCCACTTGTCCTTCGACTTCGCGAGCAGCGTGGCCGTCCCCAGCCACGACGTCATGTGCACGTCATGTCCGCACGCGTGCATCACCGACACCGTGCTTCCCGACGCGTCCTTCACCTTCACCTGGCTGGCGTAGGGCAGCCCCGTCTTCTCCTCCACCGGCAGCGCATCCAGGTCCGTGCGCAGCATCACGGTGGGGCCCTTGCCGTTGCGGAGCAGCGCGACGATGCCGTGGCCGCCCACCTTCGGCGTCACCTCGTAGCCCAGCTTGCGCAGGCGCTCCGCGAGCTTCGCCGCCGTCTTCTCTTCCTGTTGCGACAGCTCGGGCGACTGGTGCAGGTCGCGGTAGAGCGCATCCAGGTCGGGATAGATGGCGTCGATGCCGCCGAGGACGGGGGAGGGCGGCTCCGCCGCGAGGGCACCACCGCCGGGCACGGCGGCGCAGGCGAAGAGGGCGGCAAGCAGGGGGAGCGATTTCACCGGGCGGTCTCCTGTCCGAGGGGCTGTAGGGCAGGCAATAGAGCACACCTTGCCGCGGAGCGTTGAGGCGGGCCAACCGGGGCCAACGCTCTACGAGTGGCGCAAGGGACGGCCCCCTGCACAGGAGCGCGCCCCCTCCCCGGAGGAGCGGGGAGGGGGCGCGCACGGGGGGCAGGGCCGAAGCCGGACTGAGGGCGCCGGCCTGCCTGCAGAGCCGGGTCAGAGTGAGAGGAATCGCTGCCACGGCTGCGAGGCGTTGCGGGTCGCGTCGAGAAGCCGCGGGCGAACGCTGCGGGACCAGCCGTAGCGCTCGGTGAAGCCGTTCGGAGCCGGGTCGAAGGTGATGAAGGGAACCGCGCCTGCCGCCGATGACCGAACCGAGCCGCCCCAGCTGGAGCCCGTCGTACCTTTCACACAGTACAAGTCGCTTCGCCCGTCCGCGTCGGCGTCCATGATGGAGAGTTTGTCGCCGGCTTTGCACGCATCAGAGGGAATGCCCGGGCTCTCGCCGACATAGATGTGAGAGTCGATATTGGTGAACGGGAACCCACTCGCGGCCGCGAAATCAACCTGGAGATCTCCGTTGCTTCGAGTCACACAGAGGAGGTCGGTGCGACGGTCACCATTGAAGTCGCCGAGGTAGAGCTTCGCGCCGGCATGTGTGCAGTACACCGTGTACAGATACTCGTCCGAGTACGTGACGAAGTCGAACGTTCCATCCGCCGCTGCGTAGTCGATCCAGATCCGGTCCGGATCCTTGCAGAGCAGGTCGGTGCGCCCATCCCCGTTGAAGTCACCGGTGTAGAGCTGGGCGTTCGCGTGCGTGCAGTAGACGACGTCGTTTCGGATCCAACCGCCGGAGTACGTCCCGTCCGTCTGGCCGAACAGCACCTGGAAGCCCTGCACCGAAGGACGCCGGCACGCGATGTCGGAGCGGTCGTCGTTGTTGAAGTCTCCGACGTAGACCTCGCTGTCCGAGGAAGCGCAGTGCGTACTCGCGACGGTGCCGCTCGCGACGACTCGCCGATTCGTGTTTCGCGCGAAGCGCACCACCCCGGCAGCAGGGTCGGCGCAGATGGCATCGAGATCGCCGTCGCCGTCGGGGTCCGCCCAGTACAACTGGGCCGCGCTCGGGCACCACGTGCTCGAGAACGAGATGTCGCTCGTCGTCGTGCCCCACGTCGCCATGATGTTCTGGATTTGCGTGCGGACCTGCACGACGTTGCCGAAGATGTCACCCACTCCGCTGTTGACACCCCATATCGCTCCGCCCGAGCTCGCGGTGCCGAGCCGCGCAGGTCCGCCCGAATCGCCCCTGCAGAGCGCCTGCGTGCTGCCGAACGCACCCTGGAAGAAGCGCATCGTCCCGCTACCGGCACCGGTGTCCCAGTTGGTGCAGCCCTTGCCCCAGATCGTCACGGTCGCGCCCGTCGCCGGCATCGCGGTCGCGAGCGTCGGGAACGTGCTGATGAAGGTCGACGGGACCGAGGTCGCCAGTCGCGCCAGCACGACGTCCGGAGCTCCGAGGAGCGTATCCGAGCTGAAGTCGAAGATGCGGTCGACGACGAAGACGGCGCCGCCCATCGTGCCCCAGTTGACGCCGTCGGTCGAAGTCCTGACGACGAACCCGGTGTCACGGTTCAACGGGTCGTTGATGGCTTCTTGATGATTCCAACAGTGCGCAGCGGCGAGAACCCAGTTGGGTCCGATGAGCGTGCCAGTGCATCCGCCCAGAAAATCCACCAGCTCAGGCCGGTGGCCCGCCGTCCCTCCAATCAGCGGTTCGCTCGCGCTCCCGACGGATTCGTCGCCGTCGAACGCGTCGTCAGCGAGCTCGGCCTCCTGGCCCGCGCCGAGCATACAGCCCGAGGTCAATGCGGCTGCGAGCGCGAGGCCATGCGTCCACGACAGTCGTGGGCGTGAGGATGCTTGTCCTTCGTAACTTCCGTGCTTGAACATGATGTCTCCAGAGAAGGCGCACTTCGTGCGCCGGGAACGACGCGCGAGTGGATCAGTTGCAGGTCTTGCCGCAGACGCTGGAGACCGCGTTCTTGCAGGTGTTGTCCCAGGCGTTGTTGCAGCAGTACGGGTCGGCCGCGCAGATGCGCGACACGCAGCTCGGTGAGAGCGTCGGGGCGTCGCAGTTGGAGGTCAGCGGGCCGCCGGTCGTGCACAGCGTATGCGAGCAGCTGTTTCTCACACACGCCATGCTGTTGCCCACCGAGAAGACCTTGTTCACGCAGAGGGAGTCCCACGAGTTGTTGCAGCAGAACGGGTCGGCGGCGCAGACCGCCGACACGGCGCTGCCGCAGAGCGGATGCAGCTTCGTGCCCGTGGCGCACTTGTCGTGCGCGCCGCAGATCTCACTGAGGGGCGACGCGTCGACCTGGACGTGGCACGTGCCATTGGCGTAGCCGCCGGAGCGATTGATGCGCACGCGGACACGGCAATCCCTGGCGTCGGGCGAGGCCCAGTCGATGGCAGAGCAGCTGCCATTCCCGACGTTCCACACGTTGAAGAAGTTGCGCACGTAGTCCCCCCCACAGGCCGTGCCCATGAGGATTTCGTACTCCCCGGGGAACAGGTCGCCACCATGGTTGTGGGTGCCGTAGAAGACCGTGAGGGCCTGCTCCGTCGTGGTCACCTCTTCTGGAACGTCGGTCCCCCGGCCAGACTCCTCCAGGTCCGGAGTCGTGGCGTCGTCGACGCCGCCGCACCCCATGGCGAGCGCAAGGGTCAGGGCGAGCATGCTTCCAAGGCCGGAACGACAACTGCGTGTCCTCATGTGTTCTCCTCGTGGGTGGACGGCCCCGCTCAGGGGGGGCCGTCGAGTCGATCCGCGGTGGATCTCCCTCGGGAAGAGCAACCCTCGTGCCGTGGTTGGAGGGCGCGAGCCGCGGTCCATGGGCCGCTCCGCAGCCGGTGCTCGTGCCAGCCTTGCATTGCTTTGCAACACTTGCCGTCCCGCTCCGGCGGGCCTGTGCAACAGTTGCACAGGCCCGTCGGCACGAGCGGGGCATGTCGTCGCCGGTCCGGCGTGGGGTAACGTGGGGCCATGCCGGCTTCTGGCAAGGGTGAACGGCCTCGGGGCCCGACCGCGGCGGATGGCTCGCGCCGCGAGATCCTGCCGACCGTCTCCGTTGCCGCGGAGAAGGGCTCCCAGGAGGCGGAGACTCCGGCAACCCCACCCGCCCCGGACGCGGACGAGGCGCTCCCCCTCTCCAACTGGGAGCGGTATGAGCTCCTCGGGCGGCTCGGCCGCGGAGGCATGGGAGACGTCTACAAGGCCCGTGACAGGCGCCTGGGCCGGCTCGTCGCGCTCAAGTTCATCCGTGGGGATGACCCTCGCAGGGCCAGGCGCTTGCTCCAGGAAGCCCGCGCGCTGGCGCGCATCGACCACCCCAACGTGTGCAGGGTCCTGGAGACCGGCGAGGTGGGCGAGAAGGCCTATATCGCCATGCAGCTCGTCGACGGGCAGCGGCTTGACCATGCCTCCGCCGGGATGTCCCCGCACGAAAAGGTGCAGGTGATGCGGGAGGTGGCCGCGGCGGTCCACGAGGCACACCGGCTGGGCCTCATCCACCGGGACCTGAAGCCCGCCAACATCATGGTCACCCGGGAGGACGACGGGCGCTGCGTCCCCATGGTGATGGACTTCGGCCTGGCGCACGAGCTCAGCCAGGAGCACGGCCTCACCGAAAGTGGCGCGTTGCTCGGCACGCCCGCGTACATGGCGCCGGAGCAGGCCCGGGGCGACGTGCCGGCCATCGACCGCCGCTCGGATGTCTACAGCCTGGGCGCCACGCTCTACGAGCTGCTCGGGGGCATGCCGCCCTTCGTCGGCGCCACGGTGGCCGGCACGCTGGCGAAGGTGCTCCACGAGGAGCCGCCGCCCCTGCGCGCGCGCGTGCCCTCGCTCGCGGTGGAGCTGGAGACCATCACCCTCAAGTGCCTGAGCAAGGACCCGGGCCAGCGCTACCCGTCCGCCCGGGCGCTCGCGGAGGACCTGGGGCGGTACATCGACGGCGAGCCCATCCTGGGGCAGCGGCCGGGCCTGCTCTACCGGTTGCGGCAGCGCGCCCGGAAGCACCGCTCGCTCGTGGCCGTCTCGGCGGTGTCGCTGGCGAGCATCCTGGTGCTGGCCATCGTCGGCGTGCGCTCGGGGCTCAGGGCCCGGCACGCCGAGCAGCAGTCCGCCAGCCGCGCGCTGCTGGCTGGCCAGCTGGGGCAGCAGATGAAGGAGATCGAATGGTTCCTGCGCGCGGCCTACATGATGCCGCTGCATGACTCCCAGCGCGAGCAGCAGCTCGTCCGCGAGCGCATGGCGCAGATCTCCGCGCTCCCGCACGAGCTGGGCGCCCAGGGCGAGGGCGCGGTGCACTACGCGCTGGGACGCGGCCACCTGGCGATGCACGAGCTGGAGCAGGCCCTCCAGGAGCTGACGCGGGCGCAGGAGCAGGGCATGGACTCGCGCGAGCTGCACTACGCGCGAGGCCGTGTGCTCGGCGAGCTGTACCACCAGGCCCTGGAGGATGCGCGGCGCAAGGGGGGCGGGGAGTGGGTGGCCGAGCGGCAGCGGGTGCTCGAGCGGCGGTTCCTCGTGCCGGCGCTGGAGTCGCTCGAGCGCAGCCGGGGGCTCCAGCTGGAGTCGCCTCGCTACCTCGAGGGGCTCATCGCCCTCTACCGCCGGCAATATGACGCGGCAGCGCGGGCGGCGGCCCTGGCCTCGGAGGAGGCGCCGTGGATGTACGAGGCCCGGAAGCTCGCCGGGGATGTGGCCCATGCCCAGGCGATGGAGCAGCTGGAGCGGGGCGAGTACGACGCGGCGCGCGCCACCTTCCAGCGCGCCCTGGGCCTGTACGAGCAGGCGCTCGCCCAGGGGCGGAGCGACGTGCGCAACTACGAAGCGCTCGCGGAGGTGTGGCTGCAACTGGCGGAGCTGGACAAGCGGCAGGGGCGCTCGCGGAAGGAGGCGCTGGAGAAGGCCCTGGCGCTGGGGGACCAGGTCCTCCAGGCGGCTCCCCGGCGCGCGCGGGGGTACACCAAGAAGGCCTGGCTGCTGATGCACTGGTACCGGCTGATGAACTTCCAGGAAGGCGGCCAGGACCCGAAGCCCATCCTCGCCGACTGGATTGCGACCGCCGCCCAGGCCGCGAAGCTGGACCCCGGCGATGTCCAGGCCTACGACACCCTGGGCTATGGCCACTTCATGCGCGGGCTCCAGGACGCGCGCGAGGGCAGAGAGCCGAATCCCGCCTGGGACGAGGCCATCACCTGGCTGACGCGCGCGCTCGAGCTCGAGCCCGACTATCCGTGGGGGCTCAATGACCTCGCGCTCGTCTTCCGCTGGAGGGGCAACCATCAGCGGGAGCACGGCCAGGACCCGCGTGAGGCCTACGCGCAGGCCGCGCGCCATCTCGAGCAGGCGGTGCGCAGCGACCCGAAGTACCTCTTCGCGCACTCGAACCTCGCGGACCTGTCCACCGCGGCCGCCGCGTACCTCCTCTCACGCGGGCTCGACCCGGGGGCGGAGCTCCAGAAGGCGCGCGAGGCCGGCGCGCGGGCGCTCGCCCTGGACGGCAACTTCTACTCGGCGCTGAACCATGTCGCGCTCGCGGAGCTCCTCCACGCGCGGCATCTCCTCGCCGTGGGCGCCGACCCGCGCGAGGTGCTGGAGCGGGCGTCCCATCACCTCGCTCGCTCGAAGAGCATCAACCCGGCCTTTGGACGGACGTACCTCTACCTCGCCATGGGGCACGAGCTGGAGGCGGTCCATGCGCTGATGGAGCGCGGAGAGCCCGGCTCCGAGCTCGCGGCGGGGCGGCAGGCCTTGCAGGAGGCCTACCGGTATGACTCGCGCTGCGCCGACTGCCACATCGCCGGCGCCCGGCTGGGACTGGTCGAGGCCACCTGGGCGGCGCGGCGGGGAAGGAGTCCCGTGCCGGTCCTCCAGCAGGCGCTCACCGAGGCCCGCCGGGCCGTGGCGCTGTACCCCTACTTCGAGGCGCACCAGGAGCTGGCGCGGGTCTGCTGGCGGCTGTCCGAAGCGCAGCCGGCGGCCCAGGCGCTCCCGGCCATCACCGAGGGGCTGGCGCAGGTGGACCTCGCGCTCCGGCTCGCTCCGGACCTGGCGGAGGCCCACGCCGTTCGCGGGGGGCTGCTGCTGGGCCGCGCACGGACGCTGCCTGGAGCGGCGGAGCGCCTCGAGCTCATCCGCCAGGCCCGCGCGGCGCTCGCGCGGGCCTTCGAGCTCAACCCGCTCCTCCGGCGGGAGTACGAGGCGCTGGTGCGCGACACGCAGGCGCTGGCCTCCGGGCCCTGAGGCCCGCGGCGGGCGCGCTAGGGCGTTGCCGGGCCCGTGGCGAGCTTTCCCCGCCGGCTCCACTCCAGGGGCGTGCAGGGCCTCAGGCCGTGGGTATTGGCGGCGGCGCCGAGCTCCGGCCTGCGGAGGTTCTCCGGGTTGAGGCACACCGCGCCCTGGGGGCTCCAGATGGCCTCGGGACGCGCGAGCCGATCCCGGTTGATTCCGAGCTGGTCCCGCTTGTCGATGAGGGTGCCGCTCCGGGTGTAGCTCCGGAGATCGCCCTGCCCGACGAAGTAGGCGGCGCGCTTGGCCTGGATGCAGGAGCGGAAGAGGTAGTCGCGCGTCGGGTCGTCCCGGCCCGTGGAGGGATTCCAGGGGAGATAGCCCCATGCCAGGCAGGTGGCGACGGCGCCCGACTCGCAGCTCAGGGTCGTCAGACTCAGGCTGTCATGGTTGAGGACGACCGACGCCCGCAGGCCGTCGACCTGCCTTCCTCCCAGGAAGGTGACCGGCTCACCATCACAGTGGGGCTGCCACGCGGTGGTGGTGGCATAGGAGAGCTTGTAGCGGGAGGGGCCCTTCGCGGCGGTGCCTTCGCGCGGGACGGCCTCCACTCGCAGGTCGTAGGGCTGCGGAATGTCTCCGATGTCGGGGTCATCAACGGAGAACGTGAGCTCCAGGCCGGACAGGTCGGCGCCCCTCGCGGCGACCACCTGCCTGTCGCGCGTGCGGTAGCGGATGACGAGCTCGGTGCCCTCGCTGCTGACGCTGAGCAGCTCCAGCGCATCGGCACTGCTGCCCGGGGTCCCGGAGCGCCGGCGGATGCCGACCCGGGTGTCGACGAGCCGGGTGGGGTTGCTCAGGTATCGGACCTTGAGCACGACCCCTGCGGGGCTATTGGCAAAGGCCTCGGGACAGTAGGCCAGGCTCCCCATGTAGCGGAGGCAGTAGCCCCAGCCCCCCGCGATGAAGATGCCCTGGCCGTTGGCGTCCGGGTCGCATTGGCCGGTAGGGCAGTGGTCGGGGAGTGCGAGCGCGCTCCGGTCCACCTCACAGTCATCGCCACGGCAGGTTCCCACTGGCAGGGGCTCGGAGGAGTCCTTCGGTGGCGGCTGCGAAGGGCCGGGGTCCTGCCTGCGCGCTTCGGACGAGAAGCACCCGCTGCTCCCAGCGGCCATCAGCACCGTCATCACCCAGCCGAGCCATTTCCTCTTCTCCATTGCCGAACCTTCCTGAACGATGGCGAGGACTCGAGCAGCCCCGCCGTGTCGCGGGTGCCGCCGCCTTCACCGGTGGTGGCTCATCAGCCAGAACCATGCCAGCGGTGGAGCAGGTGCCGGCCACCCGTCACGGAGCCGTGCCTCCACCGCGGGAGGAAATCCTGTACCGCTTGAGCTTGAAGGCGAAGGTCCTCAGCGGCATGCCGATGAGCTGTGCGGCGCGCGTCTGTACTCCGCCCGTGGTCTCCAGCGCCTCCAGGATGCGCTGGCGCTCGAGCTCGTGGACCTCCTCGGCCAGGGGACGGAAGGTGCGGCGGGGGGGCCCTGGGGGCGTGTCCGCGGCAGCGTCCTGTCGTGGCTGGGGAGGCTCGGGCGCCGGGGACGCGGCCGGGGCACGGTAGAGGGGCTCGGGAAGGTGCGAGGGCTCGACGATGGGGCCAGGGCAGGTGGCGGCCACGTTCTCCATGGCGTTCTTCAGCTCGCGCACGTTGCCGGGCCAGCCGAAGGCGCCGAGCGCTCCCATGGCGGCGGCGGAGAGGTGCGGTGGAGGGCGGCCCGCGCGCTGGCAGGCCTGCGCCAGGAAGGCGTTGGCCAGCAGCGGCAGCTCGCGGGGCCGGTCCCGGAGAGGAGGCAGCATCACCCGCGCCGCCGAGAGGCGGTAGTACAGGTCCTGGCGGAAGCGGCCGGCCTGCACCTCCTCGGTCAGCACCCGGTGGGTGGCCGCCACCACGCGGACGTCGACCTCACGCTCTCGCGAGCCTCCCAGGCGGGTGATGCGCTGCTGCTCCAGTGCCCGTAGCAGCTTGGCCTGGATCTCCAGGGACAGCTCCGCCACCTCGTCCAGGAAGAGGGTGCCGCCGCTGGCCTGCTCGAACACGCCCTCACGGGCCCGGTCCGCGCCGGTGAAGGCGCCCCGCTCATGGCCGAACAGCTCGCTCTCCGCGAGCTCCCTGGACAGCGTGGCGCAGTTGCGCACCACGAAGGGGCCACCCGCCCGGGGAGACCAGTGATGGACGGCCCAGGCCGCGTTCTCCTTTCCGGCCCCCGTCTCCCCGTGGATGAGGATGTTGATGTGACTGGCCGCGAGACGGCGGAGCTGGTTGAAGAGCTCCACCATGACGGAGTCCGCCACCAGCACGGAGTGGGTGCCCAGCCGGAGCCAGTGGAGGCCCGGTCCGCTGACGCACAGGTGGCCCGGCTGCGCCTTCAGTGCCGCGGCCTGGGCGGCGGCCAGGAGCGCCTCGGGGTTCAAGCCGTCCTGGGGAGCGGTGACCAGCCCCGCGCGGACCTGGGACACCCGCGGCGAGAGCACCTCGAGGAGTCCCCGGGCCACCTCCTCGGCCTCCTCTCCCTCGAGCTCGGGGAGGACGACCATCAGCGAGGTCCCCACCTGGGCGACGAGGTCCATGGGCCGCAGCGCATCGCTGGCCGCGCGCACCAGCTCCGCGGGCGGAACGCTGGAGACTCCGAGCTCCAGCGCGCAGACGCTCACCGTGCGCTCGTAGCTGCGTACGCGGTCCAGCTCCTCGGCCAGCCGGACGCGCAGGGCCGCGGCATCCAGCGCGGGCCGGGCGTGCTGCTCCTCCTTTCTGTAGGGAAAGACGAGGATGACGTTGCCAAGCGCCACCACGGCGCCACTCTGGAGGAGCTGCGGACCCCTCACGCTCCGGCCGTTGACCTGGATGCCATTGTGGCTGTCGAGGTCGGCGATCCAGGTCTCCCCCTCCTTCACCGTGATGCGTGCATGCTCGCGGCTGACGGAGAGGTCCTCGACGCGGATGTCCGCGCTCGAAGAGCGGCCGATGAGGAGCGTGCCGCTGCGTGGCAGCAGGCGGAACTCCGAGGAGTCACCCTCCAGGACGAGCAGGGACCCGTGCTCGTCCGGAGCTGCCCTTGACCGGGCATCCTGGGTCTCGATGGAGTCGGAGGACGCCATGGGCGGGCACATTGCCCGCGGACCGCTCAGCTGGCAAGGCGTAGGGCAGGCAGCAGGGCACACCTTGC